>CAZBMH010000008.1:0-37749 GCA_964492685.1 uncultured Micropruina sp.
TGGAAAGCGGGTTGGGGGCAACCCCTCACGAGTTCGAATCTCGTATCCTCCGCCGAGGGCTCATTGTTCCGACTGAGGGGTCGTCCCCCTGGCCTGTTCAGGCGAGAGGGAGCGCTCCGCTATAGACCTGCCCCTGGACACACCCGAAGGCCCACATCACGTGTGGCGACGAGTGGATCAGCCGATCACAGACGAAGAAGCCCGGGGTTGCCCAAACCAGATGGCCCTGACTCGCGGGAATCTGGGCGCCGGGCTTACAAAACTCAGGCGTATGATCCCGCTACACACCGCGTTGTGGCAGCGGGACCGGGAAGGCCACCGGGTAAGTGTTGCACAGCTGACCTACCGGTTGAGGCCGGTGGTCTGGGGTGCGGCGTCGAGACCATCCCCAACGGACTCAAACCGATCCTCGTTGGCATGAAGAACCAATGAGTGGCATATGCGGGCTATCCGTTCGACTACGCACTCCAGTTCTCGGCCGGAAGTTTGAATGTTTCTATCCGAGCAACTCCACTCGCGTCCGGGATTCCGCTAACTTTGATCCGTCCCGTGAATGAGTGATCGGACTCCTCGATCTTCACGATTTCGACGTACGAACCATTCGCGGCGTAATACGTTACCCCTGCTGCAAGTTTTCCGTCCGTTTGAAACTTCTTGGAACGAGGCTTCGCCGGCGTCAACGCGTAGCCTAGGAGTTGTTTCGCCTCCTCGAGATCAGCCCCGCCTCGACCTGAGAGGAACTTCTCGGCGAACATTGTTAGCGTCTGCCATGCCCAGGCTTCCAGCAGTATGCCCTTTCCCTGCCTGAGAAGCGCCACCACCTGCGCCTCCATAGGGTTCGAGGCCTGCGTGCTGGGCCACAGGGCAAGAAGCACCACAGGCGCAACGTCCTTGCGGGCGTAGCCAATCCTGGAGTAGGCCCACTCATCCCGATGACTCACAGTGCTGACAACCGACGACCAATTCTCCCCAACATACGTGGCCGCCTGCTTGCCAATATCGATCGTTGCGCTGACGACCAATTGCTCGGCAAGCGTACGTAGAAAGCCAGCCACTGCAGGGTTACTAACTGCCGCACAGCCGACCAGCTGGCCCGTGGCTGTGGCCCCCAAAACCCCCGCGACAAGTGCTCGACGGGGCAGTCGGCCCGCTCGCTCATTCACTGATCTTCCCCCTTTGGACTCAGTCCGACGATATCGGTTGAGGTCGCCTTCCGTCCCCCTAGAGATAGCTCGAGGCCGCCCCTCTCTTGCTCGACGTTGGGCGTGACGAACGGATCGGTGACAACTGACCGTTAGCGCTGGGAGGCGCTGGCGGGGAGAAGGTCATTATGCCCGGTCCACACCCCGAAGGAGTTCAGCGAGGACGTCGTCGCGGCGGCCCGCTGGACGCTGCATGAAGACGACCGCCTGCCGTCCTTGAGCCCGTCGTCATGAAGCTGGAGCGGGGCCCCATGCCATGCGCAAAGCGCAAGGATGCAGTTACACCGTTCTGAGGAGCGTGCGGGAGCGGGATCACGCAATTCTTGTTCTGTCCCCAGCGATGAGGATTGCATCGCACACGAGACCAGAATTTCCAATCTTGGGACCAGTCAGCGACCGCCCATACCGCCTGTCGTTGATGAGGAGTGATCAACTGGGAAGCGAACCGCTTTTGCGGCCGCCGCGTAAAGCGAATCGAATATGTCCAAGTTCCCATATTCTGAGGATGCCACCGCCGCTGAAGAAGAACTTGGATGAATGTTGATTGCGGGCCGAGCGAAGGAGAAGGAACGCGAGCGCATCGTCGCAACGATGGGCCGGGGTCGCCAGTGCTCCGCCTGCGGAGAGACGGAAAATGTCGCTCGCATCAGCCATGCGGGCTTTGAGACCCCGACGAGGCCTTGGCATCAGAACACTCGCTGCTGGACTTCAATCTATGATCGAGCAGATCGGCGAACCGAAAGAAGACCTCAACAACTTCGTAGAGGACCGGCTCCAAGATATGGCGCTCTGGATCTGTCTCGAATGCGGACACATCTGGCAACTTGACCCCGACGGCGAGGTATTCACGATCTGGTCGCATGGCAGTGAGGCCCACGGGTGAGCCCGTAAGTGAACTCCGTCCGCCGCCGGCTCCACTCGCGCAAGGCTGTCGACACTTCCAACAAGCCTCGGCGCCGCGCAGCGCACTCCCCCAATCGATGGCCGACCGCAGACGAAGGGGCAGCGGCTGATCTTCGGCCCGACCCTGGGCCCGCGGCAAGCGGAGTCGGGATTGGTTACGCTCGGCGCGTGGGCCCGTCGCTGAGCAGCATCCTCGCCGAGAGTGGGCGGCTGGTGTTCTTCGGCGGCGCCGGGGTGTCGACGGAGAGCGGGATCCCCGACTTCCGCTCCAGCAAGGGGCTCTTCAACAGCTTCGGCAGCAGCCGCCACACCGCCGAGCAGATCCTGAGCCGCAGCTACTTCCGGAGCTACCCGACGGAGTTCTTCGCCTACTACCGGGCGAACCTGCTGTGGCCGGACGCCCGTCCCAACCCGGCGCACCTGGCCCTGGCCGCCCTGGAGCGCGCCGGTCGGCTCGCGGCGGTCGTCACGCAGAACATCGACGGGCTGCATCAGGCGGCCGGCTCCCGGCGGGTCCTGGAGCTGCACGGCAGCGTGCATCGCAACCGGTGCGTCGACTGCGGGCAGGAGTACGCGCTGGCGGCGATCCTCGCCAGCACCGGAGTTCCGCGCTGCACGGCCTGTGGCGGCATCGTCCGGCCGGACGTCGTCCTGTACGAGGAGGCCCTCGACGCCACGGTCTGGGATGCGGCCACCGAGGAGATCGCGCAGGCCGACACGCTCATCGTCGGGGGGACCTCGCTGCTGGTCTACCCGGCGGCCGGGCTCGTCCACGACTTCCGGGGGACGAACCTCGTCGTGATCAACAAGGGACGGACGTCCCGCGACCATGTGGCCACCCTGGTGATCCGGCGTCCCATCGGCGAGGTCCTCGCGGCGGCGGCCGAGGAGGCCCTGGGCGCGCTGTCCGAGGGCGACTAGCCCGTCCGCGGCCTCACAGCGCGAGGCCGTCGTAGGGCAGCGTGATGATCCGCTCCTCCTCGTGGAAGTGCAGCGGGTACTCGTTGGTGGGGAGCGCCCTGAGGTAGAACCTGAGGGCCTCCTCGCCGGCCGGTTCGATCATCAGGTACCGCTGCGGCCGCTCCGCGGTGACCCGGTTGCGCATGACGTCGTAGATGTCATGCATCAGGTGGGTCCCATGATGGGGACGGCCGGACCGCCGCAGCAGCCCGCCCCGGCGCCGGTGCTGCGGCAGCACCGCCAGATAGGCAAGATAGTCGTACTGCTCCGCCGGGTAACTCATCACGATCGCTCCGCCGACGATCCCCTCTGGGGGTCCGCTCTCGGACGGCTCGACCTGCCGGCGGACGAACGCGGTGGTGTCGGGGAAGTCGCTCCACAGCTTGTGGGACGACTTGCCGATGGGAAACGCGGCCCGCAGCAGGTGCCGCAGCGCGCGCCGATCGGACTTGGGCAGGTCGCGGTACGGCGCATGCTGGTTGACGTAGGTCACCCCACCGCTCACACCGACCCCCTCCGAGGCTGACCATTCTGCCGAGGCGGCGAGCCGCGAGTCGAACTCGACCGGAGCGAGCCCGCCAAGGAGCCAGACCAAGCGCCGCGACCCCCAGAGCATTCATCGGTACGCAAGTGACCGACAGCGGTCAGTTACGTACCGATGAAGCCACCGCGGTCGGGGTCCGCGACGGCCTCGGGTTTCGACCGCGGGCGTGCTTTCCCCCTGGCCTCGGCACCGACAGGCCGCCGTCGGACCCCTCCAACGACCTACACTCCGCCGCGTCGCGGATGCCGCGGAACGTCACGCCCTCGATCCGCCGGTTCCGGAACGTCCACTCCATCACGCTGCCCGGACGGCGGCCGACGAGCGTGCCGGGCGGCGGCTCCGAGGCGGGGGTCGGCGTCACCCAACGCCCCAGAAGGGGGACGACCGAGCAGGCAGCCCTAGCGCCCGACCAGCAGCCGGACCCGCGGAGCAACACCCCGCGAGCCGAGGGTCAGCGCGCCGGCGGGGGTCGGCAGGGCCGCGCCGAAGTTCGCCAGCCCCGTGGCGACCTCCAGAACCGGGCCGTCCACAATCACCCGCACCGCGTCCCCGCACGGGATCGTCCACTCGTCCTCGCCCACCCGGATCGACACCTCCCCCGGCACGCACCGAAGGGACGCCACCGGCACCACGCCGCGGCACAGCTCCAGCTCGTCGCCGACGTCGGGCGTCCAGACGAGATCAAGGGCCTGAACCTCCGCCGGCACCGCCCCGTCCGACACCTGGTGATACCGCTCGATGTCCGGGTGCGGGGTCGCGACCAGCCGATCACCCTCCAGGCTCAGCACATGCGGGACGCTGTGGGCACCCGCCCAACCCGCCTCCGGATCGGCGATCTCCCGCATCCAGAACGTCAGACACGGCCGACCATCGGCGTCCCAGAACAGCGACGGGGCGTAATAGCTCGGCCCGTACGTCAGCCTCCCCCACGTCTCGGCGTGGAACCGGCCGTCCGCGTACGAACCCAGCGCGTACGCCGCGTAGTGCAGCTCGTCGGCGTCCCACACCGACGACACCATCACGAACCGGTCCCCCAGCGGGAAGATCTGCGGACACTCCCACAACGCCCCCACCCACACCGGATCCGTCACCCCGGTGGAACGCGACAACGCGACACCGTCGTAGCGCCACTCGTCCAGCCCGCCGTCCGACACGTAGGTGAGCGCCATCGCCGTGCCGTCGCGGCCCGCGGCGCCGACGAACATCCGCCACCGCTCCCCCTCCCGGCGGACGAACGGGTCGCGGAACGCGATCAGGTCCAACCCGTCCGGCGCCTCGGCGACGACCGCCCCCTTGCGCCACCCCAGCCAGCCGGCGTCGGTGGGCGTGGCAGACCGGACGCGTCCGATCCCGAACTCGGGCGTGCTCACCGCCGTGTACAACACCGTGGCGGCACCCGTGTCGTCCATCACCAACGAACCCGTCCAGATGCCGTCATCACCCTCACCGGGCGCGATCGCGATCGGCAACTCCCGCAGCGAGAACAGATCCCGACCGCGCGCATGACCCCAGTGACAGCTCGGCTGCCACTGCCTCGAACCCGGCACGTACTGGAAGAAGACGTCGTACCCGCCGTCCCGGAACGTGATCCCGTGCGGATCGTTGATCCAACCCGCCTCCGCCGTGAAGTGGAACCGCGGACGCTCAACGCTGTTCATCACAACCCCTTTTCGGGCGTGGGCCGCACCGCATTCGCGGACCGGTCGGCGACGACCTCCGCGTCGGTGCCGGAGTCCAAGATCGTGTTGCCGGACGAGGCCGGATCGACCAGCACGGTCGTCACGGCCAGGGGGGCCGAGGCGCCCGTCGACAGCAGCGCCCCCACCTGGGCCGACACCGCGGAGTCGCCGGACGTGGCGGGCAGGTCGAGCGCGACTGTGTGGTTGGTGGCGACGTAGTTGCCGCCGCCGGAGGCCAACCGGACGATCACCGGCGGCTCCCCCGGCGGCCGGACGGCGGCCCGGTCGACCACCTCGGAGAAGTGGTTGCCGATCACCGAGTTGTGGCCGCCCTCGATCCGCAGCAGCCCGAACCCGTCGTCCCGGCCGTTGTCGACGCCGAGAAACGGCGTCCAGGGCTCCAGGTCGCGCAGGAAGTGGTTGCCGCCCACGAGGTTCTCCGAGCTGCCCCGGGCGAGGACGACCACCCCCGGGTAGAACGAGTGGAAGCGGTTGTTGGCGACGCTCGAGCGGGACACCCCGTCGAAGTGGACGCTGCTCGCCCCCCGCGGGAACACGTTGTTGGACGTGACCAGCAGCCCCCCGTGGTTCTCCGCGTAGATCGAGTGGCCGCGGAACCCGGCCCCGATCAGGTTGTCGGTGATCTTGGACGCCTGCCCCCAGCCGCGCAGCTCGATGCAGCTGCCGCACTCGGCGATGAAGTTGTCGTGGATGGACAGCGCGTCCGCGTGGTGAATGGTGAGGGCGTGCTCGAGGTAGACGAACCCCATCCCGTTGACCCGGAAGGAGTCGTTGGCGTCCGCGACGTAGATGCCCGTCCGGCCGTTCACGTAGGTGTTGTGTGGCAGCAACCCGGAGCCGTCCGCGGCGAAGCGCAGCCCGTCGATGCAGAAGCCGACGAACTCGACCGAGCTGATCCGCGGGTTCCCGCTCCGTGACACCAGGAAGGCCGCGCCGCTCGCCTCGTCGGCCGCGTCCGCCGCCTGCAGGTCGACCAGGACGCGGCTGCCCCCCGGCCACACCTCGTGCAGGCCGGGCACGTCCGCGTCGGGCACGTTGAACCGGATGCTGGACGAGCTGAAGCCGTGACCCGAGCCCTCGATCCGCAGGAAGCTGATGTCGATCAGCACCTGCGTCCGCAGCGGGTAGTCGCCGGGCGGCAGGTAGATCACGGCACCGGGCTTGCCCCGTCCCTCCTCATCGGGGACGGTCTGGCGTCCCCGGATGTCGGCGATGATGCTGTTGATCACCTCGCCGACATCCTCGGTCGGATCACCGACGGGCCACCGGGTGACGTCGTAGCGGTTGGTGGTGAACATGTGGCTCTTTCTCGTGCTGCTCACACCGTGATCCGGACGGGGTCGCGAACGCCCGTCCGGCCACGGATGGAGGGTTGGCGGGTGGGTCACCCCTTGACGGCCCCGAAGGTCATGCCGGCCACGATCTTGCGCTGCAGGGCGAGGGTGACGGCGATGACGGGGAGCGAGTACAGGACGGCCAGGGCGGTCATCGACCCCCAGTCCAGCCCGAACTGCGACTTGTAGTTGGCGATGGTCAGCGGAACCGTGACCGCGTTCACCGACGTCAACATCAACGCGAACAGGAACTCGTTCCAGGACGACAGGAAGGCGAAGATCGCCGCGACCGCGATGCCGCCGCCGGCCACCGGCAGGGTCACCTTGAACATCGCGGTGAGCCGGTTGCAGCCGTCGATCAGGGCGGACTCCTCCAGGGCGGCCGGGATGGCCTCGAAGAAGGCCGCGAGCAGCCAGATCACCAACGGCAGGCTGATGATCGTCTGGGCCAGGATCAGGCCCACCTGGGTGTCGATCAGCCGCAGCTGCCGGAACGCCTGGAAGATCGGGATGGCCATCGCCACCGGCGGCAGCATCCGCACGATGAGCGCGACCATCAGGAACGCCCGGCCCAGCTTGGTGCCGTAGAAGGCGGCCGCGTACGCCGCGGGGATGGCGAGGACGAGCGTGAGGGTGGTGCCGCCGATCGCGACCACCAGGCTGTTGGCGAACGAGCGGCTGATGCCTGGGTCACCCAGGGCAGTCTGATAGTTGGTCAGCTCGACGTGGCTGGGGAAGAAGGTCGGCGGGATCGCCAACACCTCGGTGGGGGCCTTGAACGACGTGAGCAACAGGTGCAGGTACGGCGCCACGAACATGCCGACGACGAGCAGCAGGCCGAGCTGCAGGGTGAGGTTCTTGGCCGTCTGGGCGGCCGTCTTGTCAGGACGCATTGGCGGGGCTCCAGATCACTTTGTAGGCGAGGGCGGCGAAGAGGGCCATGACCAGCAGGAACACGGCCGCGGTGGCGGACGCGCCGCCCACGTTGCCGTAGCGGATCATCGTCCGATAGATCTCCATGCTGAGCACCTCGGAGGCGCCCTGCGGGCCCCCCTCGGTCTGGATATAGATGAGGTCGAACGTCTTCGCGACGTCGACGCCACGGATGATGACGATGACCGCGATCACCGGCCGCAGCAGCGGCAGCACCACATGCCAGACGCGCTGCCAGTAGCCGGCCCCGTCCACCTGGGCGGCCTCGAGGACGTCCACCGGCAGGCCCTGCAGCCCGGCGAAGGCGATGAGGGCGACGAAGCTGGTCGTCAACCAGATGTCGGCGAAGGCGACGGTGAAGATCACCGTGTCGACGTTGCCGAGCCAGTTGATCTGCCCGGACGCCGGCGTGAGGCCGATCAGCCCGATGAGGTGGTTGACCATCCCGGTGTCGAGCGAGAGCAGGAACTTCCACAGCAGGCCCGCGACGATCGGCGGGACGAGAAGCGGGAAGATGAAGATCGACCGCGCCCAGCCGGAGCGCTGCCCGACGGCGTAGAAGAACAGCGCGGCGCCGAAGCCGATGATCAGCTCGGCGGTCATGGCGAAGGCGGAGTACTGCAGCGTCTTGATCGCCGCCGTGCCGACCTCGGGCGAGGTGAGGGTGGCGACGAAGTTGTCCAGCCCCACCCAGGTGCGGCGGTTCGGGGTGAGCAGTTTCACGGTGAAGAAGGCGTTGTAGAGCAGCGTCCCCAGCGGGTACGCGACGGTGGCGACCAGGAACACGATCGCGGGAAGCATCAGCAGGGCGGCGAAGCGTCGGCGAGCCATCCAAGGGTCCTTTCGGCGAGGAGGGTGGGTGAAGGGAGGGGGGTGGGCACGGGGTCGCGCGCCCACCCCCGGTGATTCACTGCTTCAGGATCGCGGCGATCTTCCCCTTGGCCTCGGCCAGCACGTCCTTGACGGGCGTCTTGCAGGTGAGGGCCTTCTGCACGGTCGGCGTCAGCACCTCGTCGGTGATCTGCTGCCAGTGCACGTCCATCGGGCGTCCGGTCGTGGCCGGGGCGTTGAGCGTGGTGAGCAGCGGCTTGAAGGCCTCGTAGCCGGCCTTGTCCTGGAACTGCTCGTACGCCGAGGTGCGCGCGGCCAGACCCAGCGGGGCGTCGATCCCCAGGGCGTTGTGGTCGTAGGCGTACTTGACGTACTGCTTGGCCAGATCCGCGTGCGGCGAGTCGCTCGGGATCACGTTGTACCAGGGGCCGGGGATGGCGGCGACTCCACCGGGACCGGCGATCATCGGGGCGACGCCCACCTTGTCGGCGACCTTGCTGTCCTCGGGGGTCATTCGGTACGCGTGGGCCCAGAAGAGCATCATGGCCGACTGGCCCTGGTAGAAGAGGTTCTGCGCGGCCGACCAGTCGGTGGTGGCCGGGTCCGGGCCCACCTTGTCGGTGCAGTAGGGGGCGATGTACTCCTCCAGCGCCTTCGCGTGGTTGGCGTCGTCGATGATGATGCCGCCCTGCTTGTCGAGGACGACCGTCGGCGAGCCCGCCTGCAGGATGTACGCGAGCCACTCGGTCTCGACGGCCCCCTTGACGGCGGTGCCGTACAGCTTCTCCTTGGGCCGGTTGAAGAACTTCGCGACGTCCCGGTACTGCTGCCACGTCGTGGGCGGAACCAGGTCGTAGCCGTACTCGGCCTTGAACGCCTTCTGCTCCTTCGCGTCGGCGAACAGGTCCGACCGGTAGAACAGGATCTCGGCGTTGGCCCACTGGGGCATCCCGATGACGTGACCCTCGAACGTGGCGTCCGAGACTAGCGCGGCCGGCAGGTCGGCTGCGACGTCCGCGGGCATCAGGTCGTCGATGGGCTGCAGGGACGGTCCGAACTCGGTCATCCAGATGACGTCGATCGTGGCCAGGTCGTAGGAGCCGGCGCCGGTCGAGATGTCGGCAGCCAGCTTGTCGTGGACGTCGGCGTAGGGAACCTCCACGAACTCCACCTTGATGCCGGTGTCCTTCGTGAACTGCTCCGCGATCCCCTTCTGAAGGCCGACACCGCCGCCTTCGGCGAGGATTCGAATGGTCTGGCCGGCAGCGGCGCTGCCCGACGTGGCGGGCGCGCTCGCGGTCGGCGATGCGGCGCATCCCACGATCGTGAGCGAGGCGGCAAGGGCCGCCGCGGCGAACTTGATTCGCACGCTCTCCCCTTTCTAGGTAGTCCCGACCACCGTTGGCGGGATAGTGGAAACGTATGGGATCAGACACATGTACGTCAACGTTGTCAGTCGCCCCGTTATCAACTCGTGACCTTTGCAGACACGGAGCCGCGGACGACCAGGTTGCACGCGAACTGCCCGCCGGCGCCGTTGCGATGATGGAGCGCCTCGATGGCCCAGCGCCCCATCTCGTAGTAGGGCAGGGCGACGGTGGTGAGGGGCGGTCGCATGTGGGCCGCGATCACCTCGCGGTTGTCGAAGCCGACGATCGAGACGTCGTCGGGCACCGAGACCCCGAGCAGGCGCAGCTCGTCGTAGACCCCCATCGCCATCCAGTCGTTCGACGCGAAGATGCCGGTGGGCCGGTCGTCCAGGGCCATGAAGGTGCGCGCCGCGGCGGCGCCGCTCTCCTGCCACCAGTCGCCGACGAATTGCAGGGCCGGGTCGGCCGGGAGCCCGGCGTCCGCCAGCGCCCGAAGGTAGCCCTCGCCGCGGAGCCGCGAGGCGGGGAACCCGTCCGGACCGCTGATGAAACCGATCCGCCGATGGCCCGCCTCGATCAGGGCCCTCGTCGCCACATAACCGCCCTCGACCTCCGCCGGGACGGCGAACGCCGGGCCGGGCTCGGCGGGGGTGCAGTTGACCAGCACCAGGGGCGAGAACGGCAGCAGCTCGCTCGGCCTGATGATGCGGTGGTGCGGCGAGGCGTACGCGACGCCCTCCACCTGCCACTGCCGCAGGTGGTCCAGCACCTGGGCCCGGGAGTTGGACTCGCCGTCCACGTAGGTGATGACCAGCACCTTGCCCAGGTCGGCGGCCGCCTCCTGGGCGCCGCGGATGATGTCGGAGGCGTACGGCAGCGCCTCGCTGTCGTCGATCACCAGCCCGACCGTGGGCGAGCTGGCCGAACGCAGCGTCCGCGCCACGGCGTTCGGGGCGTACCCCAGCTCGCGCATCGCCGACTCGACCTTCCCCCGAAGCTCCGCCGTCACGTGGGGGTGATCGTTGAGCACCCGGGAAACGCTCTTGAAGGAGACGCCCGCGCGGCCGGCCACGTCCTTGATGGTCGGGGGCGTGCGCGTCTCGGGGGCCGGGTCAGCCACCACCGGCTCAGGCCGGCCCGCGGCCGCCGGATCATCGGGCGGCGGCGGCTGGTCGAAGGCCGCGATCAGGTCGAGCACCGCCTCGATCCGGGCGGGACGCTGCTCCCGGGGGGTTCCCGCGAGGACGCGTCGCAGCTGGTCGGTCATGGCGATCAACCGCTGGCTGCCCGCCTGGTCGCCGCGGACGACGCTCCACACCTCCAGCAGCAGCCGCTCCCAGCCGTCGCCGGCGTCGGCCGCGGGCGCGCTGGGCAGGTCGACCGCCGACGTGTGCGCCCACTGCGCGATGAGGCCCTCCAGGACCGACAGCGCCAGCCCCTCCTTGGAGCCGAAGTGCGTGTAGACGGTCGCCCGCTGGCACCCGGCGCGCTGCGCGATCTCCTCCACCGACGTGGCGCTGACACCCTGGGCGGTCATGAGGTCCCTCGCGGCGTCCAGGATCACGTCCCTGGTCGGCCGCTTCCTCGCCGGCGGTGGGACCACGCGGGTCGCTCGGGCGCCTGCCATCATCAACTCCCTTCGGGTGCGGCACTAGTACACCACCCGCACGGCAGCGCCCGACCACCGACCGCACGGCTCGTCGGCCCGGATCGTTGCACCCCGGCTCGTGACGAGTCCCGCCTGTCTCAGCGATCGACGCGGGCGCCGCCCCCTGCCGCCAGCTTCAGGACCTCGGCCTTGGTGGCCATGGTGGTGTCGCCGGGGGTCGTCATGGCCAGCGCGCCATGGGCCGCGCCGTAGTCCACCGCGGTCTGCAGGGTCTGGCCGTCCAGAAGCCCGAAGATCAGGCCGGACGCGAACGAGTCACCACCCCCGACCCGGTCGAGGATCTCCAGATCCTCCCGCAGGGTCGCCCGGACAACCCCCGTCTCGGGGGACCACGCGATCGCGCCCCAATCGTTGCGCGAGGCCGAGCGCACGGTGCGAAGCGTGGTGGCGATGGCCTTGAAATTCGGGAAGTGCGCGGCCACCTGCGTGATCATCGCCGCGAAGGACTCCGTCGGGAGGGCCGAGAGGCTCTCGTCCACCCCCTCGACCTCGAAGCCGAGGGAGGCGCTGAAGTCCTCCTCGTTGCCGATCATGACATCCACGTGCGCGGCGAGCTCGCGATTCACGGCTTGGGCTCGCTCACGGCCCCCGATCGAGCGCCACAGGCTCGGCCGGTAGTTGAGGTCGTACGACACGACGGTGCCGTGCCGCTTGGCTGCCCTGACCGCGGCCAGGCAGGTCTGGGCCGAGGTCTCGCTCAGCGCCGCGTAGATGCCGCCCGTGTGGAACCAGCGCGCCCCCGCCCGGCCGAACACGTCGTCCCAGTCCACCTCGCCCGGCCCGAGCTGTGAGATCGCCGTGTGTCCCCGGTCCGACACGCCCACGGCGCCGCGCACCCCGAAACCCCGTTCGGTGAAGTTCAGCCCGTTGCGGGCGCTGCGTCCGACCCCGTCGAACGGCACCCAGGTGATCAGCGGATCGACCCCGCCGGCGAGGATGCAGTCCTCCGCCAGCCGCCCGATCGGGTTGTCGACCAGGGCCGTCACCACGCCGGTGCGGAGACCGAACGCGCGCCGCAGCCCGCGGACGACGTTGTACTCGCCACCGCCCTCCCACACCCGGAACTGCCTGGTCGTGTGGATGCGCTCGTCGCCCGGGTCGAGCCGCAGCATCACCTCACCAAGCGACACGGCGTCCCACCGACACTCCTCCGCCGGACGGAGGGCGACCGGGCTCATGCGGCGTCCGCCAGCGAGGCCACCGTCGCGGCGGTCAGCCGCCGCACGGTGTCGAAGTCCCCGGCCCGGATCGCCGCAGGAGGCACCATCCAAGACCCTCCGACCGCGACCACCGCGGGGAGGGCCAGATACTCCCGCAGCCGACCCGGGCCGACGCCACCCGTCGGCACGAACCTCACCGCGCCGAAGGGACCCGCCAGCGCGCGGATCGCCGCCGGGCCGCCCGCCACCTCCGCCGGGAAGAACTTCACCGTGTCGAGGCCCAGCTCCAGGGCGGCCTGGATCTCCGTTGCGGTCACCGCTCCCGGCAGCACCGCGACACCCGAGCCGAGCGCGCGCTCGACCACCGCGCGGCTGAGCCCGGGCGACACGATGTAGCTCGCACCCGCCGCCACAGCCTCGTCGACCTGCCGCACGGTGAGCACCGTCCCGGCCCCGACGAGCAGGTCGCCGCGGGCCGCCAGCGCCCGGATGGCTTCCGCCGCCGCCGGCGTGCGGAACGTGACCTCGGCCACGGGCAGGCCGCCCGCCACCAGCGCCTCACCGAGGGGCACGGCGTCCCCCACGCGGTCGAGCACGACAACCGGCACCACGCGATGCCGCGCCAAGGAATCCAGCGCGTCCCAACGCTCCCCTGCGATGCTCACGATGCCACCCCCGGACGCGGCCGGCGGGGCCGCACCGCCGGCGCCATCGGCAGGCCGCCGAGTTCCTCGTTGATGCGGATGAGCTCGTTCCACTTCGCCGTCCGTTCGGACCGCGTGATCGAACCGACCTTGACGATGTCGGCGTCCCAGCCCACGGCGAGGTGCGCCACCGAGACGTCCTCGGTCTCCCCGGAGCGCGCCGAGACGATGAAGGACAGGCCGTTCTCGCGGGCGGCCCGGACGGCCGCGGCCGACGCCGAGACCGTCCCCGCCTGGTTCACCTTGACCAGGACGGAGTCGACCTCCTCCGCCGCGGCGGCCGCGCGCACCCGCTCGGCGCTTGTCACGAGGTAGTCGTCGCCGACGATGGCGGTCACTCGTCCCGCGACGGCGAGCCGCATGCCCTCGGAGTCGTCCTCGTCGGCGGGGTCCTCCATGGAGACCACCGGATAGTCGCGGCACAACTCCAGCAGGTAGTCGATCCACTCCGGCGTCGAGTAGCGCCGGTCCCCCACCTGATAGCCGTCCTGCGTGTGGAACTGGCTCGCGGCGATGTCGAGGCAGATGCCCAGGTCGACCCCCGGCCGCAGCCCGACGCGCTCGATGCCGGCGATCAGCACGTCGAGGGCGTCCCGGGTGTCTCGGACCTCGGGCCAGTGGCCGCCCTCGTCCGCCACGCCGAGCTTCGGCCCCCGCTCCCCCAGCACCAGGCCGACGCCGCGGTAGGCCTCGGCGACGTGCACGAAGCCCTCGTCGATGCTCGCCGCCGACAGGGGGGTGACCATGAAGTCCTGCACCGCGGTACGCCCCCCGGCGTGGGCGCCGCCGCCGATGATCTGGATCTGCGGGCGCGGCAGCCGAGCGGGGCTCGGGTTGAGCAGCCGCCAGGTCGGCAGCCCGACACTCCTGGCGGCGGCGTGCAGCACCGCGAGCGAGACCGCGGTCGTCGCGTTCCCGCCCAGGTGGGATCGCTGCGGATCGGGGTCGAGCCCGTCGAGGACCGCATCGATGCCCTCCTGGTCGGCGACCGGGCGCCCGGCCAGCGCGGGCTGGATCACGCGGTTCACCTGCTCGACCGCCGCCAGGACATCCTTGCCGCCCAGCCGACTGCCGCCGTCCCGGAGCTCGATCGCCTCCCGCCTCCCGGTGGAGGCCCCGGCGGGGGCGATGCCGCGGGCGCGGGCCCCCGACTCGGTCTCGACGTCCACCTCGACGGTGGGGATCCCGCGCGAGTCCCACACCCGGCGGGCGTGGACGGAACGAATTCTGTCGGTCATTGGTCGTGGTCCCTTTCGGCAATCAGGTCAGTGACGGAGGCGCCCGTGGTGAGGGCAGACACCGCGAGGCGCCGGGCGCGAACGCGCTCCCCGTCGGTCAGGTACTCGACGGGCGACTTGCCCGCGAGCCGCGCCAGCAGCAACGCGGGGAGCAACGCGTCGATGCGGGCCGCGATCTCCGGGGTCGGCTCCCAGGTCACCTCCGCGAGGTAGGCGGTCGCGAAGGCATCCGCCGCCCCCCGCAGCACCGGCCCCGCCGACGGCAGGTGGATGCTCTTCAGCAGCAGGTGGTTCAGGCAGAAGGCCGCATCGAACGCCGGGTCCCCCCAGGTGGCGCACTCGGCATCGAGGATGATCGGCTCGGGACCGGTGAGAATGTTCTTCGGGCTGACGTCGCCGTGGACGAGGGCTCGCTGCGTCGCCCGCAGCCCCGCCACCACGTCGAGCAGGGCGCCGCGCGCCTCGGGGACGGCGGCAGCCGCGCTCACCAGATAGGGCTCGATGCGGAGCGACTCGAACAACTCCTGGTTGGCGAACACCCCGGCCAGGCCGGGGGTGGCGGTGGAGGCCGCCTGGATGCGTCCGAGCGTGCGCCCCACCCGCCCGGCGAACGCGACGTCGACGCGTCCGGCCAGCAGCTCGTCCTTCCAGTTCAGGCGGATCGCCGGATCGAGGTACTCCAGCGCGATCGCGTGGGTGCCCTCGTCGTAGCCCAGGACCTCCGGGCACGCGCCCGGAACCGCGCCGCCCGCGAACCGCAACCAGGCGACCTCCGAGGCCCCGCGGTCCACCGGCACGCGCCACTCAGCGTCCACCTTCAGGTCCTCGCGCGCGTGCTTCAGCACGAAGCGGCGCGTGGCGTCCCGCACCACCCAGATGTCGCTCGACACCCCGCCGGTGAGCGGCGTGATCCGCGGTCGGTCGTCCGGCCGGGCCAGACCCAACCCGACCAGTAGCCTCAGCGCCTCCCCGTACGGCGGCGTGCCCGACACGATCGATCCATCGCTCACGAGCGCCGCGCCGGGTGCCCGTAGGCCGCCTGCTCGAGGCCCCGGATGTACCCGATGGCGAACAGCCGGCCGAGATACTCATAGCCCGGACGGTCGTTGGATTCGCCGGCGAGGGTCGGCACGTGATCGGGACGCATCGCCCCCTCGAACCCGATCTCGTGGTAGGCCCGCAGGCACTCCGGCAGGTCGGTCTGCCCGTCGTCGTGGAACGTCTCCTGGAAGTCGTCCACGGTTCCGCGCACATCGCGGAAGTGCACGAACGGGATCTTCGCCACCCCGAACTCGCGGATGACCTCGGGGATCGAGGTCTCGCCGCTCATGATCTCGGGCATCAGCGCGAAGTTCCCCTGGCACAGGGTGGTGCCGTTCGAGTCGGACGGGTACAGGTCGAAGAGCCGACGGAACCCGGCGACCGAGCTCATGATCCGCGGAACGCCGCGGTCGACCTGCTGCGGCGGATCGTCCGGGTGCATCGCCAGCCGGACGCCGGCCCTCTCGGCCTCCGGTACGACGGCGTCCAGGAAGTACTGCAGCGCCGCCCACATCTCGTCGGCGGTCACCTGGCCCTCCGGCAGGAGCGGCTCCCGCGCCTGCGCGATCGCCCGGTTGTAGGCGGTGACGAGGGCGCCGCCGCGGTCTGCGCGCGCGGTGTCCGTGCGCCCCCAGCTCGACAGCGCCATCCAGTTGTAGGCGAGCGTGGTGATGCCGAGCCGGCCGAGCGCGTGGATCTGCTCGATGAACTGCTCGATCTGCTGGTCCCGGCCGTCCTGCCCAAGGCGCACCTTGTCCATGGGCGCGGTGTCCTCGGTCGCGATGAGCCTGAAACCCCACCGGTCGTAGATCTCGGCGTTCCGCTTGATTTCCTCGAAGCTCCACGGCACCCTGCCGAGGTCGTCGGAGCCCCAACCCGCGGCCCCCACCGCGGTGAACATGCGCTGATCCTGTTCGGCGCCGTTCAACACGCCGACGACGTTGTCCACGCCGGCCTGCTTGATGAGCTTCCAGTTCGCCTCCGGTCGGGGCGGGAGAAACTCGCTCAGTTGGATTCCCATTGTCTTCCTTCGATCGTCGCCGTGGGCGGTCTGGGTGCGCTTGGCGCGGCGAGACGCCAGCGCGCCGGGTGCTACTTCTTCTCGGGCAGGACGGCCGCCACCCGGGCCAACAGGCCGCCGTCCACCCTGATGTCTGCCGCGGTGATGAAGCTCGCCTCGTCGCTGGCGAGGAAGGAGCAGACCTGGCCGACCTCTCGGGGGGTACCGACCCGGCGCAGGGCGTGCATCCGGCCCCATTCGTCGATGACGGCCTGGATCCCCTCGGGGGTGCCATCCGACCACTCTGCCGCCGACGACCGCAGCATGGGGGTGTCGATCGAGCCGGGGAGCACCGTGTTGACCCGGACGCCGTAGGCGGCCTCGTCCACAGCGATCGCCCGCCCCATCGTGTTCAGGGCGCCCTTCGTGGACGCGTAGCCGAGCACGTTGTTCTGGCTCGTCACCCCCTGAACCGAGGAGATGAGCGTGATGGTGCCCTGGTTCCGGCGGATCTCCGTGGCGGCGGCGTGCACCGCGAGGAAGGTCCCGGTCACGTTGACGTCGTACACCCGCTGGAAGTCTTCCAGGCTCGTGGTGACCGCGTCCCCGTAGGTCTGAATCCCCGCGGCGGTCACCAGATGGTCGAGGCGCCCGAACGTCGCGACGGCGAGGGCGACGGCGGCCTCGTTGACCGCCGGATCCGCGACGGTTCCGGCGATCCCGTAGGCCCGGCCACCGGACGCGCGAATACCGTCGACGGCCTCGTCGACCCCCTCCTGCGTGAGCCCGATGATCACCACACCGGCACCCTCCTCCGCGAACACTTCCGCGGTGGCCCGGCCGATGCCTGCGGACCCGCCCGTGACCAGAACAACCTTGCCGTGGTGGCGGTGGTATGACGTCATGTTTCAGTTCCTCCGTTGTGGTTCCGGTGGCGTCACAGGACGCCGTACGTTGCGAACGCCTCCGTGGCGCTCATGCCCCGCTCGATCTCGCGCAGAACGACGTTCTCCGTCGCGACCTTCGCCATGGCGCGCTCGATCACTTCGGCCTCGACGTCCTGGGGAACGACGAGCACACCGTCGATGTCGCCGACGACCAGGTCGCCCGGTGACACCACGACGCCGCCGATCTCCACGGGGACGCGGTACTCCCTCACCGCCGTGCGGACGGACGAGTCCAGCCCGTAGCAGCCGTGGCTGAACACGGGGAACCCCCCGCGGCGGAGCACCTGGGCCGTGTCACGGTGGAACCCGTCGACCACGGCGCCGGCGGCGCCGCGCTGCTGGGCGGTCGCGGTGAGGATCTCCCCCCACATGGCCGCCTTCGCGATCGTGCGGGGCGCCAGGTACACCTCCCCCGGCTGCAGCTGATCGAGCGCCTCGGTGAGGTGTCCGAACGGCTTGCGCTGGGGGCCGTGAACGGTGCCGACCACGACCGGCATCGCGCGCCCGACCACCGTCATGTCCGGCAACAGCGGCCGGATCGTCGGCGGCAGGAATTGGTGGGTTCGGCCGAGCCCATCGAGGACGTCGCCGATCACCGCCGTGTAGAGCTCGGCCCGGATCCGCTCGTAGAAGTCCGCGTCGGCCCCGGCCCCGACCGGGCCGGCGGCCCGGCCCGGTCGGGAATCGACTGCTCGTGCGTCCGTCATGCGCTGGCACTGCTTCGGGTGCGCCAGACGTTCACCAGCACGGCGAGCAGGACGACGGCACCGCGCACGACCTGTTGGGCGTAGGGGTTGACGTTCAGCAGGACCATGCCGTTGATCAGGGCCGCGATGAACAGCACGCCGATCACGGTTCCGACAATCGTTCCCTTGCCGCCCGAGAGCGCCGTGCCACCCACGATGGCCGCAGCAATGGCGTCGAACTCAAGCCCCTGCGCGATGATGCTCGAACCCGACGAGATGTTGGCGCTCTGCAGCAGGCCGGTGGCCGCGGCCGCCAGCCCCGAGATCGCCATCACGAGGATCTTGATGCGGCGCACCGAGATCCCCGACAGGGTGGCCGCCTTCGAGTTTCCCCCGACCGCGTAGATCGAGCGGCCGAAGACCGTGCGCCGCGCCACCACGCCGATGATGACCGCCGTGGCCACGAAGTAGAGCGCGAACACGGGGACTCCGAACATGCCCCCCCGGCCGTTGTCGAAGTTGAGAAGCTGGCCGTTCCCCCAGTAGAAGAACTCGCTGAGCGGGATCGGCTTGGGGAAGTTGTTCGTGATCAGCGAGGCGAGGCCACGCAGCGCCAGGTACAGCGCCAGGGTCGTGATGAACGTGGGGACGCCGAAGTAGGTCCGCATCCAGCCCGACAGCACCCCCGACAGCACCCCGATCCCGAGGACGACCAGCACCGCAAGGGCGATGTTCACCCCCATGTCGGCCACGAGAACCCCAAGGACGGCGGAGGACAGCGCGGCCAGCGACCCGATCGAGACGTCGATCTCCCCGGCGACGATGACGAGCGTCATTGCGCAGGCGCAGATGCCGAAGGCGGCGGCGTTGCGCAGCACGTTCAGCTGATTCTCGATGGTCAGGAAGTTCGGCGACAGGACGCTGAGCGTCACATAGAGCAGCAGGAAGACGACCAGCAGGCCGAGACTCTCCCACCGCTTCATGGCGGCAAGAAGCTTGTGGCCGGCGGAGCCGGGGGTGAACGTGAGGGTGGTGTCAGTCATCTTCATCTTCCTGTCGCATGGCAAGGGCCAAGATCCGTTCGGCGGTCCCTTCGGCGCCGATGAGTTGTTCGTGGAAACGACCGTCCCGGAGAATCAGCACCCGGTCACAGACTTCAGCGATCTCTTCGATCTCGCTCGACACGAAGATCGACGAGACGCCACTGTCCGCGAGGGACCTGATCAGCCCGTAGATCTGCGCTTTCGCATGCAGGTCGACGCCGCGGGTGGGCTCGTCCAGCAGCAGCACCCTCATCTCCGCGGCCAGCGCGCGCCCGATGACGCCCTTCTGCTGGTTGCCGCCCGAGAGGGTGCCGATCTCCTGGGCGGGCGACGATGCCTTGATCGACATCGACTCGACGGACTTGGTGATGAGCGAACCCTCCGCGCGCGACCGGAGCCAGAACTTCGGCAACACTCGCCCCCGGGCGGAGAGCACCAGGTTCTCGCCCAGGCCGAGCAGGGGAACGATCCCCGCGCCCTTGCGGTCTTCGGAGGTGTAGGCGGCGCCCAACGTCAGCATCTTGCGCGGGAACCGGTGGGTGACCTTGTCTCCGAACAGGGTGATCGTTCCCGTCGTGTCCCGGCGAAGGCCGAAGATCGACTCGAGCAGCTCGGTGCGACCCGAGCCGAGGAGACCGGCGATGCCGAGCACCTCGCCCCGATGGAGTTCGAGCGAGACGCCGTGGAGCCGATCGGGAACATGGACGTTCTCAACCGAGAGAACGACCGGCTCGGAACGCTGATCGCGATGGACGAGGTCGGCGGTCACCACCTGATCACCGCTGACGAGTTCGGCGACCTTCGCCGACGTGACGGCCTTCACCTCGTGGGTGGCTACCTCGCGGCCGTCCCGCAGCACCGTGAGGGTGTCCGCCACCAGCGGAATCTCCTTCATTCGGTGTGACACGTAGATGATCGCGACCCCGGACGCTGCCAGGCGCCGCAGCAGGGCGAGCAGCTTTTCCACCTCGTGGGCGTTGAGCGCGCTCGTCGGTTCGTCAAGGATCAGGATCTGCGGATTGTCGAGCAGCGCCTTCGCGATCTCCACGATCTGCTGGTCGGCAAGGGCCAGCTGGCTCACATTCACCCCGAGCGGGATGTCCATGCCCAGCTTGTCCAGCGCCTCCTTGGCACGGGTTCGCATCTCGCGGGTGCTGACGAAGCCGGCGCGGCGGGGCCAGCGGCCCATCGTGATGTTCTCCGCGACGGTCAACCCCGGCACCAGGCTGAATTCCTGGTGGACGACCGCGATGCCGCCCGCCTGAGCGGCCCTGGGGCTCGCCCAGTGGACGGCCTTCCCCAGCACTTCGATCGAGCCCTCGTCCGGCGAGTAGGAGCCCGAGATCACGTTCACGATGGTGGACTTGCCCGCACCGTTCTTGCCGAGCAGCGCGCGCACCTCACCACGACTCAGCTCGAAGTCGACGTGGTCCAACGCGGTGACGGCACCGAAGCGCTTTGTCAGCCCACGACACTTGAGAACTACATTGTCTTGCACAGTCTTGCCTTCCTCGAGGGGTGCGCCCACGGCAGGCGGGCCGCATGGTGCCCGCCCGCCTGCCGTTCTGGGCCGGTCAGGGCTTACTGGGCGGTCTTCAGGAAGTCGTTGGTCGTGGCCGGGTTGGTCCGGTCGTAGACGATGCCCGGCAGCAGGACCGAGAGCGGGTCGATCTTCTGGCCGGCGATCGCCTTCTTGGCCATCTCGTAGGCACCCTTGGCCGTGTTGACCGGGTCCTGGCCGGTCGTCGCCTGGAGCACGCCATCCGGCGCAAGGACGAACTGGGCGAGCTGCTTGGAGATGTCGGTGCCGAAGACCGGGATCTTCTTGCCTGCCGACTGGACGGCGAGGGTCGCGCCCGTGGTGCCACCCTCGTTGGAGGCCCAGATCATGTTGATGTCGGCGTGCGCGGTCATCATGTCGGTCGTGACCGGCTGCGACTTGTCGGTGAGGTAGGCCTCCTGATCGGTCACCGTGGTGACATCGATGCCGGCCGCCTTGAGCGCCCCGAGGAAGCCCGCCTTGCGGAGCTTGCAGGCCGACGCGATGTCGCAGTTCAGGATGGCCAGGTTGACCTTGCCGCCGAGCTTCTCCGCCGCGTACTTCGCCGCCGCCTCGCCCGTCCCGGTGCCGAGTGCGGTGTTGTCGGACTGGATGATGCCCGCGAAGCCGGCGGTGTCGGTGAGGGGCGGGGTGCAGTTGCCATAGCAGATGACCGTGATGCCGGCGTCCTTGACCGCCTTGATGGTGGCACCGGAGGCGGCGTCGCCGGTCGGCTGAATCAGCACCGCGTCGACCTTGGCCTGGATCATGTTCTGGACGACCTGGTTCTCCGTCGCCGGGTCGTTGTTGCTGAGGCCGGTGAGGACCTGGCTCCCGTCAGCCTTGGCGGCCGCCTCGAGGCCCGACTGGATGCCCTGGTAGTAGGTGTCGCCCTGGAGCATGACCAGGCCGATCTTCAGGGACTTGGTGGCCGCCGACGAGGCGGAGGATGCGGTGGAACCGCTCGGCGCGGCGGGCGAACCCGAACAGGCAACGAGGGTTGAAACGAGCCCGGCTGTGCCGAACGCCAACAGCAATGCCTTGGCCTTCTTCATGTTATCTCCCTTGATCGGTGAAGGTTGCGGCCATCGTAAGCCACTTGTATACTTGTAGGCAAGTACTCGATCAGAGAGGGCGGGACGACATGGCAAGACCCTCGGTCACTGGGGACGATCTCTCCAGGAATCAGACACGCGGCCGCCCGCTGGAATCGCTCGCCGGGGTCCCGATCCCGACGATCAGCCCCTCGGCACGCATGTCGGATCGCGTCTACGAGAGCCTGAGCGAGGTGATCCGCAGCCTGCAACTGCCGCCGGGGGCGCCCATCTCGGAGCCGGCCGTGGCGGCGTGGCTCAACGTCAGCCGGGCGCCGGTTCGCGAGGCCTTCACCCGGCTCGCGGAGCAGCGCCTCGTGAGCATCGTGCCCCAGGTCGGCACCCAGGTCGCGCCCATCTCCATGCGCGATGTCGAGGAGGCCGTCTTCGTCCGGACGGCGCTGGAGGAGAGCGCGTTTCGGCGCGCCACCCTGGCCGCCCGGGTGGACACCAAGAAGCTCGACCAGGTGGTCAAGCGCAACCTGAAGGCCGCCGAACGCCACGACAATGACGGGTTCTTCGACACAGACGAGCAGCTGCACCAGCTGGTGTTCATGCTGGCCGGCGTCCCGCACGTCTGGGAGGTGGTGCGCGGCATCAAGCTGCAGCTCGACCGGCTGCGTCGCCTCAGCCTTTCACGCTCGATCCTCAACCCGGAGATCTGCCAGGAGCACCAGCTGATCGCCGACCTGATGCGCTCTCGCGACGTAGCGGCGGGCGTCAAGGTCGTCCATCGACACGCCACCCGGATCCTGGCCGACATCCCGGCGCTGCGCGCGCTCCACCCCGACTACTTCACCGACTAGACGCGTCAGGAGTCCTCGTGACAACCGAAGTGACACTCACCGTTGCCCGCCGGGCGCAGTGCGGCGAGGGCCCGCTCTGGGACCCGGCCTCGCAATGCGTCGTGTGGGTCGACATCGTGGCCGGCGAGATCCTGACCACCGCCTGGGCGACCCGGGACACGACCGCGCTCACCTACCCCACCTGGGTGGGTGCCGCGGCGCCCCGGGCCGGGGGCGGCTACGTCGGTGCCGTGACCACCGGGTTCGTGGGACTCGACGAGACCGGCGCGCCCACGCGACGGGCCGACTGCCTGACCGACGGCATCCGCATGAACGACGCGAAGGTCGACCCCGCCGGCGTCTATTGGGCCGGGAGCTGCGCGATGGACTTCGCGGCCGGCCAGGGCGCCCTTTGGCGCCTGGACGAGGGGTGGAACCCCACCCGAGTGATGGCCGGCCTCACCCAGCCGAACGGCCTGGGGTGGAGCCCCGATGGCCGCACCATGTACCTCGTCGACACCCAGTGGCGCCAGGTGCTGCGGTTCGGCTTCGATCCGCAGACCAGCGCGATCACCGACCCCGTGCCGACGGTGCTCGTCGACGCCGACCAGTTCCCGCAGTACCCGGACGGGCTGGCCGTCGATCGAGACGGGCACCTCTGGATCGCCGAGTACGCCGGCGGCGCCGTGTACGAGTTCGACGCGGCCGGGCGGAAGCTGCGAACCGTCCCGATCCCGACGTCGCAGCCAACGTCCGTTGCCTTCGTGGGCCCCCAGCGCGACGCGCTCTGGGTGACCTCCGCCGCCGCCGGCCTCGAGGACGACCCGCTCGCGGGATCGATCTTCGAGATCGTCGGGCATGGCACGGCCGGGTGCGACAACACCCCACCGTTCCGGGGCTAGGGAGTGCCATGACGATCACCCTTCGCTCCGCCGACGTCGAGGTGCTGATCGCGCCCGAGCGTGGCGCGGACGTCCGGCAGCTCACCGACCTCGCCACCGACACGCCCGTCTTCGCGGTGTCGCCCACGGCGGCCGCGACCTCGCCGCGCCTCCCCTCCACCCCCACCATCGTGGCGGGGCTCAACGGCTACCCGGGCGGCTGGCAGCTGATGGCCCCCAACGCGGGGCCGGAACGCGAGCACCGCGGCGTCCTGCTGGGGTTCCACGGGGAGTCGTGCCTGGCCGAGTGGGAGGTGTTGGAGCGGCGGCCCGATGCCTGCCGGCTGGAGGTCCACCTCGTGACCGCACCCCTGCGCCTGACACGGGACATCACGCTGGACGGCCCCGAGCTGCGGATCACGGACACCGTGGCCAACCTGTCGCCCGACCCGTACGCGACGCGGCTGCTGCAGCATCCGGCGTTCGGCTCCCCCTTCCTGGACGCGCACAGCTACCTGATCTCGTCCGCGGCGACCCTGGTCACCGATGTCGAGGCTCCCGGCACCTTGACCCCTCCCGGCGAGGTGGCCCCGCCGCACGCGCTGCTCGCTCCGGGTCCGCTGCCGGGAAGCGTGGCGCTGCCGGGCCCGGGGAGTCGCGACGCCCTGTTCGCGACCCTCACCGACTTCGAGGACGGGGAGGCGACGTTCTACAGCCCCACCCGGGGCTTCGGGATGCGGCTGCGCTGGGATCCGGACGTCCTCCCGCACGCCTGGTTCTGGGTCGAGGCGCACGCAACCGCCGACTGGCCGTGGTTCCGACGCCTGTACGCGGTCGCCGTCGAACCCAGCAACGTGGTGGCCGGCCCCCCGGGAACCACGGGACGGTTCCAGCGGGCGGGTGAGGGCACCGAGATCGGGGGCGATGCGAGCCTCACCTTCACCACCACGCTGACTCGGGTGCCGCTGCCGTAGCCCGCGGCCGAGGTCATCGCGCAACCAGCAGGGCGGCCGCGTCCCGCGGCGACAGACTCATCAGTTGAAACACAGGAGAACGACATGCACCTCGCCAGGCTCGGCCCCGCCGGCTCGGAAATCCCCGTCGCCACGGTTGACGACACCACCTACGACCTGCGCCCGATCACGGCCGACATCGATGGCGCCTTCCTCGCCGACGATCCCGTGGGCCGGGTGAGGGCGGCGCTCGCGACCCTGCCGGTCGTGGCGGACGCCGCCGCGCGCCGCTTCGGCCCCCCCGTCGCCCGTCCGGGCACCATCTACTGCGTCGGCATGAACTACGCCGCGCATGCCCGCGAGGGCGGGGCCGAGCCCCCCCAGCGCATCGTCGTGTTCCTCAAGCCCACCCACACGCTCGTCGGGCCGGACGACGACTTCGTCCTCCCCGAGGGCATGTCGAAGGTGGACTGGGAGGTCGAGCTGGGCCTGGTCATCGGCACCCGCGCCTGGCAATTGCCGCCGGAGGCGAACGGCCTGGAGTACGTCGCCGGCTACGCCACCGCCAACGACCTCTCGGAGCGCGAGTGGCAACTCGAGTGGTCGGGCGGCCAGTGGTCGAAGGGCAAGAGCATGCCGGGCTTCCTTCCCTTCGGGCCCTGGCTCGTCACCGCCGACAGCGTCGACCCGAGCGACCTTCGACTGATGAGCCTCGTGAACGGCGAGTCCCGGCAGGACTCCCGCACCAGCGACCTCATCTTCGACGTGTCGACGATCATCCGCGACCTCAGCCAGTTCACGGTGCTGGAGCCGGGCGACATCGTCCTCACCGGCACCCCCGAGGGCGTCGCCCTCTCGGGACGATTCCCCTACATCACGACCGGGGACGTCATGGAGATCGAGGTCGAGGGTCTTGGTCGTCAGCGCCAGGTCACCGTCGCGCCGCAGGCACGGGCGTGAGCGGGCCGTTCGCCGGCGCCGTCGTCGTGGTGACCGGCGGCGCCTCCGGAATCGGCTGGAGCGCCGTCACCCGGCTCGCGGCGGAGGGGGCCCGCGTCGCCATCTTCGACCTGGAGGTGCCGGCCGAGGTGCCGGCGGGCTGCCGCGCGTGCGCCGTCGACATCACCGACGCCGCCTCCCTCACCCGTGCCGTCGACGCCGTCGTCGCCGACTGGGGCCGCATCGACGCCCTGGTGAACAACGCGGGTGTCGGGGCGGCCGGCACGGTGCTGCAGAACGACCTGGCCGAGTGGCAGCGGGTGCTGGACATCAACGTGCTCGGCCCCGTCCGGGTGCTGCAGGCGGTCCTGCCGCACATCATCGCCTCCGGCGGCGGTGCGGTGGTGAACGTCGCCTCGGCGGTCGCGCTCACCGGGTTCCCCAACAGGGCGCTGTACTCGGCGTCCAAGGGTGCGATCCTGTCGCTCACCCGGGCGATGGCGGCCGACCATCTGAAGGACGGCGTCCGGTTCAACGCGGTGTGCCCCGGCACCACCGAGACCCCGTGGATCAACCGCCTGCTGTCCGAGGCGGACGACCCCGCCGCCGAGCGCGGCAAGCTGGAGGCGCGGCAGCCCCATGGTCGGCTCGTGAGCGCCGACGAGGTAGCCGACGCGATCCTGTACCTCGCGAGCCCCCGGGCGGGTTCGACGAACGGGGTGGCCCTCTCCGTTGATGCCGGCATCGAGTCGGTCTACGTGGTCAAGTAGCCGCGCAGTCTCGACCGAACGTGCGCCCGCCGCCCCGTCAGCCGACCCGTCAGGCGAGGAAACCAGCCGGCGCGACGCGGTCGTCGAACGCCCGGGACGACGCCTGACCCGCGCCGATCAGCTGCGCGCGGCGCTCCAGGACGGATCGCGGCCGGCGAAGCCGAGCAGCCGGTGGAGGGCCGGGGCGTCGTCCGGCATGGGGAGCTCCGGGCCGAACATGCCGCCGGCGCCGTCCTCGGAGCGGTACTCCGGGGTGATCATGCCGGAGAAGAACTCGAGGGCCGCCTCACAGGCGTCCTCGGACGGCGCCCAGGCCTGCCCCGTGGCCGCGGCCAGGTCCCAGCCGTGGATCACGTACTCCCCCAGGGCCATCGCAAGGACCGCCGAGCCGTCCATGCGGGCCTGCGACATCACGACCTGTCGCCCGAGCACGTCGCCGGCCAGGGCGGCCTCGATCCGGCGGGCGCTCTCGCGCACCACCTCGCTCGGGGCGCGGTCGTCGGCGGCGGCGAGGTAGGCGACCGGGTCGGCCCGCTCCTGGGTGCGGTCGGGGTCGGTCACGGCGTCCGCGAAGTGCTGCAACCAGCCCAGGACGTGGTCGCGCAGCGTGGTCACCGTGTAGGACGCGCAGGGCGTCGGGGCATCGGCGGCGGCTGACACGTCGACCACTCCGGCCAGGGCGGCCAACACCGGCCGGACGAGGTCGGCGGTGGCGGCGGCGTCCGAGAAGATGGCCGGCGCGGGGGCCGGGAAGTACGGGTAGTCGTCGATGCGGGTGTCGGTCATGCGCCCCACCGTAGACGGCACCCCGTGGGGGCGCTTGAAGGTTCGCGACAACCTGCCCGGGCGTCGCGGGCGCCCATCACTAGGGTGGTCCCGTGACCGACGCGCCCCTCGCCGACCTGGCGGCCGACACCCGGGGCATCATCGACCCGGCGACGATGGCGCGCCACGTCACGCTCACCCGCTACCCCGCCGGGGCGGTCCTGGACGGGCTCGTCGAGTGGTTCTGGGCGGTGCGCTGGGAGTTTCCCCCGGGCAACGAGCACGTCCAGCGGGTTCTGAACCATCCGACCGGGCACATCAGCGTCGGGACCGCCCACCAGCAGGGCGCCGTGGCGGACGTCCCCGTGGGTCGCGTCTACGGCGTGATCACCGAGCTCTCGCATCGCCGGCTGCGGGACACGGGCTGGACGGTGGCCGCCAAGACCACCACGGGCGGGCTGGGGGCGCTGCTCGGCAGGCCGGCCCGCACGTCACCGACCGCGAGCTCACGCTGGACGAGGCGTTCTCCTCGGCGGAGCTGGGCACCGACGGCCCGTCCCTGGTGGCCCGGATCGACGCCCTGCACGACGAGCCCGCCCGGGTCGCCGAGCTACGCGCCGCCCTCGAGCGGGTGGTCCGGGATCGGGATCCGCAGCGCCTGGCCCAGGCCCGCGAGGTGGCCCGGGTCGCCAAGATCGCCGAGACCGATCGGCGGGTGCTGCGCGTGGAGCAGCTGGCCGCGGCGGCCGGGGTGAGCGTCCGCACCCTGCAGCGCCTCTTCGGCGAGTACGTCGGGGCCAGCCCGGCGTGGGTCATCCGACGCTGGCGGATCATCGAGGCGGCCGAGCGGGCAGCAAGCGGCCCCGCGGGCTGGCCCGGCTGGGCCGATCTGGCCGCCGACCTCGGCTACGCCGACCACGCCCACCTGGCGCGCGACGTCCGACTCCATCTGGGCGTGACCCCGTCGGACTACCTGGCGAGCCAGGGACGATAGGCACCGACAACCGGCCCGCCCCGGCGACGCCCGCGACCTGAGGCCGGGCGCCGCCTGCCGGGCCCTCAGCCGCCTCGGTTCGGTCGGCGCCCGCTCCTGAACAGTGCCGACACCGCCCATCACCCGTCCCATGCCCATCACCCGTCTCATGCCGGACACCCCCACCTCAGGCCAGGCCCCCAGCTCGGGCCGGGCGCCCCCCGGCCCGGGCGGCACCCGTGGCAGGGCGGTCCTCTGGCCAAGCGGCCGCCGGCGGAGGCCGGCGAGGAGTCGGCGGCGGGCCGGACGTCGAGATCACGCCAGACTGTGCAGCCGCGCGGCCAGGACGTGGGAGCAGGGACCGCGACCACCCCGATAGCGGGCGTACCACCGACACGTGCACGTGGCGTCGGCCCCATCGATGGTGACCCAGTGTTCCCGTCCCGGTTCGCCGACGCGGAACTCGCGGCCGTTCCGTTGGACAAACCCGCCCGCAACCAACCGGCGCGCGGCCGTCAGGCGCGGATGGTCCCGCTCGACGGCGTCACCGTCGAAGGGCACCTCCCGATGAAAGAAGGTGTCCTCACTGAGGTCGTACCCCACCTTGCCGGAGGCAGCCAGGACCGCGATCGCGGCATCGACCTCCGCGACCGTCAACCCGGTCTCGGAGGACAACAGCGCGGCATCCAGGACGGGCTCCCAGGCAAGGTGCTCGAGCAACCGGTGGGCCGGGTCCGATGTCTCGGAGCGGGAGAGCGCGGCCAGCAGCTGCCCCTCACCGGAGAAGCCCCGATAGGGCTGGGCTGTGAGGGCCAGGGTGACGCGACCACCATCGACGTCGGCCACCCAGGCACTGGCCCCCGAGTCGTTGGCCCAGACGGTCAGCCGCCGGATGTGGCGCATGACGCGGCGCAGGCTGGTCAGCCGCGCCGTTCCGGCCAGGGTCGCGCTGCCCGGCGACCCCGCGGCGGTGACCCGGAGCCCGCGCGGCCCTGCGGCGACCCCGACGGCCGGACCGGGAGCCCCGCGCGGCAGCCCGGCGAGGAAGGTCATGGCCTGGGGCCCGTTCGCCTCCGCGACCAACCCCATGCCCGCCATGACCGTCGCCACCTCAGCGAACCCCCGCACCCACCGTTCCGGGAGCTCGACCTTCCGCTCCTGAAGGGTCCGCTCCGGCGTGGACACCCGCAGCGCCTCGGGCCCGACCGACAGGTGCATCAGCTCGTGGCGGGGCAGCCCCGCGAGCGTCCCGCGCAGCGGCATGTTGATGTCCACGTTGGTGGTGCCGAAGGACACCTCCCCGGTGGCGATCCCGTCCGCAAGCAGGTCGAACCGGGCGTACACCCCGTTGCACCCGCTGAACGACTCGAAACGCAGCCGGTCCCCGCTCGCGGTGACGACCGGGTCCCGGGTTGCGGCCAGGAGCGAGAGGTCCAGGTAGGTCGTCGTCGAGACATCCGCCACCGCCAAGATGCCGGCCGCGGCGACCTCGGGGCGGACCACCAAACCGGAGAAGAAGTGCGGGTGCTCGATCCGACCGAGCGGCGTCAGGCCGACGCCCGTCTCGAGCTCCAGCGAGTGGTCGCCACCGTTCCTCGTCAGGACCGAGGGGCCGACGAGGTTCGTCATCCGGAGCCCTCCGCCTCGACGGCGCCGAGGAGGGCGCGAGCCTCCGTGACGGCCTTGGTGGACGATCGCTCGGCGGCGAGCTCGCGGACCGAGGCCGGCACCCAGGCCACCCCGAGCTCGGAGGCCACGACCGGTGCATGTTCCCGCGTGGCACGCAACAAATTGGCGAGACCGGACGGCTTGCGGCCGGCGCGGCAGGCGAGATCAAGGACGGACACCCACGTCGGCCAGATCGTGCTCACCGACGACGCCGTCGCGAGCTCGGCCCACCCCTGGGCGACCCGGGACAGCGACAGGGCACCCTGCGAGAACAGGGCCGCGCTCCGCTCCCGGAGCAGCTGGGGATCGAGCCGACCCTGGCGTGCCAGAACGCCCGTCTGCTGCGCGGCGAGCAGCCGGCTGTCCAGCCGAGGGTGCCCCAACAGGCGAGCCAGGTGGTGGTGGGTCGCAGCCCCGATCGGGCCCGCCGACCCCACGATCAGCGGCAGGCGTTGGGCATGGAAGACCGAGTCCAGGTCATCCCGCGTGCCGATCAGGACGGCGAGGTTCTCGACGTCCCAGGGACACACCCCGAGCCAGGGGCCGGGCTCGTCGGCACCCCACGGCAGGCGTGCATCAGCGTCCACGCCGACCGGGGAGCAGATGCCCGCAACGCCGTCCAGCGAGCGCAGCCAGTCCGGCAACGGAAGCGCCAGCGGCGACGACCGTGGCACGCCTCCCGGGAAGTCGACGACCCTCGGAGTCCACCCCCCGGCAGCGACCCAGGTTCGGATCGCCTCCACTCCGTCCGGTCCAATGCCCGGCTCCGGTCGGCGCAGGGACCACCAGCGAGCCTTCGAGGTCGAGGCGCTGGCCCCCAGCGCCAGCCCGTCGAAGAGACGGACGTCTCCGGGTGCGGTCCTGCCCACCCGCAGCAGCGCCTGGACGAGGTCATAGGGCCCGTAACCCACGTCGCGGGCCCCCCTGACCCGGTCGGCGAGGACGGCGACGTCGAGCGTGCCGTCGGATCGCGACGGGGTGCTGAGCAGCGTCCCGATCGTTCCGAGTCGAGGCAGCGTCTCCTCGACGAGTCGGTCCGTGAAGATCAGGTGGGCCGGAGGCAGGCTCACGATCGAACGCTCCTCCGCGACCTCGAACCCACCCGCGCCGTCGGAGCGGTAGCTCGTCATGGTGCTCTCGTAGGAGCGCTGCACGGCGCCGGTCTTGACCCACTGGTGCACCAGGTGGGGCGTCCGGACGTGGGAGTACCAGCTCGGGTCGGGCGCCTCCGACACCACGGAACGGAACGCGTGGAGATCGCGGTGCGCGAACCGGACCACGAGGTCGAGGTAGGCGGAGTCCGTCGTGATCCGCGACCAGGTCTCGCCGTCCCACCGGGCCTGGTCGAGCCCCGCCCCGGTGGCGGGGAAGGGCACGAACGATTCCGGGAGGAACGGCTCGACCCGATGGGACCACGGCGGCAGGCCCGCGGCGCTGGTGGGCTGGCTGACCGGGGCGCCCGCGCCCCCCGGGGCCACCGTCCCGAGAAGGGACTGGGCCTTCGCGGCCAGGGTGGCGTCGTCGCTGTCCGCCCCCATCGCCAGCAGGGCCTCGGCGGCCCCACGCGGCGAGGTCGCGAGGTGGCGCAGGAGGGTGGTCTTCTGGGCCTTCTCGGGGCGGGCCAGGATCACGGTTCCCAGCTCGACCAGTTCGTCCTCGGGCAGGTCGGCGGCAAGCGCCAGGCCGAGGAGCACCCTCGTCACCCCGCCGTGCACGGTGGGCAGGACGTGCAGGATCAGGGCGGAGCGGGCCCGGACCTCCTCGGGGGTCGGGTCGAGCCCAGCGAGCATCTCGGCCAGCACCCGCTGGTTGTTGGCGCGGTCGTCGCGGCTGAACGCCAGGAAGACCCCGTCCAGCAGCGGCCCCCGGTCGACGACACCGGACGCCACGGCCCCCCGGATCGCCTCCTGCACGCGCCAGCCGACCTCGGAGAAGCTCGCCCACTCGTTGAGGACGTTGGGCGTCGTCACGGCCGCCTCGAGGACCTTCCCTACCGCCGGGGTGTCCGCGAGGATGTCACCGAGGGTGAGGCTCTCATCGAGCGCGTAGGCCGGCCGAACCCGACCGTCGGCAACGGTCAGCAACGGGAGTGGTTGCCACTGCCCCCCGTTGTCGGAGCGGGAGACGATGTGCGCCGACTCGACGAGCGAGGCCCACCCCCGGACATACGTCTCCGTCGTGGGGACAGGCAGCGAGAACGCCACCACCGCTGCGCTGGTCACACTGACGACCTCGCCGACTCCCCGCTGCGACTCGCCCCGGAACGCCGCCTCCGCCGCCAGCGCGACGAACTCGGCCGCCCACTCGGCTCCCCGCCGCAGGAGGGCCTCCGCGCAGGCGGCGGCCGCCAGGTCAACATCCCCCCACAGGAAGCGGTGCCCCCAGCGGCAGCCATGCGACGCCTCCGCCGGCGTCGCCGTCAGGGTCAGCGCCAGGAAGAGCTGGACGACGCGGGAGTGCTGCGTCCACGCTCGGTCGGCCAACCGGCGGGCGTGCGCCCTCCCGGTGCGCCGGTACCACCGGGCCGCCTCCGCCAGGTCTGTGGCGGACATCGCCGACAGGACGTCGCGCAGCCCCTGCCAATTGCCACCCTCGACCATCGCGTCGAGCTCCCCGGGGGTCATTCCGGCAGCCTAGGGCGGACCGCCGGGCCCGCGCGTCCCCCCGCGGAACATCGTCCCGGACCCCCTTGCCGGACGAGCCCTCGCGGGGACCGGGCTCAGGCAGAACCCCCGGAAGCTTCTATCGGATACAACTCTTGACGTTACACCCTTCCGGGTCTAACGTCGAATTATTCAACCGTTAGAAGGGACTTGTGATGACAAGCGTTTCCTCCAAGAGTCGGACGGGCCACGAGGTGGCCGAACAGCCCCGCGGCGCCCATCAGGCATTCCTGATCCTGCGCACCATCTTCACCGTCGCGCCCATCCTCTTCGGGCTCGACAAGTTCGCCAACCTGCTCACCGACTGGCCGAAGTACCTGGCCCCGTGGATCGACAGCATCGTCCCCGGGACGGCGCAGCACGCGATGTACGCCGTCGGGATCATCGAGGTCGTCGCCGGCCTGCTGGTCGCGTTCCGTCCCAAGTGGGGGGCGCCCGTGGTGACCCTGTGGCTGCTTGGGATCATCGTGAACCTGGTCACGCTGCCCGGCTACTTCGACGTCGCCCTGCGCGACTTCGGGCTCCTCGCCGGCGCCCTGGCCCTGTGGGCGCTGGCGACAGACCAGAAGAAGGCCTGAGGGCGGTCGGCCATGACGCCCCTCGCCCCGTTCCCCCGCCCGCTGGCCCTCGTGCTCAGCGGGGGCGGGGCCATCGGGGGCGCCCAGGTGGGCCACCTGCTGGCCCTGCGCGACCTGGGCGTCGTCCCGGACGTCATCGTCGGCACCTCGGTGGGGGCCATCAACGGGGCCGTCGTCGCCGCCGACCCGGAGTTCGGGGCCGAGCGGCTGGCGGCGATCTGGTCCCGGGTCCGCCGCGAGGACATCTTCCCGATCCGGCCCCTGCGCCTGCTTGCGGCGCTGGCCGCCCAGCCCGCCGGGCTGCTGCCCGCCAGCGGCCTGATCAGCTTCGTCACCGAACACCTCGCCGAGACCGAGGTGGCGGGCCTCCGCGTCCCGCTGCATGTGATCGCGACCGACGGCCAGACCGGCGAGCTGGTCGACCTGACCTCGGGGCGGCTCGCCGAGGTGCTGGTCGCCAGCAGCGCGATCCCGGGGATCTTCCCGCCGGCCCAGCTGGCCGGACGCACCCTGCTCGATGGCGGCATCGTCGCGGACATCCCGGTCGAGCACGCGTTCGACCTCGGGGTCCGCTCGGCGATCATCCTGGACGCGTCGGGCCCGTGCGAGATCACCCGCCCCCCGCGGACGGTCGTCGAGTCCATGGCCTGGGCGCTGCGGGTGCTGACGCGCAGCCAGGCCGACGCCCACGTCCACGCCTCCTCGCTGCGGGGCCTGGTCGTCCACCTCCCCACACCGTGCACGGCCCGCCACTCGGTGCTCGATTTCCGCGGCGTGGGCGACCTGATCCGCACCACCCGGCGCCTCACCCTCGACTTCTTCGCGGCCCACCAGGACCAGCCCTGGCCCAGCCTGGGCCTGGTGGGTCGGCAGCACCGCCACACCGCCGACCACGTCTGCCTGGCGACCGCCTGACCCAGAACGGGGATCACCGGACGCGCGCGACCGCGGCCCTGCCGGCGCCTGAGGCGGCCGCTTCCCAGCGACCTCAGGGGTTGCCTTCCGGGGGCCGCCGGCGCAGGGTGACCGCATGACCCTTCAGCTCCGACCCTTGAGCGGACCGCGGCTGGTCGACTTCCACGGGGGCTGTATGAGTCGCTCGGCTTCGAGGTCACCCAGTCCCGGCTGGCCAAGCGGCTCTAGTTAACCGCTCGGATCCAGCCGCCGGATCACCGCGGCGCGGGTCGCGTCCAGGGCCGTCTCGACGTCGTCGAAGCGCAGCTGGGCCACCCGGACGAACAGGAAGTCGACCACCGCGAGCTGCGCCATCCTGCTGGCCAGCGCGGCGGCTCGCAGCTGGGCCTCGCGGGCGCTGGTCATCAGCACCAGGTCGGCGACCCGGCCCACCGGCGACTCGCGGTCATTGGTCACCGCCACGGTCAGCGCGCCGGCGTCCTTGGCGATGGAGAGGGCGTGCCGCACCTCGGCCGTCCGCCCGCTGAACGAGAACGCGACCGCGACGCTGCCGGGACCGGCAAGCGCCGCGTGGATCAGCTGGACGTGGGTGTCGAGCGATTCCAGGCACATCAGGCCGATCCGCTGGAGCTTCTGGGCCAGGTCGGCGGCGGCGAGGCCGCTGGCCCCCACACCGTAGGCGCTTGTGTGGTGCGCGGCGGCGATCGCGGCGGCCACCTTGTCCAGCGCATCCAGGTCGATCAGCCGGGCGGTCTGCTCGATGGAGCGCGCCTCGTGGAAGGCGAGCTTGTTCACGACGTCCGCCAGCGAGTCGGAGGCGTTGATCGCCCCCTCGGCGATGTCGGAGCGCTCGAGTTCGAGGGCGCGGCGCGACAGCTCCTGCGCCAGCTCCAGCCGCAGCGCGGGCACGCCGTCGAAACCGAGGGCCCGGCTGAACCGCACGACGCTCGCCTGGGACACCCCCGCCCGGTCCGCGAGCTGCGCGACCGTCGCGGCGATCGCCGACTCCGGATCGTCGAGCACCGTCCGCGCCACGCTCGCCTCGGCCGCGCTCAGGACGGCCTGCATCGAGCGGATCGTCTCGATCACATCCCTGTCCATCGGGCCTCCTTCGACGCGTTCCGACAAGTTTCCCACAAACTTCTGGCGCAACGTTTCACAACGTAGCGAAAGTGTGTAGTGTTGCGTCATCGGCCCAACGACCCACAGAAGGACTCACATGACAAGCGCCGTCCGACTCAGTACCGAAACCCAGAACCCCCTCACCCAGCAGCTCGACCAGCTGAGCGTGGTGGAGCTGCTGCGGGTCATGAACGCCGAGGACCGCCGGGTCCCCGAGGCCGTCGCCGAGGCGATCCCGCAGATCGCCCAGGCCGTCGACCAGGTGGTCTCCTCGCTGCTGCGCGGCGGGCGCCTCATCTACCTCGGCGCCGGCACCAGCGGCCGCCTCGGCGTCCTGGATGCCTCCGAGTGCCCCCCCACGTTCGGCGTCTCCCCCGATCTCGTGGTCGGGCTGCTCGCCGGCGGCCTCACCGCGATGTTCAAGGCCGTCGAGGGCGCCGAGGACTCCCGCGAGTTCGCCATTGCCGACCTGGACGGCATCGGCCTGCGCGCCGAGGACACCGTCGTCGGGATCGCCGCCTCGGGCATCACCCCCTATGTGATCGGCGGCCTGGCCCACGCCCGGGCCCTGGGTGCCGGCACGGTGTCGATCGCGTGCAACCGGGACGCCCCCGTGAGCCGCGAGGCCGACATCGCCATCGAACTTGATAACGGCCCGGAGGTCCTCACCGGATCGACGCGCCTCAAGGCCGGGACGAGCCAGAAGCTCGTCCTGAACATGATCACGACCGCCAGCATGGTCCGGATCGGCAAGACCTACGGCAACCTCATGGTCGACGTTCAGCCGACCAACAAGAAGCTGGCCGAGCGCGCCGTTCGCATCGTCGTCGCCGCCACCGGCTGCACCGACGAACAGGCGCGCACCGCCCTCGCGGCCAGCGACACCAAGGCCAAGACAGCGATCGTGATGATCCTGTGCGACGTCGACGCGGCCGAGGCCGTCCGGCGTCTGGAGCGGGCCGACGGCTTCGTCCGCCGGGCCATCAGCAACACCTGACCACACAGAAATCAAGTACCAAGGAGGGTATTAACGTGGACTATCGAACACTGAGTAGCGACATCCTCGCCGCCGCCGGCGGCGTCGCCAACATTTCGTCCTTCACCAACTGCATGACCCGGCTCCGCCTCAACGTCGTCAACCAGGACGCCGTGGACGTTGCCGCGATCAAGAAGCTGGACGGCGTCCTCGGGGTGGTGACCGGCGAGCAGCTGCAGGTGGTCGTCGGCGCCGGCCACGCCCAGCGGCTTCGCGACGCGTTCGCCGAGGTCAGCGCCCTGGTCCCCGCGGCCGAGGTCGACGCCGAGCTCGACATCAACGCGCTCGCCGAGGCCAGCAAGGCCAAGGTGAAGGCGACTCACACCACGTCGGTGCACGCGGTCTTCCGTCACATCGGCAACATCTTCATCCCGATCATCCCGGCCTTCATCGCCTGCGGCCTGGTGCTCGCGGTGACCAACACGTGGAAGCTGCTGCAGCCGAGCGTCGGCGCCAATCCGTGGTTCCTCGCGTTCGCGGGCCTCGGCGGCATCATCACGGCGGCGCTGCACCTGATCACCGGCCACAACACCGCCAAGGAGTTCGGCGGCACCCCGGTGCTCGGTCTGCTGGCCGGCGCGGTGCCCTACATGACCGCCCTCGGTGGCATCCCGGCCGTCACTGCCGCCGATGGAACGGTCAAGCCGGCCATCCCGCTCAGCATCCCGATGTTCGGCGACCTGAGGCCCGCCCTGGGTGGCATCATCGGCGTGATCATCACGGCGTGGGTGTTCACGGTCATCGAGAAGCGGGTGCGCAAGGTCGTCCCGGCCTCGCTCGACCTGTTCGTGGTTCCCTTCGTCACCCTCGTCGCCGGCGCGGCCGTCTCCATCCTGGTGATCATGCCGATCTCGGCCCTGCTGATGCGCGGCATCAACTGGCTGCTCATCGACTTCGCCCTCAAGCAGGGCGGCATCTTCGGCGGCTACCTGTTGGCCTCGCTCTTCCTGCCGCTGGTCATGCTCGGTATCCATCAGGGCCTGACCCCGATCCACGCTCAGCTGATCACCGATCACGGCTACACCGAGCTGCTGCCCGTGCTGGCCATGGCCGGCGCCGGCGAGGTGGGCATGGCCATCGCCATCCTGGTGAAGACCAAGAGCCAGCGCCTGAAGAACATCGTGAAGAGCGCCCTGCCGATCGCGATCATGGGCATCGGCGAGCCGATGATCTACGGCGTCTCGCTGCCGCTGTTCTACCCGTTCTTCACCGCGTGTGCCGGGGCCGGTTTCGGCGGGGCGTTCATCGCCTACGGCATCCAGGCCACGGGCGGGTTCGGGGCCGGCGCGCTGGGCGTCTCCGGTGCTCTGCTGACCGGCGTCATCACCAACGGCGCCTGGCTGTGGTACCTGGGAGGCCTGCTGGTCTCCTACATCGGCGGGTTCCTCCTGACCTACTTCTTCGGGTTCAAGGAGTACATGGTCGACCGACTCGGCTGAGCCGGACGTCCCCGGGGGACGGCCCACCCACCCCCGCCACGGTGCCCGCGAGTTGTTCGCGGGCACCGTGCGGCGTCCGGGGCAGGTCCCGGCCGCGGCCCACTCCGCCCCCGAAAGTGGCGAGTTGCCCGCGAAATTTCACGGGCGGAGTGCCACGTTCGCGGACGAGGCGCGGGCGCAGCGGGGGTTGGGGCTGGCTGCGCTTCTGCGGGGACGCGGAAACGCCCCCCGCGTGAGGGCGGGGGGCGTTCCGGATCTGGGATTGGCAATCACGAGTGTCTGTCAGCGCTTGCCACCTCCCTCGGTGATGGTCTTCAGGTCGGCGCTCACGTCGAACCGAACGGGCGCGCCGTCCTTCGTGCC
>CAZBMH010000008.1:37849-62355 GCA_964492685.1 uncultured Micropruina sp.
TGGTCTTCAGGTCGGCGCTCACGTCGAACCGAACGGGCGCGCCGTCCTTCGTGCCGGTCGCGTCGTAGCTGCCGTCCTCGTCCTTCTGGACGGTGGTGATGGTCGCGGCGGAGTCCTTGGCCTTGACCGCGTCGATCACCTTCTGCGCCTCGTCACCGGTCACAGGCGTGTGCGCGTGGCCCCCCATGCCGCCCCGGCCGCCGGGGCCACCGGCGTGCTCCGTGACGGTCTTGAGGTCCGCGCTCACCTCGAACCGAATCGGCGCGCCGTCCTTCGTGCCAGTCGCGTCGTAGCTGCCGTCCTCGTCCTTCTCCACCGTGGTGATCGTCGCCGCGGAGTCCTTGGCCTTGACCGCGTCGATCACCTTCTGCGCCTCGTCACCGGTCACAGGCGTGTGCGCGTGGCCCCCCATGCCGCCCCGGCCGCCGGGGCCACCGGCGTGCTCCGTGACGGTCTTGAGGTCCGCGCTCACCTCGAACCGGATCGGCGCGCCGTCCTTCGTGCCGGTCGCGTCGTAGCTGCCGTCCTCGTCCTTCTCCACCGTGGTAATGGTCGCCGCCGAGTCCTTGGCCTTGACCGCGTCGATCACCTTCTGCGCCTCGTCACCGGTCACCGGCGTGTGGGTGTGGCCGCCGCGCATCCCGACCTCGGCGCCGTTCGAGGCGGCCGCCGTGGGCGTCGCCGACGGCGTCTCGGCAAGGGCGGAGGTGCTGGCCGAGACGACGCCGAATCCGGCGACCGCGGCGGCAGCCAGGGACGCCGCGGCAACCCCGATCTTCTTCGTGCGAGTCATGGTCTTCTCCGTTCGTTGCCGGCACTCTGCCGGGCCTGATGATTGATGATCGGGTTCGAACCTGTCAGGGCGCTGTCAATCGGATGGGCCCTCGTTATGAGGGTCGATGGCCGACCCGCGGCGGACGACCCCGGCGCGATGCTGCCGGGGCCAGACAGCACATCCCTGCCCGTTCCCGCCCGAGTACGTGGGAATTTCCGGGCGGGCCATGCGGCCCCGGTGGTGATGGGACGATTGTCAGCGTGAACGAACGACTGTTCCCCGGCAAGCACTTCATCTCCACCGTGATGGAGGCACTGGACACCAAGCAGCAGATGTCGGGCGAGATGGCCCGCCGCTACCTGCAGCGCGCGGCCATGGCCGGGATGATCATCGGCCTGATGTACCTGACGAACTTCGCGGTCGTCGGCATGTTCAGCGAGCTGAAGCTGGGCGACGATGCCCTCACCGGCGTCGGCCGGCTGATCGGGGCCCTGGTCTTCGGGTTCGCGCTCGTGTTCATCTACTACACCAAGTCCGAGCTGCTCACCTCGAACATGATGATCGTCTCCATCGGCGCCTACCACCGCGGCACCACCTGGTCGCGGGCGCTGCGACTGCTGGGCCTGTGCTACTTCGGCAACGTCCTCGGCGGCCTGGTGATCGCCATCCTCGTGCGGTTCAGCAGCCTGCTGGACGGCAACGTCCACCCCATCCTGCAGGCCACCGTCGCGCACAAGTTGGAGTACATGGCCGCCGGCCCCGCCGGGTGGGGGGACCTCTTCGTCCGGGCGATCTTCTGCAACTTCCTGATCAACCTGGCGATGCTGCTGGTCTACAACGGCCTGATCCACGACGACCTGACCAAGAGCATCACGATGATCATGTCGGTCTTCATCTTCGCCTTCGTTGGCTTCGAGCACTCGGTGGCCAACACCGTCCTGTTCACGATCGTCGGCCTCAAGGAGGGCATCGACGTGGCGCTGGCCAGCGGCAACGTGGTCATCGCACTGCTCGGCAACTACGTGGGCGGCGGCATCCTGATCGGGTTCTACTACGCCTACGTCAACGACGACCGGAAGGCCAAGGAGGACATCCCCGGGATCCACTGACCCGGGGGTCCCGCGTGCCGTTCGAACCTCCGGAGCGGGCACCCGCACGGGCCCTTACGCTGGGGCTGTGCCGCCGCCGATCCAGCGACCCCAGTTTCACTTCGCCTCCGCGCGCAGCTGGCTGAACGATCCCAACGGCCTCATCTGGCACCGCGGCATCTGGCACCTGTTCTTCCAGTGCAACCCCCTCGGGACGGACTGGGGCAACCTGTCCTGGGGGCACGCCACCTCCCCGGACCTGATGACCTGGACGGAGCACCCGACCGCCCTCGGCCGCACGGACGAGGAGGACATCTTCTCCGGGTCGTGCGTCTTCGACGCCACCAACTCCTCAGGATTGGGGACCGCCGAGCACCCCCCGCTGGTCGCGATCTACACCTCCCACTACCACGCCGGCCCGCGCCGCGGCCGGGAGGCACAGTCGCTGGCCAGCTCGACGGACGACGGGCGGAGCTGGACGTTCCACCCGGCGAACCCCGTGCTGGATCGGGGGTCGGGCAACTTCCGCGACCCGAAGGTGTTCCGCCACGACGGCGCCTGGGTGATGGTGGCGGTGGAGGCCGAGGACCAGCAGGTGGTGTTCTACCGCTCCACCGACCTGACCGACTGGACGCCGCTGTCCACTTTCGGGCCGCGGCACGCGGCGGGCGGCGCCTGGGAGTGCCCCGACCTGATCCGGCTGCCCGTCGCCGGCACCGACGAGACCCGCTGGGTGTTGCTGGTCAGTCTCAACCCGGGATCGGTCGCCGGAGGCTCGGGGACGCAGTACTTCGTGGGCGACTTCGACGGCTCGGCGTTCACCCCGGAGCGCGACGCCGGCCTGGCCGCGCGGGGCGGCACCGACAACCCCGACCTGCGCGAGTTCGACTGGGTCGACCACGGACGCGACTGCTACGCGGTGGTGTCCTTCGCCGGGGTCCCGGACGGCCGCACCGTCGCCCTGGGCTGGCTGAACAACTGGGACTACGCCGCCCATGTCCCGCTCACCGGCGGCCGGGGCCTGATGACCCTCCCCCGGGAGCTCGACCTCGTCCGGGTCGACGGACGCCACCGGCTGCGGCAGCGCCCGGCCGCCGAGGTCCCCTCCGATGCCCTGCGGCGGCTCCGGCTTGCCGAGGGCGCCGACGTGCGGCTCGGCTCGGCGACGCTCCGGTACGCCGACGGGGTGCTGTCGCTGGAGCGGCCCCAGGCGGACCCCGAGGTGCATCCCTGTTTCCCGGGGGTGAGCTGGGTGAGGATCGACGGCGCCCCGGCCGTGCTCGAGGTGGACGTGTGCCTCGACAGCTGCTCCGTCGAGGTGTTCACCGCCGACGGCCTGGCGTCCCTCAGCGCCCTCGTGTTCTGAGCGGTGCCGGGCGACGTCACCGCCCGAGCCCGGACGCGCCAGAGGCCGACCCGCGGACGGCGGATCGGCCCCTGCTCGCAACCGGCCTCAGCCCTTGACCGCCCCGGCGGTCAGGCCCGAGACGATGTACTTCTGCAGGAACAGGAACAGCGCCAGCACCGGCACGGCCGCCAGCACGGCACCGGCGGCGAACAGGCCCCAGTTCGCGTCCTTCTGAGCCGAGACCCAGCCGTACAGGCCGACGGCCAGCGTCCAGTTCTCCTCCGACTGCAGGACGACCCGCGCCACGATGAACTCGCCGAAGGAGCCGATGAAGCTCAGCAGCGCCACGACCGCGAGGATCGGGGTGACCAGCGGCAGGATGATCGTCCAGTACGTCTGGGCGTGGGTCGCGCCGTCGATCTTGGCCGACTCGTCCAGCTCCTTGGGAATCGAGTTGAAGAAGCCGTACATCAGGAACGTGTTCGCCCCCATCGCCCCACCCAGGTACACGCAGATCAGGGCCATCCGCGAGTCCAGGCCGAGCGCCGGGACGACCTCGCCGAGGGCCAGCAACAGCAGGAACAGCGCCACGAAGGCGAGCATCTGCGGGAACATCTGGATGAGCAGCAGGGCCGTCAGGCCGCCGCGGCGGCCGGCGAACCGGAACCGGGAGAAGGCATAGGCCGCGGCGCCGCCCATCAGCACGGTGCCGACGGCGGAGACCGATGCGATCAGCAGCGTGTTGCCCATCCAGGACCAGAACCTCGTGGCGCCCAGGGCGGCGAAGTTGCCCCCGTCGAGGGCGGCGAAAAGCTGGTTGGAACCAGTGAGCGTGCCGCCCGTGGCCAGCGAGGCCGACAGCACGTACACGATGGGGAAGCCCGCGTAGGCGACGGCGACGACGCCGACCAGGTGACGCCATCCGAGCTGGGTGAGCCACTGGCGCGGCGACCGGCGCCGGGCGGTGATTGTGGCGGCAGCCATGTCAGAGCACCTCCTCAAGTTTGCGGGTCTGCCGGAAACCGAGCCCGGAGATCACCCCGACGATGACGAAGATCAGGATGGACAGGGCGCTGGCCAGGCCGTAGTTCTTGGCCGCCGACCCGTCCACGCCGGAGATCGAATAGACCATGGAGATCAACAGGTCGGTGGCGCCGATGGGGGCGGAGGTGTCGCCGAAGCGCGGACCGCCCTTGGTGAGCATGTAGATCAGCGTGAAGTTGTTGAAGTTGAAGGCGAAGCTGGCGATCAGCACCGGGGCGGTGGAGATCAGGACGAGCGGCCCGGTCACCGACCACCAGGTGCGCAGCGGACCGGCCCCGTCGACCTTTGCGGCCTCCTTGATGTCGCCGGGCAGCGCCTGCAGCGCGCCGGTCGCAATGAGGAACATGTAGGGGAAGCCCAGCCAGAGGTTGACCCCCAGCACCGACAGGCGAGCCAGCCACGGATCTTCCAGCCACGGGATGGTGGCCCCGCCCAGGAACACCTGGTTGATGAAGCCGAAGTCCGTGTTGAGCATCCCGGACCAGATCAGCGCCGAGAGAAAGCCCGGGAAGGCGTAGGGCAGCAACAGCAGGGTCCGGTACAGCTTGCGTCCCCGCAGCCGCTCGTCGTTGAACACCACGGCCAGGACGAGCCCCAGCAGGAACGTGGTGAGCACCGACAGCAGCGAGAAGGCCAGCGTCCACACCAGGACCCGGACGAAGGGGCCGGCGTACTGGGCGTCGGTGAACGCCTTGGTGAAGTTCTCCGTGCCGACGAAGACCCGCCAGCCGGTGGCCAGGCTGCTGCCGTCGACGGCCACGAATTGGCCCTGGTCGGTGGCGGTGTAGACCGTCCCCTTCTCGGTGTCGGTCATCGTCCCCACGGCGGCGTCGTAGCGGAAGACGGACGTGTACAGGTAGCCGGTGGTGCCGTTCTGGGTGCGGATCGACCCGTCCTCGGCGCGGGCGCTGAAGGGCACCCGCAGCGTGGTCACCGCCTGCTGGTTGGCGAAGATCTGCTGCTGGGTGGCCACGGTGTAACCCGGGACCGCGGTCACCTTCGTCCCGGCCAGGGTGGCCCCGACGGCGGGGGCGAGCGGCATGTCGGCGGTGCCGACCTTGACCTGCCCGTCGTCGACGACGGCGAAGCCCAGCTCGGCGCCGCGCAAGACGACCGTCAGCGGGTAGGACGCCGACCCGGCGACCCGCTTCTCGTTCTGGGCCAGGATGGCGGCGACCGCCTGGTCCTTGTCCAGGTTATGGCCGTCGCCGTAATTGGTGAGCGAGATATACCCGGTGTAGAAGATGACGAAGACCTGGTACACCAGCAGGAAGATGATGCCCGGGACGATGTACTTGGCGGGGATCGTCCGCTTCTGGGTGAAGTAGGTGTAGTTGACCACCGCCAGGACGGCGACCATGCCGCCGAACACCCACCAGGAGGCCACGTTGAAGGCCTGCCACAGCACGAAGATGCCGAGCGCGTTGACGAGCGCCATCAGCGCAAGCTTGATCAGGAACCCCACGCCGACGTGGCGGGAGTTCCAGGCACGGGCCTCGGCGGTCACCGAGGCGTCCTTCTCCATCAGATCGCCCATGATCCCTTTCGGTTGATGCCGCGGTGGGGGCGCCGGGGTGGTGGCGCCCCCACCGAACGGATCACTTCTTGATCTTGGCCTCGATGTCGGAGACCATCTTCTGCCAGCCGGCCACGGCCTGCTGCTTGCCGGTCACGATGTTCGCCTCGGTGACGCCCCAGAAGGTCCACACCGCCGCCATCTCCGGGATGGACGGCATCGGGGCGCCGTCCGCGGCCACCGCCGAGAAGCCGGCCACGAGCGGGTCGCTGGCGGCCTTCTCCGCCGCGCTCTTCAGCGCGGGGGTCCGAAGCCCCGCCTCGTACATCGCGTACTGGACGTCGGTGGTGGCGATGTAGTTGGTGAGGAAGTCGTTGGCGACGATCGAGTTCTTCGACTGTGCCGAGATGAAGAAGCCCTGGACGCCGACGAACGGAACGGCCTTCTCGCCGCCGGCCGACGGGATCGGGTCGATCGCCAGGTCGAGATCCTTGAACTTGTCGAGCGTCCAGGGGCCGCCGATCAGGAAGGGCGACTTGCCCTTGGCGAAGGCGTCGACCGCGATGTCGTAGGTGATGGACGTGGACAGGGTGCCCGCCTTGCCCTGCGCGGCCAGCCAGGTGGCGAACTTCTCGCCGCCCTCGCCGCCGAGGGCCAGCTCGGAGGTGTAGGAGCCGTCCGCGTTCTGCTTGAAGACCGGCGCACCGAACGAGGTCTGCAGCGGGTACATGTGGTACGGATCGCCCGTGGCGCCGAGGTGCAGCAGGATCGGGTACTTGGTGCCGGCCTTCTTGCCGGCGGCGACGGCGTCGTCCCACGTGGCGGGGGCGGTCGCGGCCAGCTTGGTGTTGCGGATCAGGGCGATGTTCTCGATGGCGTAGGGGACGCCGTAGACCTGACCGTTGCTGGAGAAGGCCTGCAGCGCGACCGGCGTGAACTCGGCCGCCTTGTCGCCCAGCTCGATCGGGGCGACGACGCCGTTCTGGATCAGGTTGCCCAGCCAGTCGTGCGCGCCAATGGTGACATCGGGGCCCTTGCCGAGCGGCACCTGCGTGGTGAAGTCGGACTGAATGTCGGCGAAGTTCTTCTTGACCAGGGTGACCTTGGCCTTGGTGGCGGCCTCGAACGCGGCGGCCGCGGTCTTGGTGGCGGCCAGGCGGGTCTCGTCCACCCACACGGTCAGGGTGGTGCCGGTGTAGTCGGCGGCGGCCGCGCTGGTGGCGGTCGTCGCGGGGGCGCTGGACGGGCTGGCGGGGGTGGCTGAACAGGCTGCGAGGGCCAGCAGGGCGCCGGCAACTCCGAGACTGACGATGCTTCTGCGCATCATGCTCCTCTTCTTCTGGATGTGAACTGAGGGTGCGGCGGCCGATTCGCCCGCCTGTTGCACCACCCTAGTACTTTGTTGCGTAGTTACGTAACCCGTTACGCAATATCTGTCCGAGTGTTTCGCGTTCTTGCGAGTTCGGGACGCACGTCCGGTACCTTTATCGCAGCCTGGGAGGGGGACACCGATGCAGCACCAGCCGGAACGGCGCAAGCCGCGCCTGCTCGACATCGCCGACGCCTCCGGGGTCAGCACCGCCACCGTGTCCCGGGTGCTCAACGGCAAGCCGGGGGTGGGCGAGGACGTCCGCGGGCTGGTCCTGGCCGCCATCGACCGGCTCGGCTACGAACGGCCGGCCACCCTGCGCCACAAGACCAGCGGCCTGGTCGGCATCGTCGCCCCGGAGCTCAGCAACCCGATCTTCGCCACCTTCTCCGAGCAGCTGGCGCACCGGCTGTCGCAGCGCGGGTACGTCTCCCTGATCTGCACCCAGGCACCCGGGGGCGGCACCGAGGACGAGTCCATCGACGTCCTCACCGGGCAGGGGGTGTCCGGGATCATCTTCGTCTCCGGGCTGCACGCCGACACCACCAGCTCGCCCGAGCGCTACCACGACCTCCGCAACCGGGGCATCCCGCTGGCCTTCATCAACGGCTGGACGCCTGGGGTCGATGCCACCTTCGTGGCCCCGGACGACGCCGCCGGCATGGACAGCGCCGTCCGGCACCTCGCCTCGCTGGGCCACACCCGCGTCGGCCTGATCATCGGACCGGACCGCCTCACGCCCGCGCGCCGCAAGATCGACGCGTTCGGGATCGCGCTCGCCCAGTACCTGGGGATCGGCGACGCCGAGCCGCACGTCTTCCGCACGCTTTACACGCTGGAGGGCGGCCACGCCGCCGCCGAGCGCCTCATCGCGGCCGGGCACACCGCCCTGATCTGCGGCTCCGACCTGATGGCGCTGGGGGCGATCCGGGCCGCCCGCGGCCTGGGCTTGCACGTCCCCAACGACGTGTCCGTGATCGGCTACGACGACAGCGCGCTGATCGCGTTCGTCGACCCGCCGCTCACCACCGTCCACCAGCCGGTGGGGGCGCTGTGCGACGCCGCGGTGTCGTCGCTGCTGGGCGAGATCGACGGCAATCCGGGGCCGCGCGCCGAGCTGCTGTTCCGCCCCGAGCTGGTCGTCCGGGCCTCCACCTCCGGCGCCCCCGGAACGGCCCGGCGCCCCGCCGCCCCCTGAATCGGGGCGCCTCGCCCGATCAGGCGCCATCGGCCAGCGCCTTCAGCCGCCCCAGGCCCTTCTCGAAGTCGCGCCCCAGCGCCTGGTCCATCTTCATGATCGCGAAGAAGATCCTGCCGATGGCGTTCTGCTGCCCGGTCATGGTCCAGGTCACGTCCGTGCCGTCCGCCGTCGGGACGAAGTCCAGCCGCACCCGGTTGGTGGCCTTGAACGGCTTCACGAACGCCAGCGCCAGCTCGATGTGGTCGGGCGTCGAGGCAGTGATCTCCATCGAGCCCTCGCCCGCCTTCGAGTTGCCCACCCAGGCGTGGCGCGCCCCGACGCCGGACTCCGCCCCCGAGTAGGTGTGGGTCATCGCCGGGTCCAGGTCCTCCCACGGGGACCACGCCGGCCACTGCCGGAAGTCGTTCACGAGGGCGTGGACGCGGGACGGCTCGGCCGCGATCCGCTGGGACCGGACGATGGTGAACTCGCTCATGAGGGCAGACCCTAGCCCCCCGCCGCCCGCCCACCAACCCGGCCGTCGGTCGGGCTGCCCGCAGGGCCGTCACCGCCGGGGCGTGCGAAGAACATGACCGCTGTCGGCACCGTTCTCCGGACCAACACGGCAGCTCTGGCGCACGGAGGCTTACCGCGGGCGGGGCCGCGTGGTGGGCACCCCGCCGAGCGGCGGGCCGCCACGGCAGACTGGACGCTTCCCACCCCGGAACGGAGACTGCGATGACGCTCGCGCAGCCGGCGGACCTGTCCGCCCTCACCTGGCCCGAGTTCGAGGAGTTCACCGGACGAACCTTCGCGCTTCAGGGCTACACCGTCGAACTCACCCCCGAGGGCGCCGACGGCGGCGTCGACGTCAACCTGACCTGGGGGGATCAGCGCTTCCTGGTGCAGTGCAAACACTGGACACGGGTGAAGGTCGGCGTGGCCATCGTCCGCTCTCTCTACGGCGTGATGGCCGCCCAACGCGCGACCGGTGGCTTCGTCGTCGCCTCGGGCGGCTTCACCCCGGACGCGAAGAAGTTCGCCGCGGACGTCGGCGTCCACCTGGTCGACGGCGAGGCGCTGCTGCGCTTCACGTCCGAGCACCCGGAGCTTGCGGACCTGCTGGCGCAGAAGGCGGCGGAACGCACGGCGAGCGTGGCCACCCACGGCACCCCGTGGTGCCCCTGGTGCGGCGGCCCGATGATCGTGCGCACCTCCTCGAAGGGCAAGACGGCCGGGAACAGCTTCTGGGGCTGCCCGCGCTACCCCCTCTGCAAGGGGAAGCGCGATCTCGATGGCCCGGCCCCCGAGGGCACGACCGCCGCTGCCAAGCCAGTGACGCTCTCGCGGGCCGAGCGCAACGCGCTGCGCCGCCGCGAGCGGCGCCACCAGGCCAGAGTGCGCGCAATCGCGTCCCTGATCGGGATGGTCATCTTCTACCTCGTCTTCGTCTACGTGATCCTGCCGGGGCTCTTGCGCAAACGCTGAGCGCTCGTGCGGAGAAGGTTTCCGCTGTCGGCACCGTTCTCCGGACGGCCTCCGGAGGGTCCAGCACGGCGGCCACGCTCACGTCGGCCGCGGCGCCGGGACGAGACCGGACGACCGAGGGCGGGGCGGCCGTCCACAATGAAGGCCAGCGTGGATCCACACCCCTGGGAGTAGCGGTGGCGAAGAAGTGGGCAACCCTCGACGGCAACGAGGCGGCGGCCCGGGTGGCCCACGCGCTCAGCGAGGTCATCGCGATCTACCCGATCACGCCGTCCTCGGCGATGGGCGAGTCCGCGGACGCGTGGAGCGCCGCCGGGCGGCCGAACCTGTGGGGCGAGGTCCCCGAGGTGGTCGAGATGCAGTCCGAGGGCGGGGCGGCCGGCGCGCTGCACGGCGCCGTCACCAAGGGCACGCTGGGCACTACGTTCACGGCGTCGCAGGGGCTGCTGCTGATGCTGCCCAACATGTACAAGATCGCCGGTGAGCTCACCCCCGCGGTGATTCACGTCGCGGCCCGCACCCTTGCCACCCACGCCCTGAGCATCTTCGGCGACCACTCCGACGTGATGAGCGCCCGGATGACCGGCTGGGCGATGCTCTGCGCGTCCTCGGTGCAGGAGGCGCAGGACTTCGCGCTGGTGGCCCACGCCGCCACGCTGCGCAGCCGGGTGCCGTTCCTCCACTTCTTCGACGGCTTCCGCACCTCGCACGAGGTCAACACCATCGAGCTGCTCGCCCAGGACGACCTCCGTGCGCTCGTCCGCGAGGAGGACGTGCTGGCGCACCGGGCCCGCGGGCTCACCCCCGACGCGCCCGTGGTCCGGGGCACCGCCGAGAACCCCGACACGTTCTTCCAGGCCGCCGAGGCGGCCAACCGGTTCCACGACGCGGTGCCGGGCATCGTGGCCGACTGCTTCACCGAGCTGGCGGCCGTCACCGGTCGGCAGTATTCGCTGGTCGACTACCACGGCGCCCCCGACGCCGACCGCGTCGTGATCGTGATGGGTTCGGCCGTCGGCACCCTCGCCGAGACCGTGGACGAGCTGAACCGCCGCGGCGAGCGGGTCGGCTTCCTCACGGTGCGGCTGTACCGGCCGTTCCCGGCCGAGGCGCTGCTCGCGGCGCTCCCCGAGACGGTCCGCGCCATCGCCGTCCTGGATCGGACCAAGGAGCCCGGCGCCCCCGCCGAGCCGCTGCACGCCGACGTGCTCACCGCGCTGCTCGCCGCCGAGGGGCCGATGCCCCGGGTGATCGGCGGCCGCTACGGCCTGTCCAGCAAGGAGTTCACGCCCGCGATGGCCAAGGCGGTGTTCGACGAGCTGGCCGCCGAGCAACCGCTCCGGCGCTTCACCGTCGGCATCGTGGACGACGTCACCCACCTCTCGCTGGCCGTCGACGCGGACTTCCGGGTGCCGCAGACCGCGCTGGCCGCGGTGTTCTACGGGCTCGGCTCGGACGGCACCGTCGGGGCGTCGAAGAACTCCGTCAAGATCATCGGCTCCCAGCCCGATGCGACCGCCCAGGGCTACTTCGTCTACGACTCGCGCAAGTCGGGGGCCGCCACCGTCTCGCACCTGCGTTTCGGCACCGACCCGATCCGCTCCACCTACCTGATCACCGAGGCCGACTTCGTCGCGGTGCATCAGTTCGACCTGCTGCGGACCATGAAGACCATCGACGTCGCCAAGCCGGGCGCCACGGTCCTGATCAACTCGCCGTTCGAGGACGCCTGGGACCGGCTGCCCGCCGACGTGCAGGGGCTGATCATCGACAGGCGGCTCCGGGTGTTCACCATCGACGCCGAGAAGGTCGCCGGGGCGGCGCGGCTCGGGAAGCGGATCAACACCGTGATGCAGCCGTGCTTCTTCTACCTGTCCGGGGTGGTGCCGCAGGACCAGGCGATCGCGAAGATCAAGGCATCGGTCGAGGAGACCTACGGCAAGCGCGGCCGGACGGTCGTCGAGCGCAACTTCGCCGCCATCGACGCCGCCATCTCGGCGCTGCACGAGCTGCCGATCCCGGCGGTCGCCGACGGACGCGCGCAACGGCTGACCGGGTTGCCCGCCGCCGCCCCCGAGTTCGTGCGGAGCGTCACGCAGCGGATGCTGCAGGGCGAGGGCGACCTGCTGCCGGTGAGCGCGCTGCCGGTCGACGGGGCCTGGCCCACCGGCACGTCGAAGTGGGAGAAGCGGGCGATCGCCACCGAGATCCCCGTCTGGGATCCGTCGATCTGCATCGACTGCGGCAAGTGCGCGATCACCTGCCCGCACACCGCCATCCGCATCAAACTGGCCCCCGGCGACCTGCTCGCCGACGCGCCCGCCGGCTTCCAGTCCAAGAAGTACAACGACCGGACGCTGAAGGACCACCAGCTGATCGTCCAGGTGGCCCCGGACGACTGCACCGGCTGCGGCATCTGCGTCGACGTCTGCCCGGCCCGGTCCAAGACCGAGGTGAAGCACAAGAGCATCAACATGGAGCCGGCCCGTGAGCACCGCGACAGGGAGCGCGCCAACTTCGAGTACTTCCTCGGCCTGCCCGAGATCGACCGGACGGCCGTCCGCCACGACCAGGTGAAGGGCGTGGCGCAGCTGCAGCCGCTGTTCGAGTTCTCGCTGGCCTGCTCCGGCTGCGGCGAGACCCCCTACGTCAAGACGCTCACCCAGCTGTTCGGCGACCGGATGATCGTGGCCAACGCGACGGGCTGCTCGTCCATCTACGGGGCGAACATGCCGACGGTGCCGTACACGACCAACGCGGACGGACGCGGCCCGACCTGGTCGAACTCGCTGTTCGAGGACAACGCCGAGTTCGGCCTCGGGATGCGGATCGCGTGGGAGAGCCAGCACGCGGAGGCGCGGCGTTACCTGGAGCAGCTGCGGGACGTCGTCGGGGCCGAGCTCGCCGACGCCCTGCTGGCGGCCGACCAGTCCTCCGAGGCCGGCATCGCCGCCCAGCGCGCCCGGGTGGCGGAGCTGAAGCGTGCGCTGGACGGGCTGCCCGGCCCTGAGGCCACAACCCTGCGCTCGCTGGCGGACGAGCTGGTCGAGAAGAGCGTGTGGATCGTGGGAGGCGACGGGTGGGCCTACGACATCGGCTACGGCGGCCTGGATCACGTGCTCGGCTCCGGACGCAACGTCAACGTCCTGGTGCTCGACACCGAGGTGTACTCCAACACGGGCGGGCAGGCCTCCAAGTCGACCCCGCGCGGGGCGGCGGCGAAGTTCGCGTCCGACGGCAAGGCCACCGCGAAGAAGGACCTGGGCATGATCGCCCAGGCCTACGGCAACGTCTACGTGGCCCAGCTCGCCATCGGCGCCAACCAGCAGCAGACGGTGCGGGCGATGCTGGAGGCGCAGGCCTGGCCGGGGCCGTCCCTGCTGATCGCCTACTCCACCTGCATCGCCCACGGCATCGAGATGTCGACCTCGATGTCGCACCAGGCCGACGCGGTCGCCTCGGGCTACTGGCCGCTCTACCGGTTCCGTCCCGGCGACGCCGACGGGGTGCCGCTGAAGCTCGACTCCAAGGCACCGACCCTGCCGGTGAAGAGCTTCATGATGCAGGAGACCCGCTTCTCGATGCTGACCCGCGCCAACCCGGCCCGAGCCGAGCGCCTGGCCGCGCTCGCCCAGGCGGACGTGGACGAACGCTGGAAGCACTACAGCCAGCTGGCCGCGGTCGAGCGTTCGCTGCCGACCGAAGCCACGGACGAGACCACCGACGAGGAGGACGGCACCGATGCCTGACCTGAGCACCCAGTACCTGGGGTTGACGCTGAGCGGTCCGGTGATCGCCTCCGCCTCGCCGCTGACCGGACGCATCGACTCCCTGCAGCTGCTGCAGGAGGCCGGCGCGGCGGCGGTCGTCCTGCCGTCGCTGTTCGAGGAGGAGGTCGTCGCCGAGGAGTTCGCGGCCGCCGATTGGCTGGACGCCGGCGAGGATTTCGCCGAGTTCGCCGGCGGCCCGCTGCCCGACATCGACCTGCCCGAGCTGGGGGTGGGCCGGCATCTGTCGCTCCTGACACAGGCCAAGGACACTTTACAGATCCCGGTCATCGCCAGCCTGAACGCCACCCACCCGGGCTCCTGGCAGCGTTACGCCCGGCAGATGGCCGACGCCGGCGCGGACGCCCTCGAGCTCAACCTGTACACCGTCGCCGCCGACCCCACCCGGGACGCGGGCGACGTCGAGCGGGCCCACCTGGCGGCGATCGCGGAGGTGGCCGCGTCCATCGAGATCCCGCTGGCGGTCAAGCTGTCGCCCTACTATTCCTCGCTGTCGCACTTCGCGGCCCGGGCGCTCGATGCCGGCGCGGCCGGGCTCGTCCTGTTCAACCGCTTCTACGCCCCCGACATCGACCTGACCCGGCTGGCCGTCCAGCCGAAGGTGAACCTGTCGGACTCCGCGGAGCTGCGGCTGCCGCTGCGCTGGCTGGGGATCCTGCGCGCCCAGCTTCCCGCCACGGCCTCGCTGGCGGCGACGTCCGGCGTCCAGGACGCCGAGGACGTGATCAAGGCGCTGCTGGTGGGAGCCGACGTGGCCTGCACCACCTCGGCGGTCCTCCACTACGGCCCGTGGCGGGTGCGGCAGCTGCTGGACGGGCTGTCCCTGTGGCTGGACGAGCACGAGTACGAGTCGGTGGCCCAGCTTCGCGGCAGCATGAGCGCGGCCTCGGTGGCCGACCCGTCCGCGTTCGAGCGGGCCCAGTACCAGGCGATCATCACCTCGATGCGCTGACCCCTCCGCGTGGGGGGCGCGAAACCCCCCGCGATCTAGGCGTCCGGCCGCGCCGCCCCCGGCGCGGGCCGCGCCAGCAGCCCGAGGCTCACGGCGAGCCCGGCGGCCACGGGCGTCCACACCAGCCGCTCGTTGAGCGACGGGGAGATCGCGTTCATCACGGTTCCGACGGCGGCCAGCGCCGCGTAGCCGGCCCGCACCCGCCGAACGCCGGCCGCCGGGCTCCGCGTGGCCGCGGCCAGCAGCGCCCCCGACCACAGCACCGCGGACACGCCGCTCGCGACCCGCAGCCGCTCGGGCAGCACGCCCGGGTGGCCACCACCCCAGGAGACCTCACCCCAGGGCGCCCCGGCGGCCAGCGCCACCTGGAAGGCGACCAGCACCCCGGACAGCGCGATCGCGACCGGCCGGGCGGCCGACGCCGTCACCTGGACCCGCCCGCGTGCGGGGCGCCGGGGGCGACGACGACGGTGCCAACCTTGTCCCCCGAGTCGACCAGGCGGTGCGCCTCGGCGATCTGCTGCAGGGGCAGCACCCGGTCGACCACGACGCCCAGCTCGCCCTGCGCCACGAGGTCCAGCAGCCGGGTCATGTCGTCCGGGCGCTCGGGGGCGACGCCGGCCCGGACCGGCCCGCGGGCCGTGAGGGTCTGCCAGAGGTCGGCCACCAGGAGCAGCAGGACCCCGTCGTCGGTGAGCAACCGCCTCCCGGTGGCGGAGGTGAGGACGCCCGCCGCGTCCAGGACGATGTCGTAGCGCTCGGGCAGCGAAGCCACGTCCACCCGCCGGCGGTCGATCACCTCGGCGGCCCCGAGGCCGCGCACGAGGTCGGCGTGACGCCCCGAGCACACGCCGGTCACCACCGCCCCGGCCCGCGCGGCCAGCTGGACCGCGTGGGTGCCGACCGCGCCGGAGGCCCCGACGATCAGGACGCGGGCGCCCGCCCGCAGCTCGGCGCGGCGGGTGAGGAAATGCCAGGCGGTGGTGCCGCCGAAGAGCACCCCGGCCGCGTCGACGGCGGCTACCCCGGCGGGGATCGGCACCACCCGCGCGGCCGGCAGCGCGACCAGCTCGGCGTGCGCCCCCAGGCGGGTGCCCGTCATGCCGGCCACCCGGTCGCCGACGGCGATCGTCCGCACCTCGGCGCCCACGGCCGCCACCACCCCGGCCACCGCCATGCCGAGCGTCCGCCGCCGGGGGCGCCGGATGCCGACGCCGAGCCGGGCCAGCGGGCCGAAGCCGCGCGGGAAGCGGGCGGCGCGGAGCCGGGCGTCGCCGGCCGTGACCGCGGCGGCGTCGACCCGCAGCAGCACCTCGTCCGGGCCGGGGCTCGGGTCGGCCACCTCCGCGACCCTGACGACCTCGGGGGGACCATAACGATCGTTGACGGCGGCGAGCACGGCGACATCCTTACATGTGTAAGACAGCGGACGCCGCTAGGCTAGCCTTCCAGGTGTAAGGACGCAAGGGAGGTCGTCGTCGTGGCCCGCACGCCCCTCACCCGCGAGCGCATCGTGGCCGCCGCGGCGACGGTCGCCGACGCCGGCGGCCTCACCAAGGTGAGCATGCGGACGGTGGCCCGCGAGCTCGGGGTCGAGGCGATGTCGCTCTACCACCACCTGCGCGGCAAGGACGACCTCCTCGACGGCCTGGCCGAGTTCGCCTACGCGCGCATCAACCTCCCGGAGCCCGAGGCACCCTGGCGGGAGGCGATGGCCGACCGCGCACGCTCGGCGCGCGGGGTGCTGTTCCGGCACCCCTGGGCGCTGGGCCTGATCGAGTCGCGCCGCTCCCCGGGCCCGGCGGCGCTCACCCACCACAACCGCGTCCTCGGTTGCCTCCGGGGCAACGGGTTCTCGGTCGCCCTCGCCGCCCACGCCTTCTCGGTGCTCGACTCCTACGTCTACGGGTTCGTCCTCACCGAGCTGAACCTCCCCTTCGAGCAGGACGAGACCGCCGAGGACTTCCTGTCCGGCCTGGCGGTGGCCGCCGCCGAGTACCCGCACCTGATCGAGATGGCGCGGGTCCAGGTCATCGGCCAGGACTACGCCTACGCGAACGAGTTCGAGTACGGCCTGGAGCTGATCCTCGACTCGCTGGAGGGACGGCACGCCGAGGAACTGGACGCCGCCCGCCCTCCCGGCTGACCCCCCACCGCCCATCCGCCTCGCGATCCGGGTGATCTGACCCGACGGGCAGCAGGGGCCGCGCCCTGGGTCCGCTACTGGGGCAGCACCGGACGTAGCCGCGGCCGGGGCTGGGGCGGCGGGCCGCCCGTCGCGGGATACCCGGCGTCCTGCCACTGCCGCTGCACCGCCATGAGTTGCTCGGTGGCAACCCGATCGTCCTCGGCCTTCGCCGGGCTCGGGAAGGGGTAGCTGCCGCCGCGCCGGGCCGCCACGAACGGACCGTACTCGGCGTGGGCGGCGCCCATCCCGGCCAGGACATCGGAGAGCGCGAGCATCGCCGTCCGGTAGCGGATCCAGCGGTGATTGTCGAAGTCGAACGTCTCCAATTGCTGAGCGGCCAGGTCGCCGCGGCGCCCCAGATCCTGGATGGTCTCCGGCGCCATCTTCAGGTTCAGGCCGCCCTCTCCGTCGCGGGTCCGCAACTCGACGACCCGGTCGCGGAAGCCCGGCGCCGGCACCGCCGTGTTGTCGACCCAGTTGTGCATGGTGCCGGCCACCGCACCCAGGAAGCTGACCATGCTGGAGATCCCGCGGGGCCGCGGCAGGATGCCGGAGGCGTTGCGGCTGGGCCGCCAGACCAGGTCGTCCGGGAAGTCCGGGTGGGCGTCGGCCAGGTTGAGCCCGAAGGTCGGACGCTGCGGCCACAGCTCATCGAAGAAGTGGATGGGGAAATTGCTGGTGATGCCGCCGTCGGAGAACCACACCTCGATCAGGCCCTGGTGGCCGGCGGCGCGGGTGAAGTCGATGGTGTGGAACGGGATCGCCGAGATCAGCCCGGGAAACGACAGGCTCAGCCGCACGCCCAGCAGGACGGGAATGTCGGCCGCGGGGGGCAGCGGCCGCACCGGCGTTCCCGGATGGTGCGGGCAGTTCTGATCGATCGGGACGGCGACCCCGTCCACCTGTTGGGTCTTGGGGCTGGGCAGTTCCGAGTGGGCGACCAGATGCTCCACCACGTCGGCGGGGAAGGAGGAGAGCCAACAGTCCGGGCAGAAGCTGAACACCTGCGTGCGGAAGGGGAAGGTGTAGGGCCGCTGCAGCGTCAGGCAGGTCGTCATCATCAGCAGGTCGATGTCCGGCTCGGCGGCAACCACGGCCGCCGGGTTCGGCGCCTGGGCGGCGTCGTCCGGCTCCGGCGTCCGGGGGGCCGCGGCGTTCGAGCCGTACAGGTGCCCGAACGTGAGCGGCCCGGCGTCCGGGGGCAGCCCGGCGACGTCGTTCAGCATCCGCGAGAGCCAGACGGTCAGTGGGGGCGGCGCGGTGGCATCGGCCGGGTCCGGCATTCCGCTGCACACGCCGTACCCGTGGGCGGGCAGGGCGGCCACGGTCCGCCTCACCAGCCGGAAACCGGCCATCGCCAGTCCGGCGAGGAGCCCGACGAGCAGGGCGAGCACCAGCGACACCCAGCCGAGGGCACCCGCCGCCCCGAACCAGAACGGCAGGCTCAGCAGCACGGTGACCAGCGCGGTCACCGCGAGGAAGGCCGCCGGGGCGGCGCGGACGAGCCCCAGCAGGACGGCGGTCAGCTTGCGACCCCCGCTCCAGCCGGGTTCGACGGCGGCGGTGAGCAACCCGTAGGCGTCGCGGAACTGCCGGGCGGGTTGGAACAGCGTGTCCAGTCGGCTTCCCAGGACCTCCGGGAGCTTCGCGAGGGCGAGGAAGCCCGCCCCCGGGGGCTCGGCGCCGGGGTGCCGCCGCTGGTACTCCGCGGCCGCGGTGAGGGCCGCCGCGATCGCCCCGGCGGAGGCCCCGCCGACCTGCCGGAAGCGGTAGCGGGTGGCGAGGCGACAGGCCGCCAGCGGGTACAGCACCCCGCTGGTGATGCCGCCCTTCATGATCAGGTCGCATTCCAGCGGCGGCGCCTGGTAGCTGGCGGGTTGAGTGAGGTCGAACTCGGCCATCGGCGGGTGGGTCATGGCGGTGGGTTCCTTCCGAAGATGGCGGTGAAGGCCTCGTTGACGAACTGCGTGGCCATGGCGGAGTAGGCCTGATCGGGGGCGGTGAATGACTTCAGTTCGGCCACGTGGCGCTCGAAGCGAGCCTGGAGGGTGGGGGTGAGTCCCTGGGAGTTGATGTCCTCCAGCACGTCCTTGACGTCCACCAGCGCCAGGCGCATCCGGGTCAGCATCGTCTTGCGGGCGTCGATGAGGCCCCGGCGCTGCAGCGCGTACACCGCGATGGAGTGCACCCCCTGGGGGCTGGGGGTCTTGCGGACGCCCCGACGCACCGGCTCCACCTCGCCGTCGCGAAAGCCCGCCGCGTCGTCGATCACGAAGCGCAGGTGTTCGGCGGGATCGTCGAAGTACGGGTGCAGCAGCAGCCGAGGCTCCCGCGCCTCGTCGCCGGGCCTCGCCGCCCGCCGCTTCTCGCTCTTGACCGGGAACTGGTTGGCCTTGCCGGCCGTCGCGCGCAGGTTGTCGGGGAGGTCCTGAGCCCGGGGCCGATTGCAGTCCGCACAGGAGGGCAGCAGGTTCGTCCACTCGGAGGCGAGCCAGTAGTAGCCGGGCGGGGTCAGCACGCCCTTCGGCGCGCCGTCCACGAGCGTCGTCACGGTCACCGTGGCCTTGGGGCGGTAGTGCTCGACGTCCAGCGGCATCACCGGCCCGTAGGAGGACTCGCAGTAGGCGCACTTGTGGTGGAAGGCCTCCTCCAGCGCCTGCTTCACATCGTCGTTGCTGTACGCCTTGAACCCGGGCTTCGTGAAGGGGACGTTCCGGTGGGCCTCGTCGGCGAACCACGCCTGCGCGGCCGCCCGCTCCTTGAGCGTCCGCTCGCTCGACAGCGAGGGCGGCTCGGGCGGGATCGTCTCCAGGCGTCGCATGTCACGCCTGCGTCCAGAGCGAGGCGAGCGAGGCCGATAGTTCCTGGCGCGCCTTCACGTCGCCCTTCGCGCGCCGGTCGGCGATGATCTGGTCGGCGGTGACGAGCATCATCCGCTCGCGCTGGGTGACGCCCAGCTGCCGCAGCCGGTTCAGTTCGTCCTCGAGCTCTCCCAGCCGCTGCCGCTGCTCCGGGGAGGGCGCGGCCACGCCGCGCAACGCGTAGTACTCCTCGTACAGCGCGTCCAGCGCGGGGTCCTGCGTGCTGCCGAGCCCGAAGATCTCCGAGGTGAGCAGCTGGTCGACCCGGAGCCCCCGCACCGACTCCTCGGGGATGATCGTGACCACCTGGCCGGCGTCGTTGCGGTTGATGACCGTGATCTCGCCGTCCTCGAGGCCGCGCAGGCACAGCGGCTCGTGCGTGCTGACCAGGAACTGCACCCGCGGCAGCACGGCCCGCAGCGCGCTGGTGATCCGCATCTTCCAGCGCGGATGCAGGTGCGTCCCGATCTCGTCGAGCAGGACGATCCCCTCGGCCAGCCGCGGGCTGGGCCACAGCGACATCATCGTCCGCATCACCTCGCACGTCAGGACGAGCATCGACTGGTACCCGTCGCTGAGGTCGCGGAACGGGTCGCGCTGCCGCCCGTACTGCAGGTACACCTGATCGTTGCGCCGGCTGCGGACGATGCGGACATGCGGCTCCAGCGCCAACAGGCCGTGGAGCGAGGCCGTGACGGTGTCGAAGGTGTCGTCGGGCAGGCTCAGCAGCCACGCGTTCGGGTTGGTCAGCTCGTGGCGCGCGTCGAACAGGTTGTCGACGTGGGACACGTCCGACGGCGAGCTGGTGGCCTCGTCGGCCGCGCGCAGCCGGGTGGCCCCGAACGCGAGCACCAGAACCTTGGGCACCGCGGTCCCCGTGAAGTCGCTGGCCCCCTTCGCGAACTCCAGGACGACGGGGTCGGCCAGGTTGGTGAACCAGATCCGGACGCTGCCGGAGCGGGCGCCGCGCCGCAGCAGGTCGTCGGGGCGGACGCCGAGCCGGGCGCGATACTCCGCACCGACCAGGGCGAGCGCCACGGCCTGCAGAATGGACGACTTCCCCGACCCGTTGTCGCCCAGCAGCATGGTCCACGGCGCCGTCACCGCGTCGGAGCTGCTCAGGTCCAGGTTCACCGAGCGCACCGGCCGCACGTTGCGCACCTCGATGCGCTCGATAAAGCGGGTGCCCGAGTAGTAGTCGTAGCGGGCGCTGCTCCCCAGCGAACCGACGTTGTCGGACAGCGAGTTCGCCGACTTGGACTGCTGCCGGACGTCGAAGCGGGTCTTGGTGAGCTTGCGGGTGGTGGTCGCGATCGGGGCCGCGGTGAGGCTGGCGTCCTTGGTTCCCGTGGCCCACAGCTGGCGTCGCAGCCCCAGGTAGGGGAGGTCGGCTCCCAGCGCGGGCGCCCCCCGCGTGGCCGGCGAGCGCAACGCGGCCCGCACCTCGGAGGCCACGTCACGGCGGGCGGCCACCAGCCGGGCGCGGCCCAGCCCGAGCACGTCGATGGTCACGCGTCCCCGCTTGTCGGCCGCGGACACGGTGCCGTCGTCGGCGAAGATCAGCAGACCGTCCGGGGCGTCGCGGGGGTCGCGGGGGTTGAGAAGCAGCGGCTCCTCGCTCGCCAGCTCCGCAGCGTTGGTGGCCCGGGTGCCCACCACCGGGAAGCGCGACCCCTTCGTCCGGATGCAGTCGTGACAGGCCAGGACGAGGTTCTCCCAGGCGTAGCTCTGCCACCAGTAGGCCGGGTGGTCGATGGCGCCGTCGAGGCCGATGGCGTCGCCGGTGGGGCGGAAGTGATCGACGTTACTCGCGCCGATCGGGGTCAGCGGCGTCTCGCAGTAGCCGCACTTGCCGTGGAAGACCTCCGTCAGCGCGGCGACGACGTCCGGGTGGGCGTACAGGTCCGCCCGGGGCGGCTCCGGCGGTCCCTCGCCCCGGCGGGGGCCCTCGTGGTGGGCCGCCAGCGCGGCCAGCGCCGCCACCACCTCGGGATTGGACGGATCCAGGACGGCGGGCCCGCCGACGTCCGGCTCGGCGCTGATCATCGGAACGTCGGAGGTCGGCCAAGAAGTGAGCGCTCCATAGCCACAAGAGCGTCCGACCCCTCGTTTTCGGACACACGCCCCCGGAGCCCGGAGCCCTCGCCGATCTCATCATCGACAACCACTGGCAGGAAGCGTCCGTCACTTTCGCGTTATTACGTGAGAGTAGAGACGCAAGGTGACAGTAGTTACCGATGATGAGATCGGTGCGGCCCCCCGTCGGCACGCCTCAGAAGTAGCGCAGCCAGAGGTAGGGGACGCAGAGGGCGACGGTCACCGCGGCGACGATCAGGCCGTACTTGGTGAACGTCCAGAACGAGATCGGGTGGCCGTTGCGCGCGGCCACGCCGAGGATCACCACGTTGGCGCTCGCGCCGATCGCGGTGGCGTTGCCGCCCAGGTCGGCGCCCAGCGCCAGGGCCCACCACAGCGACTGCTGGCCCGGCGGCAGGCCGGGGGCGGGTCCGACGAGCTCGTAGACCAGGGGCGACATGGTCGCCACGTAGGGGATGTTGTCGATCAGCCCCGACAACACCGCCGAACCCACCAGGATCAGCTGGCTGGCCACCAGGTAGTCGCCGCTGATCAGGGTCTTGAGCCCCGCGGCAAGCTCCTCGATGAGGCCCTGGTGCACCAGCGCCCCCACCATGACGAACAGCCCGGCGAAGAAGATCAGCGTCTCCCACTCGACCTCGGCCAGGTACTCCTTCGCCGGGGCCCGGGCCAACAGCACCGAGGCGCCCGCCCCGAGCAGGGCGATGACCGACGGCTCGATGTGGTGCAGCGCGTGGGTGACGAAGCCCGCCAACACCAGCGCCAGCACCGCCCCCAGCTTCCGCAGCAGCACCGGGTCGCTGATGGCGTCCCGCCCGCGCAGCTTCAGCAGGACGGCCGCGCGGCTGGGGTCCAGCCGCAGCCCCCGCCCCCACAGCACCCAGCACAGGCCCACGAAGGCGGCCACCAGCAGCACGACGATCGGCGCCAGGTGGACGAGGAAGGCGTTGAAGTCCAGCCCGGCCCGGCTGCCGATGATGATGTTGGGCGGGTCGCCGATGAGGGTCGCCGTCCCGCCGATGTTGGACGCCATCGCCTCGGCGAGCAGGAAGGGAGCCGGGTCGAGGCGCAGCCGCTCGCAGACGAGCAGCGTCACCGGGGCGACCAGCAGCACCGTGGTGACGTTGTCGAGCAGGGCCGAGGCGAGCGCCGTCACCAGCACCAGCAGCACCATCATCCGGAACGGCCGGGCTCCGGAGCGTTGCGCGGCCCAGATGGCCAGGAACTCGAAGACGCCGGTGGTCTTCAGCAGGCCGACGATCACCATCATCCCGAACAGCAGGAAGAGGACGTTCCAGTCGATGCCGGTCTCGGCGGAGAAGAACATCTCCTCGCCGCGCACGGCCCCGATCAGGACCATCGCGGCCGCCCCGCCGAGCGCCGCCGCCACGCGATGGACGAACTCGGTCGCGATCAGCGCGTAGACCGCGACGAAGACCACCAGCGCCAGGACGGCGGTGACGCTCACCGGGTTCCCTCGGCGGGCGGCAGCAGGTCGCGCTCCAGGCGGCGCCGGATCAGGTCGCTGTCCTGGCCCGCGGCCGCCGCGATGGCCGCCAGCACGCGGGACATCGTGATCACCCCGGAGTAGTGCCCGGCCGCATCGCGAACCGCGATCAGCGGCAGGTGCCCGGCCACCATGGCGGCGGCGATCTCGACCAGGGTGTCCTCGGGGAGCACCGACGGCAGCTCGTCGGCCACCAGCCGATGATCATCGATCAGCTGCCCGATGGTGGCCTCGTTGAGCGTCCGACACAGCTCGTCGGCGTCGTCGGCATCCAGGACGTGGGCCAGGTTGGGCTCGTCGCGCACGTAGGCCGGCAGGATCAGCCCCAACACCTGGCTGCCCGGGATCACCGCGATGGGCGTCAGGCGCTCGTCGGTCACCACGAGGCCGTTGAGCCGGTACTCGGCGATCACCCGGGCGGCCTCGGCGCCCGTGGTGCTGCGGAGCACGGTCGGAACCCGTTCCACCAGATCCTGGGCCAGCATGCCGTCAGTCTGGCACGCGGCCCCCTCGCCCCGCCCGCGGCGGAGCGTCCGCGAACTTGGCCGTGTCGCAGGATCACGGGCCCGACGGCTACGGTAAGCGCATGTTTTCGACCGATTCGACCGAGACCACCCCGCAGGACGACGGGCAGCCCACCGAGGCCGCCGTCGCCGGAACCGCCCTCCGGGTGGGTCCGCAGTTCAAGCCGACGCACCCGTTCGCGAAGGCCCCGGTGACCACGCCGCCCATGTCGGTGGATGGTTTCGTCCGCGAATTTCTCCACGAGCTGAACACCGACCGGGGCGTCCAGCTGTCCCGCTCGACGGTGACGGACCAGTACATCGCGCTCGCCAGCACCGTCCGCAATTACCTGATGGCCCGCTGGCTGGAGACCTCCTACAAGCAGCGGCAAAACCCCGCGAAGATGGTCGGCTACCTGTCTGCCGAGTACCTGCTGGGCCGGCAGCTCGACAACGCCCTGCTCGCCGCCGACCTCGGTGACATCGTCGAGAAGGGCCTGGAGAGCTGCGGCCTCGACCTGGACGTGCTGCGCGCCGCGGAGGTGGAGCCCGGCCTCGGCAACGGCGGCCTCGGGCGGCTCGCCGCCTGCTTCATCGACTCGCTGTCGACCATGAACGTCCCCTGCATTGCGTACGGCATCCGCTACGAGTACGGCATCTTCCGCCAGACCTTCGTGGACGGCCGCCAGGTCGAGCAGCCCGACACCTGGCTGGAGCTCGGCTCGCCGTGGGAGTTCCCGCACCCGGAGCGGAGCATCCGCGTCGACTTCGGCGGCCACACCGAGACCACCACGGACGAGGA
>CAZBMH010000009.1:0-61513 GCA_964492685.1 uncultured Micropruina sp.
TCACCCCCGCGCGGGCGGGGACGGCGTCGGAAGGTGGAGGTCGCCGCCAGCGGCGCTGGGCTCACCCCCGCGCGGGCGGGGACGGCTAGCGGTGATGCTCGGAGCACAGGACGATCAAGGGCTCACCCCCGCGCGGGCGGGGACGGCCCGCCACCCTGGCCCTCTCGGGGGTGGGCGCTGGGCTCACCCCCGCGCGGGCGGGGACGGCTTCGAGTGCGGCCGCCGAGCTGGGCGTGCCGGCGGGCTCACCCCCGCGCGGGCGGGGACGGCTTGCGGACGCCTGCCGCCGTCGTGAAGTAGAGGGGCTCACCCCCGCGCGGGCGGGGACGGCAAGCTGGTGCCAGCGTCGGAGCCGATCAGCGAGGGCTCACCCCCGCGCGGGCGGGGACGGCGCGTCCGCCGCGGCGTTCACGATGGCCGTCAGGGGCTCACCCCCGCGCGGGCGGGGACGGCGTGGAAGCCCGCACGACCGCTGAGGGCGTCCTGGGCTCACCCCCGCGCGGGCGGGGACGGCATCGACAAGTACTCCGGCCACGGCGCCCCCCGGGGCTCACCCCCGCGCGGGCGGGGACGGCACATCGGCGTCTCGATCAGCGCGTGGGCCGAGGGGCTCACCCCCGCGCGGGCGGGGACGGCGTCGTCGAGCCGTTGACCACCTCGGTCCGGACGGGCTCACCCCCGCGCGGGCGGGGACGGCTCCGGGGTGTCGAACGCCTCGACGAGCTTGGCGGGCTCACCCCCGCGCGGGCGGGGACGGCACTTATCCACAAGGGGCGACGCTGAGCCAGGATGCGAATCTACTTCAGTTTCGGTGGCTCCGCCTCAGCTGGCTGGCCCTGCTCCACCCTTTGCGCATGGGGGCCGACTCGACTGATGCGGCTGGCCGACGCATGAGGCTGATCCCATCGAGGTCCACTGGTTCCCAGTCGTGCTTGTGAACCCGGAAGTCCAAACCTTGATCCCCGCGGCGGCTCACGACCATGAGGGCTCGTCCGTCCTTGCACATCTCGACTACCCGTTGCCACAACTCCTCGCGCACGCGCGCCGACACCTTGCCGCAGTACACGCCTGGGCTGATCTCCAGGAGCCATCGGGTGAGATGCCCTCGCAAACCGACGGGGCAGGCGGTGAGGACGAGGACTACCACGGGAGTTCCTCATCGGACCAGTCTTGGCCGGCTGCCACCCGTCCCCGGTAGTCCCACAACTCCACGACATCCACCGAGAAGTCGGCGTCCTGCTCTCCCTCCGAGCCCAGGAGCCGGTGCACATCGCGAGCGCAGCGGGCCAGCAAGCCCGCGTCGTGCATGGCGTCCCGCATCCGGCGACGAACTTCCGCCGGCAGATCGTCCGGCTCTTCACTGGCAACAGCGAAGGCAACCGGTACCGCAAGGTCCATCTTGTAGAGGTCGGCGATGTCGAAGACAAATGATCGATCGTGCCCGGTGTGGACGAACCCCAACGCTGGGCTGCAGCCCAGCGACACGACGACCGCATGCGCCACCCCGTAAAGGCAGGACGTGGCTGCGCTCAATGCCTGGTTGAGATCGTCCCCCGAGGCGAAGTCGTCTGGTCGGTACCTGCGAGACTTCCATTCGACGCCGTGCTCCTCGGCATGCTGACGGTAGAGGCGGCGGACCCTTGCCCCCTCCCTGCCACGAAGCTGCTGCATCGTAAGCTGGTCCACGTCTTCATCCGGGAACCGCAGCGCGTACATCCGCCGGGCCACCTTGAGCCGACTCGACTGATTGCTGACCAGGGAGGCCTGGGCCTCCAACAGCCGGCTGGTCCGGGCCAGCGGCCGCCCGTGGGCGTAGTACCGGACTCCCTGCTCGCCCATCCACACGGTGCAAGACCCGCTGTCGGCGAGGAGCATCATCGCCTGATGCGTGATGCTGGTCCCCGGCCCGAGCATGACCGAGGCGATGGTCGCCGCCGGAACATGGATGACTCCCCGCTCATCCGTGACTGTGATCGCGTTGCTCTCCCGATGCACAATCGCGTGCTCAAGGTACAGAAACGTGATGCGGTCACTGACTCGTGCGAGCTGCCCCACCGATGCCGGGGGAGTCCCGGGGATGGGCCTCATCGCAGCCGAGCCAGCGTCAGCAGGCCGCAGCCATACCCCTTTGCCGAGCCGATTCCGCCGGTGAGCGCCCCACGGAGCGCGGTTGGGTCGGCAACCTCGAGAATTCCGTCGAACGCCGCTGTCCCGAGGGTGACCAGGGCCCCGTCCGGCCCACCCCGGCGAAACTTCTCGGTACGCCCCTCCGAGACGCGGAGATTCGGGCCGTGCGTCCCATCAGCGATCCGGAACCCAAGCGTGCCTGCTCGATCAGTGAGCCAGGCGAGCTGATCGCTGGGTCGCACCAACGGGACGCGGGCACCGCGACCGCCATCCCCGGGCCGGACACTCTTGATCGGGTTTGCCCGCAGCCGGAAGACCCACTGCTGACCGGCCTCCAGAGACTCCAGCAGCGGTGCATAATCTGCCGTCCGCCACACCGGCTGGGCAGGCCAGCCCGCCTGATCAGCCAATGCGTCCATCGACGGCTGCGCGGGACTCACCACATAGAGGTCGAGGCGATGGCGCGCCGGATTGTCGAGTCGCCACAGGATCCGTCCGGCTTTGACCACGTCGGGTGGAAAGGACGACAGGACGGCCGCGTGGAGCCGTTGCGGCGATTCCACCAGAGCCCTCGTGGACCGCCGGTCAGGATTCAATGCCATGTGCGTCAGGTACATCAGGCCCCCTTCGAGGCTGCCTCGGCGGCTGCGAGCCAGTCGCTGGCTGGTTGTCGTGGCGCGGGAGAGATGCCATCCGGGTTCCCCACCAACACAGGCTCCGCGTGCACCACCTCACGCCAGCCGTACTCACGGCGTTCGGGGCTGAAGCTGATGGGAACATCTCGCCGTGTCTCGACGGGGCGGGCGTCGTCCGCCACGGCATCGAGGAAGAGTTCGAGGGTGACCTCGGTCGGCTGACGTCGTCGGTACCACTTCGACGCCGCCCAACCCTGTCCGCGCAGCGCCGGTTCCAGCTCACTATCCGCGAGGTTCAGGTACACGGGATCGGTGACCGGACACGACCGGCGCCCCAGGTAGAGCGGGAATCGAGGCTCGCGGATTCGCTCCGCCAACGCCTCCAGCAGTGCCCGATCCCCCTCGACCGCAGCGACGAAGACCGCGTCGGCCACGTAATACCGGTAGGACAGGGGCATTGGGTCCCCGGAGTCCCAATTGATGGCGGTTTGGAAGTCTCGCTGTAACTGACCGGGCTGATCGACGCGGACGCCGAACCGCAACGAGGCCAGGTCCTCGATCTCGTCGGTGCGTCGTCGACCATCCGCGGCGGCCAACAGCCCCAGGACGCCGCTCTTGGACGGCACCATCCGAGTGTCCCGGCGGCTGAATCTGCTGGAGTCGCCCCACGACTGCATGGGCCCGGCCAGCCGCAGCAGCAGGACGGTCACTGGTCCCCCAGGGCGGCGGGACGGGTCCGCTCCCCGACGCGGCGGACCAACTCGTCGAAGGCCAGGCTCTCGCCGAGTGCCTCGAGCGGGCCGGTGCGCCCGCCGACCCGGGTCACCCATGTGTCGGTTGGCAGGTCGCCGTAGGCCGCCGCCACCTCGCCCGCATACTCAGCCAGCGCCCGGCAGGACTCGCCCACGTAGCCGTCCCGACCGCGCACCGCGTCCTCGAAGGCGCCGACCAAATTGACCGGTCGGCCGTCGCGAACCATCACGACGACGGCATCCGGCATCGTCCGGTTGGCGAAGGTGTTCTGCTTTCCCGTGGGCATGCTCGTGACGAACGAGCGCGCGAAGGCCTCGACGGCCTGCGCCGTTGCGTCGTCGCTTCCCAGGCTGTGCCGCAGTTCGTCGACATTGACCGTGGCGTAGCGATACAGAGTCGCCGAGTCGAACTCGACGGTGCCGATCATCCCCGCCCCCGTCTCCTCGGCCGGATTCTGGTCGTCGACAGCCGTGTAGTAGTCGAACTCGGTGGCGACGGCATGGGTGCTGATCGCGTGCGCCACCTGGCAGGCGGCCGACACGTTCAGGTTGGCGTCGTCGGCGACCATGCGGCCGAAGAGCGCCACGTCGACGCTGTGTGACTGGCTCAGGGCAGCCTTCGCCGCGCGGGCGTCGACCTTCTCCGGGCTGGCCACAGCCAACTCGGCCAAACGGTCCAGCTGCAGGTTGCTGAAGAAGACCAGGTACTCCGTGAGGGGTTGGTCGCCGTCCTTAGCCTTCCGCCCGGCCTTCACCTTCAGCCCTGCCGCCTCCAACGCCTTTACGGCGAGATCAGCCGACTTGGTCACGTCCGTGCCGGGCGACAGCGTCGCGATTCGCTCGCTGAGCAGTTCCACCGCCCGTTTCGTCCTCACTCCCAGCTGGCTGACGTCCAGGAAGGTCGAGAAGTCGCGTCGGGTGGCCCGTTTCCACGCTTGGCTGCTGACGCGCGCGCGCCGAACCCCACCGTACATGGCGGTCTTGGGGCTGCCGGTGTCGTCGCGGTTCAGGTTGCTCGGGGGCACGGACTGGAGGACATGGAAGTCAATGTGCAGGGTCATTTCGTCTCCTCTGACGCGGTCGGATTAGGGGTAGGAGTGGCTGGTGTTGTGGGCTTGGTTCTCGCGTGCAGATCCCGGCCCCATCGCGCGAGCACCTGACGGGAGTCCTGGAACGGGTCGGCGAATTGCCAGAGATCGACCGCCAGCAACCCATAGTCGAGACCGATCGCGGGTCGCTCGGCACGCATGAGCTGCATCAGCCCGCGCAGGTGATGTGTCTGACCATCGAAATCGTTGGCGAGGGCTGCCTGATGCAGCCGTGCGATGGTCCCGGGGTCAGGCTCGTCGCTGCCGCCTCGCGACCGAGCCAGCCGCCCCACCGCTGCCCCAACGCTGACCCCGGGACGGTGCACTCCCTCGTCCTGGCTTTGCTGGTGGAACGCATACATCACGAGCGTGGCATGCAACGACCGCTCGGCCGGGGTCGGCTCATTCGGGCGTCCCCCGGAGTATTCAGTGAGCTCGACGGGCAGGTCACCGAGGGTGATCGCCCACACGAGCGGCTCGGCTCCCACGGCGGCGGGATCGCAGCGACGAAGCCTCGCCAACGTCGCGACGGCGTCGCTAGTGTCGGCGAGCACCAACGCCTGAAGCTTGGCGACGCGGGCCCCCGCAACCTCCCTCAGGACGCTGCGAACGGTGTGTCGGGGGGTGTCAGTCATGGTTCACCTCGGGGGTTGGGGACGGGGGTTGAGGAAAGGTCTTGGCCAGGGAGGCTCGGAACCAGATCTGCGCAAGCCCCGCGTCCAGGTGCTGCCGCACGTCCGATCCACGCTGCGCGACCGGGCGTCCCACGAGGGCCGCGGGCCCGGCCTCGGCCACCAACGCCTCGCCAGCGCGCAACAGGGCCAGGACGGCGGTGCTCGCCCAGGCTCGTCGGTAGTCGGCCACGAGTCCGGGGGCGGCGAGCGTGCGAACCCATGCCCGGAAGGGCTGGTCGAGCAATGAATAGCCCAGTTCGAAGGTGCGCTCTCGCGCGTTGCCGTCGCCCCCCGCAGCCTTGTCTAGGTTGCCCGCCAGGTTGGCAAGCGCGACGACACCTTGGGTTGCCTGGGCGGCAGCGTCGATCGCAGCCTGGACGAGTACGGGATTGGTGAGCGCCGCCACCGGGGCCCCCATTCGATCGTCAACCGTGCCCGCAATCACCGAGTTCTGGGTCCCGTATTCGAGTCCAATCGTGCGCAGTTCAACGGCCGTTCCTAGCGGGATTACGTGGGCCTGGCACAGGAGCGACAGCCACTCGACGACTGGCGCCGGCAGGGTCGCCGCCTCACCTTGGGCGCGCTGCAGAAGGGATCCCAATCCTTGCCAAATCCTCCGTGAGGGCTCGTGGGTCACCGGCATGCGCACCGAAACGCCAGCTTTGGATTGAGCCTTGCTGTGCCGCCAGGCACTCATCGATTCGAACGGATGCAGGTTCTGGGGTCCCAGTTTGTCGCCATTGGAGATCTGGACGTTTACGACTCGATCGCCCGCCACAAAGAGGCAGATGCGACGCGAGGGCCAGGTGAAGAGATCGGCGGGGCCGGCCGGCGATGGGTGCGTCGAGTCGACCCCAGGTCCGAGCGGGGGCCGCTCCCAAACGGGGAGGTCATCGGGGCCCGAGAGGAGCAGGGGCAGGTTGAAGATGAGGGTTTCGAAGAGACACCTTCCCTCGACGACGACCGGCCCGAGATTTCCCGCCCAGGCCGGGTAGCCGAACGGGTATCCCTTGCCACCCTTGACCCTGTCATCGCCGACCGCGCCTGTCTTGATCCCCGAAGGGTCGAACGCCTGGCAGTGGACGAGCCAGCGGGCAGCCTCCGCCTGAGTAAGGGAACGGAGTTCTGGGCCCCCGCGAGTAGTGAAGAAGGGCAGGTTTGCGGGAACGTCTGCGATGAGCTTCCCGAGCCCCGTTCGCTTCCCCGACGCGGTCGTGAGGCCGGCGACCTGCAGGAACGGGGTCTCGGGGTGCAGCAGGTCGAAACGATCCCGGACCCGCTCAAGGTAAGGGTCCACGACCTCCATCGGAATGGAACCGCGCGCCCACCACTCCTCGAACAGGTCGAGACACTCATTGTCGCTGCGCGGATAGCGAGGTCGGGTGGCCCCCAGCAGGACGGCCAACAAGTTCCGCAGGACAGCAACGTCCTGCGTCGGGATTTCTCCCGCCAGCCCCTTGAGAGTGTGCGCGTCCGCAAGGGTCGCCCTCAGGGATCGCTCCTCGACGGCACCGGCGAGCGTCCGAACACGGATCCATTCCTGGTCGATGAGGTCGAAACTGGGTGGTCGACTCATGAGCTCTCCTCGGGGTGGGTCACGACGAGTCCTTCGTCGTACGAGTACCTCAGTTCATAGCCTGCTAGGCGGCACTGACAATTCTGATCGAAGGCGAGAACAAGTTGGCCTTTTAGCCATGGTGATTGCTGCCAGCCGGACGCGTCCACCGCGCGTTCCAGCTCCTGGATGACCCGCTCGATATCACGGGGGTTCGTCAGCTGAGCGGGGAGTGACAGGGTGCAGGTGGCCATTTCGCGTGCGAGACGATTTTCGGAACCCGTCCCCCATTCGAGCCCCTCGGGTATCAACGCGCCCGGGTTGTTCGGGGCGCAGTCTGGGAGCCGGAGGGCGCCGTCCACCCCCCGCCACAGGGCGATCACTTCCAGCGAATCCTCCGAGTCACGGACCTGCGAGCGGCCCTGCTCCTCGCTCCGCTCGGGGTCTCCGGCGTCGACGTCGATCCAGCCGTCCAGGTCGGCCGGTTTGCGGGGGTCGTCCAGCAGGTACGCCCGGGCGCGGGCGATCGACCTTGCGGTCTTCGTCGCGTCCTTTGCCTCGGCCTCAGTCCAGGCCCGCTCCCACCCCTCAGGTGCGGGAAGGAGCGGGTCGTAGGCACGTCTGACCAGCGTCGGGATGTCGTCTGGCAGCGTCAGCACGTCACGAGCCCCAAGAACCGCGGCCGCGCGCAGCAAGGCCGCCTCGCCGTACACGGCCCGCGAGCCGCGCACCGGCCGCGGCGGCGACTCTGCCCAGTCCTCGACTCCTCGAAGGAACAGCGTCGGGCCCGCCAGGGCGGCCGGACGAGAATCCCTAGCATGGCGGTGTAGGCGCCCCACCCGCTGCAACAGAAGATCCGCCGGAGCCAGGTCACTCACCATCACGTCGAAGTCGACGTCCAGCGACTGCTCCAGCACCTGCGTCCCGACCACGACCAGGCGATGGGGCCGACGGGCGGTTCCGGGGCCGAGGGCCTCGACGAGCCGCTGCTCCCGTCCCGCCCGGTCCGGAGCGATGAACCGGCTGTGCAACAGCACCACCTCCTCGCCGAAGCTTTCGCGAAGGACCTGGTACATGGCCTGCGCCCGGGCGACCGTGTTGCAGATCACTCCCGCGCACCCGCCGTCGCTGAGAAGTCCACCCAGTAGGTCGGCGACCACCGCGGTCTCGTCGGCGATCCGGCGAAGGGACAGCGCGCGACCCACGGGGTTGGGCCTCACCGGCACGTGCTGGACGGCACCGTCGTAGCAGGTGATCCGCGGGTAGACGTCCGAATCGTCGACTGCCGCAGGCTCGCGATCGCCAGCGCCGCCCGCATAGGCGGCGAGGTATTCCGCCCGCTGCGCCGGGGGCAGCGTGGCCGACATCAAGATGACCGGCGTCCCGTAGGCACCCAGCCAACTCAAGGCGCGTTTCAAGTACTCCCGCATGTAAGTGTCCGCCGCGTGGACCTCATCGATGACGACCACTTTGGTGGCGAGACCAACGTGTCGCAGGACGACGTACTTTGCCTTCAGTGCGGTGAAGAGCCCCTGGTCGATGGTTCCCACCACGAAGTCGGCGAGCCCAGCCCGGCGACGCCCACGAAGCCAACTGTTGACCACGGGCTGCCCAGCCTCCTCGTCGAAGATGTGCCCGTGGAAGTCGCCGCGCAGCAGCCCGGTGTAGTCGTCGTTGAGGCCAGCCTTGCCGTGCGCCAGGGCGATGCTGGCGTCCATCGAGCCCACCGCAGTGCCCAACCACGCCAACGCGCGTCGGAACATCGGGTTCGCCGTTGCCATGGTCGGCAGACCGACGTAGACGCCGCCCTGTCCGAATCGCGCTGCCAGAACTTCCGCGGCCATCAGCGCGGCCTCGGTCTTGCCCTCCCCCATCGGCGCCTCCACGATCAAGAGCGGGGCCGTCGAACACGAGAAGGCCGCGCCCAAGAGCGCCACCTGGATGGGCCGAGCAGTCACTCCCTCCAAAGCGGGAAACCGCCGATGGAGGAGTTCGTCGGCCTGGCGCGGCGGCGTGGGCGGGGACCACGGTGCGGGCAGATCAAGTTCTGCTAGGGCAACGTTCCCCCTCTCGCGCGGCGTCAGCGTGTCGAGGTACGGAAAGAGATCTTGGTTGGAGGCCAGCCAGTCCGCGAGAACGACAATTGCCGTCAGGAGAACCTGGGAACGCACAGGCAGGGGCCGTTGAACACAGGTGCGCAAGCGTTCCCGAACACCCAGGCGGGACGCCATCCCCTCGAGGATCTCGACACGCACCGCCGCCCACGGCCCGGCCCCGACCGCGTGGGGACGACCCTCGGCCGCCTGCAGCTTCGACGCCGACGGATTCCGACCATGATGCCCACCGACAACGCACGCCCACGTGTTCGTGGCCCGTCGTCGGCCGCTGAGCGCCGACTCGAACCAGTCGCGGACGGCCAACTGGCTGACCACCTCGTGGCGGACGTGATCGGAGGGCGGCACTCGCGGGCCGCTGAGTCCCTGGTCGCGCATTCGATCGAGAATGAAGTTCATCCCTACGTCGGCGGCCTGTTGGGCGAAGTCCGGACTGACCTTCCCGACGTCATGAACGCCGGCAAACCAGCAGTACAACGAGCGAGCGTCAGCCTCGTCCGCCTCCAGGTCCTGCATCAGCAGGAGCTTGAGAGAACGCGGCAGGAACTCGTCCCAAAGCAGCCCGGCCACGACGGCCGCCTGCTCCAAATGGACGACCAGCGGCAGCCAGGATTGGCTGTCACGGTCCGTCTTGCCCCAGACAGACTGGGCGGCTGCTGACCACGTCATCGTGTCCTCGGAACTTGTCGGCATCGTCGCAATGGACGTTAGGGGGTGGCTCCGACAGAAGTGAGGCTAGAGGGGCGGGCGCAGGTTCAGAGGCGCGTCCATCTCAAGAGATTCGACGCCGCTGGCATCATCGATCCCGCGCCGCCAGCACCTGCTCGCGCAGGATGTCCGCGTGCCCGCAGTGCTGGGCCAGCTCCCGCAGGACGTGCAGGTAGACCCAGCGCAGGGGCAGCGGGCCGCGGCGGTTCCCGGGGAGGATCGTGTCCAGCGTCATCCCGCGCACGGCGGCGCGCGAGGCGGCCACGGCGGCCGCGAGGTCGCTCCGGACGGACTCGATGGTGTCGTTCGGGGCCAGGTCGAAGGAGCCGTCGGGGGTGGCCGGCAGGCCGAGATCGGTCCTCGACGCCCCGGTGACGGCCTCGACGAACCAGACCTTCTCCACGAAGGTGGCGTGCTTCACCAGCCCCAGAAGGGTGGTCTTCGACGGCACCAGTCGTGCCCGCGCCTCGGCCTCGGTGAGGCCGTCCAGGCACGCCAGCAGCGCCTCTCGGTGCTCGTCGATGAACGCCGGGAGTTGCCGATCGAGGGGCAGCTCGCTGACGGGAGGGGTGTCCGGGCCGGTCATGACCCCATCGTGACACGGCCCCGGCGCGCCGGTTCGGCATCGGTCTGACGAGCGCCGCCGGGACGCCGAAGCCGGCCCGGACCAAGGGGAGGGAGTCCGGGCCGGCTCACGCGCCCACCGCAACGCCCGGCGGGGAGGGAGCCGGGGTTCGGTCTGGGCACGCCGCTATCGCGGCGGCTCCGGGTGCCGGAGGAGGCGCTGGTCGTCGAACCAGGAGCCCAGGCCGGCGACCTGCTCCAACAGGGTCGTGGCCGCGGAACAGCCGCAGCTCTCCAGGTACAGGTTCCCGTTGAAGAAGCTGGCCTTCGTGGCCGGGCGGTCCCGCTCCCCCGTGGCCGAGATGAAGTGGGCCTGGCCGAACGGCCCCTCCCGCGTCACCCGGGCGACCCGCGCCAGCCAGCCGAGCGCCTCCGGGTCCCGGAAGTGCAGCAGCACGCTGGCCGACATTCCGGGCCAACCGTCGTAGGCCCCGGTGGCCTGGTGATCGGCGCGGTAGGTCTGGAAGCTCGGCAGCTTGTCGGTGAGCGCGTCCGCGTCCGCCGGCGACAGGGCGTACATCCAGTCGACGGTCTCCAGTTCGCGGTGGAAGAACGCGGTCATCCGCTGCCGCATGTCCTCGTCGAGGGCGTCGGGGACGAAGCGTCCCACGTAGATCAGGTCCAGGCAGGTTCGCACCTCGCGCCGCTCGCCCTCGGCGATGCAGCAGAAGTAGCCGTCCGGGTGGGCCAACTCCAGGACTCCCCGGCGCAGCGTCTCCGCCCAGCCCGTGTAGTAGTCGGCGCGGTCGGGCGCCAGGAGGGCCGCGGCGAACCGGCAGGCCCACGACCCCATGGCGTTGAACGCCGCGATCTCGTGCTCGTAGGAGCTGACGCACTCCAGGATGTTCGGCGCCGCGCCCGAGTCCGTCCGGTTCCCGCCGGGCGGGACCCGCTCGATGATCCGATCCACGTAGCCCAGCAACCGCTCCCGGACGGGCCTCCCGCCCACCACCGCGTCCAGCCACGCCCGGTCGCCGGTCAGCCGCAGGTAGTCGAAGGCGACGTTGATCATGGCGCCGTCGTTGACGCCGTACCACATGCCCACCCCGGCGCCGGTGAGGGTGTCGATGCCCCAGTGGGAGCCCATGTCGGCCACCAGGAACTGCTCCAGGGTGGCCCGCAGCACCGTCGGGTCGAGCCGGGCCAGCAGCGGCGCGGTCAGCTGCAGCTCCCAGAGGAAGGACGTGGTGGGTGCCCCCTCGGGGCCGCCCCACACGTACGCCACCTCGAGCGGGGTTCGCTCCACCGACCAGATGGCTTGCCCCCCGGTGGCGAAGGTCGCGCGATGCTCCACGGTGGGGGCGAAGCGGCGGCACTGCAGCAGGGAGTGGACGGCCAGGTAGTACAGCCGGTCGAGGTCCGGGTCGCCGAACCGCAGCGCCGGGAGATGACCGGAGAAGGTGTCGTTGCCCGGGGTGAACGCGTCGCGCCACACCCGCTCCCAGCTCTCCCCCGCCTCCGTCCGCGGCTCCTCGGCCAGGACGACGTCGCTCACGCCCTGGCGGGCGAACCACCGCAGCGTCGTCCCGGTCTGGGCCTCGATGGTCACCGCGGCCACCCGGCCGGCGCCGGTGGCCGGCCGCTGCCGGTGGAAGTCGTCCATGCTGCGGAAGGTTGCAAGGCTCCCGACCGGACCGTCGAACTCGAAGCGGGCGCATCCGAAGGTCTTCGTGTCGGTCATGTCGAGGCCGCCGTCCCGGACGGCCAGGTTGAACTGCGGGACGTCCTCGGGGGGCAGGTTCCAGTAGTCGGGGAAGCTCCACGACCGGCACAGCCCCGCGAACACCACCTGGTAGCGGCCCGGCTCGGCGAAGACGTACTCCTCGACCGCCGTGCCGCCGTCGGCCAGCGTCGTCCGGGTCCGGACGGCCGGGTGGCGGCGCAGCACCTCCGCGGGCGCCCACTGGTACTCGACGCCGTCCGGCCCGACCCGGACGGGACGACCGGCCTCGTCGAGGCGATAGAGCAGCGCCGTGGGGGTGGGCAGGGCGGTCGGGGCGGCAACCCAGTTCTGGATGCCGGTCGGCCCCCACGCCACCTGGATCACGGCATGGAAGTCGGTGACCGTCGGGAGCGCGAAGTCCTCCTCGGCGGCCGGCGCCAGCCACGCCGACCGCAGCTCGGCGAGCTCAAGCGGCTCGCCGACGCTCGTCGCGGCCGTCACGACAGCACCTCCGCCAGCACCGCGGCCGGCGACAGCGGCACCCCGCCGGCCAGCGCCGAGCGCCGGGCCGCCTCCATGAGGGCGAAGACGTTCAGCCCCTCGGTGAGGTTCGGGCTCCAGGGCTCGCCCCGCAGCAGGGCGCCGGCGAAGTGGTCGAGGTAGTTCGCGAACTCCCCGTAGTGCATCCCGTGGACCTCGTTGTTGAAGTAGTAGTGCCGCTTCTCGTAGAGGTAGTCGGTCTGATGCTCCACCCCGTCGGGGCCCACCTCCAGCAGCTTCATGTCGTGGTACTGGGCCAGCGATGTCCCGTCGGAGCCCCACAGCAGGCACTCGATCGAGTTGCGCGCCGACGGCAGCTCGTGGGCGCCGTAGTGACCCAGCGCCCGGCCCAGCCGGCCGTCCTCGGTGGTCACGGTGACGCTGTAGATGTCGAAGCCCTCCAGGCCGGCCTTCGCGGCCAGCGACGAGCGCGAGCCGAAGGCGCTGACGCTGACGATGGTGGGCAGGTACCAGGCGAGCAGGTCGAGCGGATGGCTCAGCCCGAGGAACATCCAGTCGGTGTCGGCGGCAATCCAGGGGCGGCCGTCGTAGTACCAGTCCATCCGATGCAGGTACTGGGCCTCCACCAGCTCGACGGCCCCGTACTCGCCCGCCTCGAAGCGGGCCCGCTGCGCCCGCATCGGCTCGAAGAAGCGGGACGACTGGCCCACCATCACGCGGTCCCCGTGCTCGCGCGCGGCCGCGGCGACGGCGCGGGCCCCCGCCACGGTGTTGATCAGCGGCTTGGTGCACAGCACGGCCTTGCCCGCGCGGAGCGCCAGGGCCACCAGGTCGGCGTGGGAGGCGTCGGGGGTGTAGATCGCCACCACGTCCACCCCGGGCATCGCCACCAGGGCCGCCGGGTCCTGCGTGGTGGCGACCTCGGAACCCAGGCCCAGCTCGTCCTGCAGCGCGGTCAGGCGCGCCGGATCGGAGTCGCACAGGGCGGCGAGCCGGACGTGCCGCGTCCTGGTGAGGGCCGCCACGGCGGCCGTCCTCCCCTCGTTCAGGCCGATGATGCCGAGGCCGAGGGCATCGGGGGACTTCTCCACGTCGAGGGACCGCAGACCGCGCGCAACGCGGGGGAAGGGTGCGGACGAAGCGGGCACTGCTACCTACTTTCCATAGCCGGAACTCAGTCCGGAGACGATGTGCTTCTGGCCGAAGGAGACCAGGAAGATGATGGGGAGGATCATCAGGGCGCTCAGCGTGCTCATCAGATCCCAGGGACGGCTGGCGGTGCCGCTGGTCACCTGCGTCAGCTGCACCAGCGCGATGGTGAGCGGACGCACCGAGTCGGAGCTGGCGAACACCAGCGGGAAGAAGAGCTCGTTCCAGCTGCTGATCAGGTTGATGATCAGCATGGTGGCGATGGCGGGCCTGGCCAGCGGGGTCACGATGAGCCACAGGGTCCGCCAGAACCCGGCACCGTCCACCGCGGCCGCCTCCTCCAGCTCCCCTGGGATCTGGCGCAGGAAGGACGTCATCGTCCAGACGGTGAAGGGGATCAGCATGCTGGACTCCAACAGGATCAGGCCGGCGTGGGTGTTCACCAGCCCCATCTTCTGCAGCATGCCGAACAGCGGGATCGTCACCGCGATCTGGGGCAGCGCCATCGTCAGCAGCAGCAGGAACAGCAGCGACGACGACCCCCGGAACGGCAGCCGGACGAAGGCGTAGGCGGCGAGGAAGCTGAGCGCCACCGACAGCACCGCCGACCCCACGGAGAAGACCGCCGAGTTGATCAGGTACTGCACCAGCGGCAGCTGCTCCGCGGCGACCTGATAGTTCCGCAGGGTGGGGTCGGTGGTGACGTAGGTCGGCGGCGCGGACAGCAGCTGGTCGGGCTTCAGGAACGACGACAGCAGGATCCAGTAGACGGGCAGCCCGAAGACGATGACGGCGACCAAGATGCCGACGTAGGTGCCGGGGGACGTCCTCGTCCGGGTGCGGGTGACGGCGCTCATCAGTACTCCACCTCGGTCTTGCGGGAGACCGCCATGGCGATCAGGCCCGTCAACAGCACCAGGACGAACAGCACCATGCTGATCGCCGACGCCCGGCCGTATTCGAGGCCGACGAAGGCCTCGAGGTAGGCCAGGTAGCTCAGCACCTGGGTGGAGGTGCCCGGCCCGCCGCCGGTCATGCCCAGGATCACGTCGAACCCACCCACCTGGAAGATCATCATGAACGCGCCGATCGTCACCAACAGCGGCGTGATCAGCGGCAGCTCGATCTCGAAGAAGATCCGCACCCGGCCCGCCCCGTCCACCCGGGCGGCCTGGTACAGCTCCTTGGGGATGCCCGACAGGCCGGCCATCGCCATGAGCCCGATGAACGGGATCACCCGCCAGGCGTTGGCGAAGATCACCGCGGCCTGGGCACCGCCCGGGCTCGTCAGCCAGTCGACGTGGATCCCGACGAAGGAGAGCAGGTGGGTGATGATCCCGAAGCCGTCCGAGAACATGAACCGGAAGCCCAGGGCCGACACCACCGCCGGCATCGCCCAGGGGATCAGGATCAGCGATCGGAACCACCACCGGCCCCGGAACTCGGCGCACAGCAGCAGGCCGAGCAGCAGCCCCGCGACGATCTCGAGCACCGTCGAGGCCACCGCGAACACGATGGTGAACCAGAAGGCGCTCACCGTCACCTGGTTGCTGAAGATCCGCTCGTACTGCTTCCACCCCACCCAGGTGGACCCCGCCCGCATCGGCCCGGACTCGGTGAAGCTGAGGTAGGCCGTGAGGAAGAAGGGATACACCGAGGTCCACGCCCGCAGGAGCAGCGCCGGCGCCAGCAGCATTGCCGCCGTCAGCAGCGCCGTCCTGCGCCGTCGAGTGGTTCGAGCTCCGTTGCCGTGGGACACCTGACTCTCGCTTCCTGATGGGTGGTGGGTTCAGCCGAGGTCGGCGATGCGCTTGCGTCCCTCGGCCAGGGTGGTCTCGAGATCCATCTGGTCGGTCAGGTAGCCCTGGACGATGTCGTCGATGACGGTCTCGGCCTTGGCCGCCTGCGGGCTGTAGGGGCGCGGCGTGACGTAGTCCTTCTCGCTGTACTCCTTCATGTGCTTGACGATCCCCTTGTCACCGATGGCGGAGAAGATCGACTTGCGGGCCGTGATGAAGAAGCTGGACGCCTGGGCCAGCCGGGTCGCGACCTCCGGCGAGGACATGTAGCGGACGAACTCCAGCGCGGCGCCCGGGTTCTTGGCGGCCTTGGGCACCGAGTAGCCCCAACCGCCGGCCCAGGTCTTGTTCCCGGCCGGGCCGGCGGGTGGCGCGACGATGGCGATCTTGGCGGGATCGAACCACTTCTTGTTGCCGGCGGCGACGTCCCAGAAGAACGTCCACTCGCGCATCGACAGCAGCTCGTCCTTCATGTAGGCCGAGTTCAGCTGGTCGTAGGTCCAGGTGACGGCATCCTTGGGGAAGACCTTGTCCTTGTAGATGAGGTCGTGCATGAACTGGAACGCCTGCTTGGTGCCCTCGTCGAAGTCGTAGATCTTGCCGCCGGCCTGGGCGGCGATGTAGGCGGCGTAGACGAAGGTGAGGCCGGGCTTGCTGGCCGCGTCCGCGAACCCGTAGCCGCCGGTCTTGTCGCGGAATTCGCTGCCGACCGACACCAGCTCGTCCCAGGTGGTGGGGACGGTCAGACCGTGCTTCTCCACCAGGTCCTGCCGGACCCAGTAGTAGCCGAGCTCCCAGTTGTGGTAGCTGCGGTAGGTCTTGCCGTCCAGCTGATTCCACTGCTTCATCGCGTCGGTCATGCCGGGGGTGAGGTCGTCCCAGACGTCCTGGGGCAGGGCGTCGTCGATGGGCAGCAGCCAGCCGGCGGGGGCCAGCGCCGCGCAGCCCGGGTCGCCGAGGTCCATCACGTCGTAAGGGGAGGTGCCCGAGTTGAAGGCCGGGATCACCTGCTGCAGCAGGTCCTGGTCGGTGGCGGGGCCGGACTGCAGCTCCACCTCGATGCCGGTCTTCTGCGTGAACTCCTTGACGAACGGCTGCAGCGCCTCGTGGGAGAACGACTGCACCGAGTAGACGATCTTCTTGCCGGCGTTCGCGCTCGCGCTCGCCGACCCCGCCGGGGCGGAGGTCGACGCGCTCGGGCTGCCGCACGCGGCGAGCGCTGCCGCCGCGAGGCCGCCCCCGGCCAGTTTGATGAGGGACCGCCGTTGGAGCCCTCCGGTCACTGCGTTCATTCTTCTTCCTCCTTGTTTCCTAGAACGTGACGCCGCACGTCAGGACGACGTTGGCGTAGGGGGTGCATTCGCCCGTTCGAATGACCGCCTGAGACTGGTTGGTGATGGCCTTGAGCTCGGCGTGCGGGACGTACGCCGGGGGGAGTTCGGGGGCCAGGCGGGCGAGCGAGGCCTCGGTGGCGGTGCCCCGTGCCTCCTCGGCCAGGGTGATCGCCTCGACGGCGAGCGCGGCGAGGACGACCTCCAGGACCTGGTGCAGCGTCGGGACGCCGGCCGTGAGGCTCAGGTCGATCTCGGGGACGGCGGGGGACGCCGGCAGGCCCGGGTCGGCGATCACCAGCCGCTCGGTGTGCCGAAGCCGTGCCAGCATCGCCAGCAGGTTCGGGTTGGTGATGTCACTGGTCCGGATCATCGTGCTCCTTCAGCAGGGTCTCGATCTGCGCCCGGGTGGCGAACGAGGGCTGGGCTCCGACCCGTCCCACCGCCCAGGCACCCGCGGCGCTGGCATAGCGGAGGGCCCCTGCCACCGTCGCGCCCGCGGCGAGCCTGGCCGCCAGGGCTCCGACGAAGGCGTCCCCGGCGCCGACGGTGTCCACGACATCCACCGGCAGGGCGGCCACCACCTCCGCGGCGCCGTGCTGGATCAGCAGGGCGCCGTGTTCGCCCCGGGTGATGACGAAGGCCTGGTCGTGGTGCCGCGACCGCTCCAGCAGGGGCGTGGTCGGGTCGGCGACCCCGGTCACCAGCCGGGCCTCCTCCTCGTTCATCACCACGATGTCGGCCCACTCGGCCAGCGCCGCGCTGGCGGGGGACGCCGGGGCGGTGTTGAGGATGGTGCGGAGCCGCCCCCGGCCCGCCCTCAGGGCGGCGAGGGTGACGTCGTCCGGGATCTCCTGCTGCAGCACCAGCACGTCCGTGGGGCGGGCGTCTCCGAGCAGCCGCTCGACGGCGGCGGCGTCCACGAGCGCGTTGGCACCGGCGGCGACGCAGATGGAGTTCTGGCCGGACGCCTCCACGTAGATGAACGCCTCGCCGCTCGGGGTGTCCGCCAGACGCGTCACCTGCGCGACATCGACGCCGTCCGCCAGCAACCCCGCGAGCAGGAGTTCCCCCGCGCGGTCGTCCCCGACAGCGCCGGCCATGACGACCCGCGCGCCGGAGCGGGCGGCCGCCACCGCCTGGTTGGCGCCCTTGCCGCCGCCCGCGGACAGGCGACCGGTGGCGAGGACGGTCTCGCCGGGCCGGGGCAACCCGGCGACGGTGAGGATCGTGTCGAGATTCAGGCTGCCGAGCACATGGACGGTCATCGCGCCACCCCGCTCTTCGCCGGGCCGGACGAGGCGCGGCAGGCCATCGTCGGGGGATGCACTTCCAGGATCGGTTCGGCCGGGACGCCTGGCGGCAGGGCCAGCTCGGCCAGCAGGATCGCGGCGGCCCGCTCCCCCAGCGCCCGGATGTCCTGCTGGACGGTGGTCAGCGATGGCCGCAGGTACTCGCCCAGGGTGATCCCGTCGAAGCCCACCAGGCTGACGTCGTCGGGCACGGACAGGCCACGATTGTGCAGCGCCGACATGGCCCCGATGGCGCACAGGTCATTCGCCGCGAAGACGGCCGTGGCCGTCAGCCCCTCGTCCAGGGCCGCCGACATCGCGTGGTAGCCCTCGCGCTCGGAGAAGCCGGCGGGTCGCAGCAGCGCGCCACCCACGTCCAGGCCCAGCCGTCGGGCCTCGCGCTCGAACCCCTGCCACCGGTCGCCCGCCACCGCGATGCCCTCGGGTCCACGCAGGTGCAGCACCCGTCGATGGCCGAGGTCCGCCAGGTGACGCGCCACCAGGGCACCCCCGGCCTGGTGGTCCGTCTGGACCACGGACACCCCCGGCAGGGAGCTGCTCCGGTCGACGGTGACGATCCGCAAGCCCTTGGTCACGGCGGCGAGCCGGTCCTCCGGCAGCGAGGCGCCGACGAGGACGACCCCGGCCACCTGCCGGCGACGCAGCGAGACCAGGTCACGCCACATCCCCTGGGGACTCTCCGCGCTGTCGCACAGGATGATGAAATGTCGGTTCTGTCGGGCGACGGCCTCGACACCGGCGATCAGCTCGGGGAAGAACGGGTTGGTGAGATCGGGGAGCAGGACGGCGATGGTGTGGCTGGTGCGGGTGATCAGGCTGCGCGCCGCGTCGTTGGGGATGTAGTCCAGATCCCGGGCGACGGCGAGCACCCGGGCCCTGGTGCGGGGAGATACCCGTCCGACCCCGTTCACGGCGCGCGAGACGGTCGTGATGCTGACCCCGGCGGCGCTCGCCACCTGGTAGATGTTCACCGACATTCGGACCCCGTTTCCCACGGCCGCAACGCTTGCGGTGTGGCCAACGTAAGCACGCGCTCCGCGGGGGTCAACGGCTTTGCGCAAAGGCTTTCGCAGATGGGTTCCCGAATCGGGGTCGACGGTCAGTGGTGAATTCCTCCGGCGAGTCGGGTGTGACCTTTCAGCACGGGGCTCCATGGCTCCTGCCCCGCGTCAGCCCCACCCTCCGTCCCAGCGGCACGAAGGTGACCGATGTCGGTCGATTTCGTACCGGTTGGGCGCATCCAGCGGCCGCGCCCGCGCGGGGCGGGGAGCCGCGGAAACGTGCAGCTGCGCAGGATCAACGTCGCTTGCGGCCGCTCCGCCGGCTCGCCGTGTGACCTCGCCGGCGCTGCCGTCGCGACTCCGCCCCTCATGAAGGCCGAGGGTCGCGCCTGGGCCACCCACGATCTGGCGCGCGGAGCGGCCATCACCCCCTCCCACCAGCACACGGCTCGTGGGCAGCCAGTCGCGGCAACCGGTCCTCGTCAGCGACCACGCGGCAGGCGGTCACGTCACGGGCCACGAAGCATCCCGTCACCGTCACCGGCAACGGGGTCCGACCCTCCCACCCCCCAGACCGACGACTCGACGAGAGGAGTGGGCCACAGCGACCCGCGCATGGCCAGCCAAGCCCGGCCCGCCGGCTGGGCGAACCCCGGCTCCGGCCGCATCCAAAGAGTCGCCCAAGGAGGCGCGGGAACCCGGCGGTCAGGCCTGGGGGCTTGTCCCGCGCAGGATGACCGACATCTTCTTGCCCTTGGCCAACTCGTCGATGAGCTTGTCGAGGTAGCGGATCTGCTGCATCAGCGGGTCCTCGATCTGCTCGACGCGATGGCCGCAGATCACGCCGGTGATCAGCGAGGCGTTCGGGTTGAACGCGGGCGCCTCCCCGAAGAACGTGGCGAAGTCGACCTCGGTGGTCAGCACCCGCTCGAGGCCCGCGACGTCATAGCCGGTCAGCCATCGGATGATCTCATCGACCTCGTCCTTGGTGCGCCCCTTGCGTTCTGCCTTCGTCACGTACAGCGGGTAGACGCTGGCGACGCTCGTGGTGAAGATCCGATGGGCCATGCGCTTGCCTCCAGGCATCAAGGATGGGCGGGCGCCGACCAAAGTCGACGCCTCAGGAGGGACAGTCTGCGCCCCCACGGGGAACATAGGAAGCCGACACCGATACCGGCCACCGCCACCCGTCCCCCCGCCCTTTGACGTCGCCGCCCAGAGGGGCACGCGAGGCGGATCAGCCAGCCGAGGAGCTGACTGGTCGGCGCACTTCCGCGAGCGTCTGCAGCCGCACCCGCTGGCCCGAGGGTTCACATCCGTCGGCGGACGACGTCCGGACCCCCGCCTGAGAGGCGCGACGGAGGCGGAACCGGGCCGGCCTGTGGATAACTCGTCCAACTCTCGACATCGTGTCGGGGCGTTCTGGCAGACTCTGGGGCACCACCCACCCCAGGAGGTCTCATGCGGCGAGCTGCCGTGGCGACTGCCATTCTCGGGCTGCTGCTCGGCTGCACCCCGGCGCCGGCAGTGACGACGCCCGCGCCCACGCCCACCTTTGCCTGCACGCCCGAGGCGGGCGGGACGCCGACGCCGTGCTCGCAGGCTGAGTACGACGCGATGGTGAAGAAGGACGCCCTGTACGCCGAGGCCGAGCAGCTTTACCGGCGCCTCTTCGCCGAGGAGATACGGCTCGACAAGCTTGGCGGTGCGAAGGCGGCGACACCGGAGTTCGAGGCAATCCTCGCGGGATCGCTCCTTGAACAGACGATTGCCATACATCGCGAGGGCTATGAGCGAGACCGCCGCTTCACGGGCACGCAAACGCTCGACTGGATTCGCCGCGCCCCAGGGATCGAGACCGAGGGTTCCCTCGTCGCGATCATCGCCTGTCGAGATGCCACCCACGGCAAGACCTATGAGGGGAAGAAGTACCTAGGCACCGGCCGGGCGGGCACCGAGACGGTCTATGCCAAGCACTTCGACGGCCAGCTGAAGCTGTTCGCGGTTGACTCGGAGGAGCTGCCCACATGCGAGACCTGACCCGCGGACGACGGTCACCGCATCCCCTGGTCCTCCTGATTGCACTGCTGACGACGATTGCCGCTGTCACCCTGAGCAGCCCCGTCGCTGCGGCCAAGGCTCCCGACGCTAGTAAGTGCCCCGGTAGGGGGTGCCGCCTCACGTACGTGCTGCCGCCTGAGTCGGGGACGAAGCCCGGGAAGCCCGGGTCGGGCAAGCCGCCGACGTATACGCCGCCGCCCGAGTCGCCGCTGGAACGCTGCCTGCGACTCGCCAAAGCCAAAGGGGCCCCCGAGGACTGGGAACTGCTGGTCTACCTATGCCACTCCCTCTACCGACCCGGCACCCCCGACATCGACTACGACGCCCTCGCCCGCACCCTCATCGTCTACCTCCGACTCCCCGACACCCCACCCCAGTTCGGACCCGACCCCGCCGGCAACGAATGGAACATGCTCGCCGTCGGCTACCCCATCTGGCTCTGGGTCGAGGGACCCCGCACCCGCACCGCCATCACCACCGCCGCCGGCCTCGAATTCCGACTCACCGCCCGCCGCACCGCCACCGTGTTCACCCTCGGCGACGGCACCACCCTCACCTGCCCCACCTGGACCCGCTACACCACCACAGTCACCCCCGGCGACCCCTCCCCCACCTGCGGCCACACCTACACCAAGACCTCACCCACCGGCGGCTACACCGTCACCGCCACCGCCCACTGGACCGTCAACTGGTCCGTCGACGGCCACCACGGCACCATCCCCGTCAGCTACAGCGACACCTCCCAGATCACCATCGGCGAACTCCAAGCCCTCGTCCGCTGAGACCAGAGCCCTGAACGCGCTGGCGACGGCCCGTCGCGCAGGGCAGGCACGGCGACCACGCTCAGGGCGTGGCGTCCTCGGGAGGGGTGACCTTGGGCGCGTAGGCCGCGGAGTCGACCGCGCCGGCGGGCATCCGCAGGCCGGCCATCAGGGTCAGCGCCGCGATGACGACGACGGCGCGGAAGACCCAGGTGGAGGCGTCGACGATGGTTGCGTAGTCCTGGGGGCCGTGGCCGGCGACGATGAGCTGGTTCGCGATCGCCCCGAGGACGGCCACCCCCACCGCGCTGCCGGCGTTGCGGGCGAAGACGTTGATGCCGGTGACCACGCCGCGCTCACTCCAGCCCACCGAGGCCTGGGCGGCGATCAGGGACGGCGCGGCCGTCCAGCCGAGGCCGAAACCGATGACGAAGCATGCGACCGCGACGGCGGCCACGCTGGGCGTCGGCCCCACGAGCGCGAGCCCGATCGCCCCGACGAGCCCGATCGAGGCCCCCAGCAGCACAGTGGTCTTGTAGCCATAGGTCAGGTAGACCCGCCCGGAGATGGACGCCGACAGGGGCCAGCCCATCGTGAGCGCGGCCACGGCCAGGCCGGCCACCAGCGGCGGCGCTCCGAGCGCGTTCTGCAGATACGGCGGGACGAAACTGGTGATGCCGATCAGCAGGGCGCCGACGCCCAGCGAGACCAGCGTCGTGGTCAGGATCGGTGGGCGGCGGACCAGCGCCAGGTCGAGGATCGGCTCGGTCGCCCGTCGCTCCACGGCGAAGAAGACGGCCAGCGCGGCGACCCCGACGAGGAAGCTGAGGATGCTCGGCACCGACGTCCACGGCCACGCGTTCCCGCCCTCCAGGAGGCCGAGGATCAGCGCGGCGAGGCCCACCGTCAGGGACGCGGCGCCGGCGACGTCGATGCGATGCCGGCGTGGCTGCACGGTCTCGTGGAACGACCTGGCCAGGGCCCAGCCGGCGACCAGGCACAGCGGGATGTTCACCAGGAAGATCCAGCGCCACGACACGAACTGCGAGAAGACTCCCCCCAGCGCCGGGCCGACCACCGACGCGGCCGCCCACACGCTGGCGATGTAACCCTGGACGAGCGCCCGCTCCGCCACGGTGTAGATGTCGCCGATGATGGTCATCGCCATCGGCGCCACGGCCCCGGCGCCCAGCCCCTGCACCACGCGGAAGGCGATCAGGGCCGTCATGCTCCAGGCGCCCGCGGCGAGGATCGACCCCAGCAGGAACAGCCCGATGCCGATCAGGACGATGGGCTTTCGTCCGACCGTGTCGGCCAGCTTGGAGTAGATCGGCACCGACACGGCCTGCGCGAGCAGGTACACCGAGAACAGCCAGGGGAACTGGTCGAATTCGCCGAGCTCCGCCACCACGGAGGGGACGGCCGTGGCCAGGATGGTCGCGTCGATGGCGATCAGCCCGGTGGTGAGCATGAGGGCCGCGAGCACGGGCCCCCGCTCGGAGCGAAACCCGACGGAGCCGTGCCCGATACCGTTCTCCCTTGTCACTGGGATGATCCTTCCTCAGATGCGCCCACCGGCCACTGTCCCCGTGTCAGTTCCGGAACCCTCCTGCCGAGGACGACGGACCGCTCGCGCGCGGTCACGGTTCCCGATAACGGACGGCGCGGGCTGACGCGTCGCGGAGACCGTCCAGGGTGAGCCGCGGCCCGTAGCCCGGGGTGTCGCGCTGGATCCGCCAGTCCTCCGCCAGCGGCGTCACCGCGGGCGGGTCGAACCCGAACGAGTCCACCTGCGCCGCCACCGCGGCGACGGCGTCCGGATCGTCCCCGACGACCGCGAGCCCGCGGCGTCCCAGCGGGGAACCGATGTCTCCGGAACCGATGAATCCGAGTGTCGTCACCTTCGTCCCAACCGCGCGCCGGTCGCGGGCATTCCCGCTGAGGGCCGCACCCGCCCAGCCACGCGACGCCACGGCGCTCTCCGGGGCGGGTGAGGTCAGGGCGTCCTCGTCGATCGCGCTCGAGCCCGGCGAAGAGCGGACGCGCGCCGAAGGACGCGACAACGCCGGAAAGGTGAGGGGATGCGGGCCTGAAGGACCTCGGTCGCGCGGCCTTCCCGGCCCCCATGGGAGGATGCGGCGGTGGCAGGAATCCTGGTGGCGGGCACGTCCTCGGACGCCGGCAAGTCGCTGATCGTCACCGGGCTGTGCCGGGCGTTCGCGCGCCGGGGGGTCAGGGTCGCCCCGTTCAAGGCGCAGAACATCAGCAACAACTCGATGGTCTGCCGCGACGGCTCCGAGATCGGTCGCGCCCAGTACCTGCAGGCCGTAGCCGCGGGGGTCGAACCGTCCGCGCTGCTGAACCCCGTGCTGGTCAAGCCATCCACCGATCGGCGCGCCTTCGTCGTGCTGCGCGGCCAGCCGGGCGGCACCCTGGAGGCCGGCGAATACGCCACCGATCGGCCGCGGCTGGCGGCGGCCGCGTTCGACGCGTTCCGGGAGCTCGCGGCCGGCCACGAACTGCTGATCGCGGAGGGGGCGGGCTCGCCCGCCGAGATCAACCTGCGCTCCGGCGACTTCGTGAACTTCGGCCTGGCACGGGAGTTCGGGCTGCCCGTGATCCTGGTGGGCGACATCGACCGGGGCGGCACGCTGGCCTCCCTGTTTGGCCACTGGGCGATCGTGGACGAGGCCGACCGCGCCACCCTGGCCGGCTATGTCATCAACAAGTTCCGGGGCGACCGGACGATGCTCGATCCCGGGCTGGCCGAGCTCACCGCGCGCACCGGCCTGCCCTGCCTGGGCGTCCTGCCCTGGCTCGAGCAGGTCTGGCTGGACGGAGAGGACGCGCTGGCCTTCGCCCGCTGGCCTCGTCCGGGCGGAGGGGGCGCCACGCTGCGGGTGGCCGCGGTCCCGTTCCCGCGGATCTCGAACGCCACCGACCTGGACGCGCTGGCCGCCGAGCCCGGCGTGGACGTGGTCACCACCACCAGCCCGGCCGACCTGCTGGCCGCGGACCTGGTGGTGCTGCCGGGGAGCCGCGCCACGCTGGCCGACCTCGACTGGCTCCACAGGCACGGCCTGGCGGACGCTCTCCACCGCCGCGCCCGGGCGGGCGGGCCGATCCTCGGCATCTGCGGCGGCTACCAGATCCTGGCCGAGGCCATCGACGATCCGATCGAGTCGGCCCGCGGCGGCACCACGCCGGGCCTCGGACTGCTGCCGGCGCGGGTCGTCTTCCGTTCCGACAAGGTGCTGGGGACGCCGACCGACTCCTGGCGCGGCCATCCGGTCACCGGGTACGCGATCCATCACGGCGTGGTCGAGGCCACCGGCGGCCAGCCATTCCTGGACGGCGTCCGGGCGGGCACCACATGGGGCACCAGCTGGCACGGCGCCTTCGAGTGCGACGGCTTCCGCCGCGCCTGGCTGGCCGAGCTGGCCGCGACCGTCGGCTCCGGCTGGCGCCCCGACCCCGCCGCCCCCACGTTCGCCGAACGGCGCACCCTGATGCTGGACGAGGTCGCCGACGCCGTGGAGCACCACATCGACTTGGACGAGCTGCTGCGCCTCTCCCGTCGCTGAGCCGGGGCGGGGGTACCCAACGGGGGGTCGCGCCTCTCTGGCTGCCCCGGCCGCTCTCAGCCGTCGGCTGCGTCGTCGGCGCGCTCCTCGCCCGACCGGAGTAGCGCCAAGCCGAGGGCGAGCAGCGCCTCCCGGGACGGCATCGGCTCGTGGATCAGGCCCCGGTACAGGACGCTGCCGATCACGGCGTCGACGACCAGGGCTGGGTCCGCGTCCGTGGCAAACGTGCCGTCGCGGCGACCGGCGGCGACCAGCGCGATCGCCGCGTCCCGGAGCGGGTCGATGAAGCGTCGCCGGTAGTCGGCCGCCAGGTCGGGCTGGTGGATCAGGTCCGCGCCGACGGCTCGCACGGTGGCCGCCAGCGGGCCCGTCACGAGGGTGGCGTGGAGGACGTCCACGAGGCCGGCCAGGTCCGCCACCGGGTCACTCATGGCCGGCGCCTGCCGCGGCCCGATGGCCGACTCCAGGGCGTCCAGGACGAGCGCCGGCAGTGACGACCAGCGTCGGTAGAGCGTGGTCTTCGCGACCCCCGCCGCAGCGGCAACATCGTCGATGCGGAGCCGGGCATAGCCGCCCTCCCGGAGCAGGCCGAGCGTCGCGTCGTACACCCTGGCCTCGATTCCGGCGTCCCGCGGGCGTCCCTGGGGTGCGAGTGGCATGGCGCCAGCATATCGCTACCGGGAGTAGCGTAATTGCGCTACCGTGGGTATCGGAAAGGACCTGCCATGACAGGAGCGGCCAAGATCGCGCTGGGGCTGTTCGCCGCCTGGGCGGTGCACGACGCCGAGGAGTGGGCGACGATGGCCCCCGGAAGCGCCGAGCTGCTGGGCCGGCTGCCCGCGTGGGTGCCGCTGCCGGACGACCTGCGCACCGAGGGGGTAACGCAGGCTCAGATCGACGTGGCGCTGGCGATCATGGCCGGGCTCGTGGCCGGGGCGTCGGTGGCCGGCGCGCACACCGACGGGCGGTCGCCGCTGTTCCAGTGGACGCTGGACACCTTCGGCCTGCACGGCATCGGCCACCTGGCCGGCACGCTGCTGGCCCGCCGGTACACCACGGGGTCGGTCACCTCGGCGCTCGTCGTCATCCCGTACTGGCTGTGGGCCCGCCGGGCGCTGGCCAACGAGGGCGTGCCCCTGCCATCCGTGCGGCCGCTGACGGCGCTGCCCGTGGCGCCGCTCATCGCCGCCGCTCAGGCGATCGGGTACGCGGCCACACGAGGACGGCCGGACCCCGCCGCGTCGGACCACCCGGGCACCGGGAGCCGCTGCCCCCGGCCGGGCGACGCGGCGCCGATGGCGACCCCGTCCGCCCGCGCGTAGTCTCGGGCGCACACCCGACCACCCAGGGAGGCACTCATGCCGCACGTCGTCGACTTCGTCACCGTCTCCGCCGAGGGGCTCGAATCCTCACCCGTCGCGGCGGCGCTGGCGGGGCTGCGGGCCAACGAGGCCCGCTACTTCCAGAACAAGTACAGCCACACCTTTGCCACCACACCGGCCGCGGAGGCCCCCGAGCTCGTGGCCTACGTGGCCGGGATCCTCGCCTCCGAGCGCGACCTGGTGATCGCCTCTCCTGCGTTGGAGGTCGCCCAGTTCGAGGTGGAGGGCGTCCGCTGGACGTACGTCTTCTACGAGTCGGGCCTGTCCATCAACGTCCTCTACACGCTTGAGGACGGGGGCAAGCGGGCGGTGGGGTTCAAGCTGTCCGACGGCATGGAGGTGCCAGCGGAGCTGGCCGAGCGGTTCAAGTTCGCGCGCCAGAAGTCGAAGCTGGCCGGCACCATCCGCGGCTCGTTCTTCGTCATCAAGGGCGAGCACTGAGGTAGCCCCGCCGAGGGTCGGGCCGGCGCCGAGGGACCCGTGGAGGGAATATCGGCGCGACGACCGAGGTTGAAGCAGGGTTCTCGCGACCGCGGGTACCTCCCGAACGACTGAGGACTCATGCAGACTGCCGACCCGACCATCGAACGCCCAGACCCCCTGACCGCGTCGCCCGACGCGCCGGGTGCGGCGTCTGACCGGCTGCCGCGGCGGACGCTGACCGTGCTCGGGGTGCTGCTGGTGGGTGCCTTCGTGGTGATCCTCAATGAGACCGCCATGAACGTGGCCCTGTCGCGGATCATGGCCGACCTGGGCGTGACCGAGCGCATCGCGCAGTGGCTGACCACCGGCTTCATGCTGACGATGGCCGTGGTGATCCCGACCACCGGCTGGCTGCTGCAGCGCCTCACCACCCGGCAGGCGTTCGGCCTGGCCATGGGCCTGTTCTCGGTCGGCACGGCCGTCGCCGCGCTGTCCCCCAGCTTCGGCCCGCTGCTGGTTGGCCGCATCATCCAGGCCTGCGGTACGGCGATCATGATGCCGCTGCTGATGACGACCGTGATGGAGCAGGTCCCGCCCACCGCCCGCGGCCGCGTCATGGGCACCATCAGCCTGGTCATCTCGGCCGCCCCGGCGCTGGGGCCGACCATGTCCGGCCTAATCCTGCAGCTGCTCAGCTGGCGCTTCGTCTTCGTCGTCGTCCTGCCGATCGCGCTGGCCATCATGATCGTCGGGCTGCGCATCGTCCCCAACCTGCACGAGCCGCGGGCCGTCCAACTGGACGGCTGGAGCATCCCGCTCGCCGCCACCGGCTTCGGCGGCCTGGTCTACGGGCTCAGCCTGGTGGGCAACCCGCTGATCCCCGCCTGGGAGCTGGCCACGGTGCTGGCCGTCGGGGCGCTCAGCCTGGCGGCCTTCCTGGCCCGGCAGGTGGCGCTGCAGCGCACCGACGACGCCCTGCTCGACCTGCGCACCTTCACCCATCCGACGTTCGCGATCGCGATGAGCCTCATGGCGCTGGTGATGATGGTGCTGTTCGGCTCGATCATCGCCACGCCGCTGATCCTGCAGCAGGTGATGCGCCTCGAACCGCTCGCCGTCGGGTTGATCATGCTTCCCGGTGCCCTGCTGATGGGCCTGCTCGGCCCCGTCGTCGGGCGCCTGTACGACCGCGTCGGCGCCCGCGCCCTGGCGGTCCCCGGTTCCGTGGTGGTGGCGCTCGGGTTCGGGATCTTCGCGACGATCTCGCCGGCCACCCCCTGGTGGCAGATCGGCGCGGCGAACGTGCTGATGAGCCTCGGGCTGGCCTTCATGATGACGCCGCTGTTCACCGTGGCGCTGTCGTCGCTGCCGCCGCAGCTGTACAGCTACGGCTCCGCGATGCTGGGCACCATCCAGCAGGTCGCCGGCGCCGCCGGAACCGCGCTGTTCGTGACGATCATGTCCACCGTCGGCGCCTCGGCGACCGCGTCCGGCGCCAACGCGGCGGACGCCCTGTCCACCGGCGCCCGGGCGGCGTTCGTCGTGGTCGGCTGTCTGTGGCTGTTCACCATCGCCGGCGCCGCGTTCCTGCCCAAGCGGGAGCAGCCCGCCGAGGCCTGACCCTTGGGCCGACGCGAGGCACCCTCGTCCAACGCCCCCGCAGCACCGCCGATCGTGGCCGTGCGGCGGGGGCGTGCTCGTCGTATCGTTCGAGGTGGGCGGCGACCCGCGGCGAGGGGGACGACATGGAGACGCGCAGGCTGGGACGGATCGGTCACGACACGAGCGTGCTGGTGTACGGCGCGGCGGCGCTGGGCGCCGTCTCGCAGCAGGTCGCGGACGCCTCGCTGGCCGAGGCGCTGGCGGCCGGGATCAACCACCTGGACACGGCCGCGTCCTACGGCGACGCCGAGGAGCGGATGGGTCCGACGGTGGCGCGCGTCCGCGACCAGGTGTTCGTGGCGACCAAGTCGACCGAGCGCCGCGCGGAGGACGCCTGGCGGGAGCTGAACCGCTCCCTGGAGCTGCTGCGCACCGACCACATCGACCTGTGGCAGGTGCACGCGGTCTGCGACCTGCGCGAGCTTGACCGGGTCTTCGAACCGGGGGGCGCGATCGAGGCGTTCGTCCGGGCGAAGGACGAGGGGATCGTCGGCTGGGTGGGCATCACCGGCCACACCGAGGCGGCCCCGGTCGTCCATGCGGAGGCGCTGCGGCGGCACGACTTCGACTCGGTGCTGACCCCGCTGAACTATCACCTCTACACCGCCGACGCCCAGTTCCGGGACGACTTCGACGCGCTCTACCAGCTGATCGCCGAGCGCGACGTGGCACTGCGGACGATCAAGGCCATCGCCCACAAGCCGTGGGCTGGGGCGCCCCGCTTCGCCACCTGGTATGAGCCGTTCACCGACCCCGAGGACATCCGGGCCGCGCTCTCGTGGGTGCTCGGCAGCTTCCCCGGCGTGGCCGGACTGGCGACCGCCGGCGAAACGACGCTGCTCGCCAAGGCCATCGCCGCGGAGGCGGACCGGATGGACGTGGCCGAGGCCGCCGACCGGCTGGCCGGGATCGGCGACTACCAGACGATCTTCGTCTAGGCCCGAGTCTCAGCCCGCGCCGCCGACGGCCAGGGGGTGAGGTCAGCGGGTCCCGGCGAGCACGTTGACGCGATGGACGAACAGCCGCGGCATCCGGAGACGGGCCGTGCGGCGCTGGGTCGCCGTGCGGGCGCTGGAGTCGTCGAACTGGCCGAGCAGTTCGAGGTCGTGGGAGATGCGTTCGAGGTCGCGGTCGATGACGGGCTGGGAGAACATGCCCCTAGGATCGCGGAATGTGATTGTGCAGCACAAGCGTCGTTTTCCGAATGATCGTTCGGTATCACCGTAGAATGGGGCCATGCTCGACCTGAACCGACTCCGCATCCTGCGATCCGTCGTCGCCAGCGGCTCCGTGAACGAGACGGCCCGCCTCCTGGGCTACCGGCCCTCCACCGTCAGCCAGCACCTGCACACGCTGGAGCGCGAGGTCGGCCTCACCCTCATCGAGCGCGTCGGGCGCGGCATCCGGCCCACCCCGGCGGCGATCGAGCTGGCCGACGCCGGCGTCGAGGCCCTCGACGCGGTCTCCCGGCTGGACGCCCGGGTCCGGTCCCTGAAGCGGGGCACCTCGGGCAAGCTGACCATCCGCACGTTCGCCACCGCCGCCTACGCGTGGATGCCGTCGGTCGTCCGCACGCTGCGCCAGGAGTTCGATGGGCTGGAGCTGGAGCTGTCGATCAACGAGATCGAGGACCCGTCCTCCACCGGGCAGGCCGACGTCGAGGTCCACACCGACCTGCCGGTCGAGGCCATGGCCACCCCCCGCGGGTACCACCGCTTCGACCTCGGCCTCGACGAGTACGTGATGGCGATCCCGTCCGACCATCCCCTGGCTGGGGGCGGCGCGGTCGACCTGGCCGCCTTCGCCGCGGACGAGTGGGTGCACTTCGACTTCCGGGACGCGATCGCCAACCGGCTGGTCTCCGACGCCTGCGCCGAGGCCGGCTTCACCCCGCGCTACGTCGCCCGCGCCCAGGACCACGTCACCGGCCTGGCGTTCGTCGCTGCGGGCGTCGGGGTCACCGCCGTCCCGGGGCTGGCCGCCCACTGGTCGTCCTTCGACCTGGCCTACGTCGGGCTCGCCAACCCGACCCCCACGCGCCGGATCGTCGGGCTGATCCGCAAGGGCGCCCGCACCAACCCCGCGGCCGCCCGCACGGTGGAATTGCTCACCGACAAGGCGCGACGGCTCGGCGACCGGGTGGTCACGTGAGGCTGGAGACCAGCGGAGGGGCGCCGACCCGCACCCCGGAGCCGCCCGCCCGCGTCCAGCCTCGGACTGAACCGCGCAGGCTCGGGAGGGCCGCGTTCGCACCGCTCGTCGCGGCACCGGGCCGCTCGCTCGCCAACGCGGTACGGTCCTTCAAACGAGCCGGTGCGGGCCGCGGGAGGAGGTCGATCGCGTGAACGTCGTGGGAATCGACCTCGCGTGGGGCGAGCGCGCCGCCACGGGCCTGGCGGTGCTGGACGAGCGGGGCGCCCTGGTGCACCTGTCCCGGGCCACCACGGACGACCAGATCGTCGAGGCGCTGCGCGGGCACCTGACCGACGAGTGCCTGGTCGGGATCGACGCCCCGCTGCTGGTGACCAACGCGACGGGCAACCGGCCGTGCGAGGCGGCCCTCAACCGGGACTTCGCCCGCTTCGACGCCGGCACCCACCCCTCGAACACGGGCAAGCCGGAGTTCGGCGTCCAGCCGCGCGGTGCCCGGGTGGCCGCCCGCCTCGGCCTGGCACTCGATCCGACCCCTCCGACGGGGCGCCGCGCCGTCGAGGTCTACCCGCACGCCGCCCTCGTCGCGCTGTTCCGGCTTGGTCGGACGTTGAAGTACAAGCAGCGCTCCAACCGGCCGTTCGCGCTGCTGCACGCCGAGATGCTGCGGCTGATCGCCCTGCTCGAGGGACTGTCGGACGCGGACGTGCCGCTGCGGGTCCGCGAGAGCCCGGCGTGGCGCGCGCTCGTCGCCGGCGTGACCAAGGCCGGCCGCAAGAGCGAGCTACGGCGCGCCGAGGACCAGCTGGACGCGGTCGTGTGCGCCTACGTGGCCCTGATCACCGCCCGCCGACCGGACGCGATCACCGTCTACGGCGACGTCGAGACCGGGCGGATCGTGACGCCCACGCTGCCCGCCGACCTGAGGCCGACGCCGCGCGAACCGCGCCGCACCGCGGTCGCCACGACCGGCGAACCCCGACCCGTCGCCCTCGCACCGGCGGCCGGAGAACCCTCACAGGCCGCCCCGACACCGACCAGGAGCGAGTCGCGTCCCCCGACCCCCGCAGCATCCACCGCCCAGCCCACCCTGCCCGAAGGGGCGCCGCCGTCCGACCCGGATCCGGCCGCCCACGCCGACGGCGAACGGGAGGACCCGCTGCTCGGGGCGGCCCGCGACTACGCCGCGCTGCAGCCGCTGGTGGCGGACCTGGCCCGCCGGCTGGCGGACTGGCTCACCGGCGTCCTCGACGACGCCGGCATCAACTACCAATACATCGCCTGCCGTGGCAAGAGCGTGGCGTCGTTCGCGGCCAAGACGACCAAGACCGCCGACGGGCGCCCCGTCTACCCCGACCCGCTCCGCGACGTCACCGACCAGATCGGCGTCCGGGTGATCACGTACGTGACCAGCGACGTCGCCGCCGTCGCCGACGTCATCCGCGACCACATCGGGGTGGTGGACGACAAGGACCTGGGCCGCGAGACCGCCAACGAGGGCCGCTTCGGCTACGTCAGCCGGCACCTGCAGGTCTCTCTCGACAAGCTGTGGCTGGGGACGATCCCCGCCGACGCGGTGCGGGTGACGAGCGCGCAGGTGCAGATCCGCACGGTGCTGCAGCACGCGTGGGCCGAGTTCGAGCACGACATCCGCTACAAGGGGACGATCCCCGAGGCACTGGCGCCCGACCTGAACCGCCGCTTCACGCTGGCCGCCGGGCTGCTGGAGCTGGCCGACCGGGAATTCGAGATCATCCGGGACCGAATGCGCGAGGGAATGCCAGGCCCTGCCCCCGCCGACGACGCGGACGATCCCCGCATCGGGCACCAGGAGCTGGCGGCCTTCCTCGCCGGGCACTACCCGAGCGCCGGCTGGTCGCGCACCGACCACTACACCTGGATCTCGGGCCTGCTGCTGGAGCTCGGCATCACGTCGCTGCGCGAGCTGGCCGAGCTGCTGCCGGCGGTCGACTCCGCGGCCATCACCGACCGGATGGGGTACAAGTACCCGCCCGGCGCGGTGCGGCGCCTCGACGACGCCCTGCTGGCGCAGTTCGGCACGCGCTACCTGGAGCTGCACGGCAACGCCGACCGGACGGACCTGCTGCGCGCCCGCCTGGAGCGGCTGCGCGGCACCGCCGCCGCGCCCGGCTGATCCCCGTCCCGATCGGGGTCAGCGCTGGGCGGGGCGCGCAGCGCGTCCGCGGAGCAGGCGGCGAAGCTCAGCCTGCGATGCCCGCGGCGCCGTCACCGCGCCGATCGAGCGGGTCAGCCGCGCGGGTTGCCCCACGGGGCGTGGTTCGGATTGCAGAAGTCGGCCGGGGCCTCACCCAGGATCGCCTTGGCCGTCTCGGCGTCAACGCCGGCCTGCTGCATGATCAGCACCATGAACGTCCCGTACGACTGGGTGCGGGTCGGCTCCTCGGCGTTGATGACGTCGTTTAGCCCCGAGAACGAGCAGATCGAGGCGGCGCCCTCACCGCTCCAGAAGTTCTCGATGGGGGTGGCGCCCCCGGTGGCCCCACCCGGGCCGGAGGGCCCCTGGGACTCCCCGGCCCACGCCGCCGTCGGGGCGAGGGCCATGAGGCCGGTGAGAATGGATGCGGTCAACCACGATGCTGTGCGCATGGCGCGCCCTCCCATGCCCAGGGGCGTACGCCCTGATGGCGCTTTCGACGCTAGGCTTCCCGCTTTCGGCACGTCAACAATTCACCAATTGAAATGTGATGAATTGCCTGCGTGAAATTGCTTACGTTCTGGTCACATCGGCCCACAGATCAGCGCTGAAAGGATTTCGGCTTCTCATCAACCGCCGCGGGACGAGGGGCGATCCGCCGCCCGGGTGGGCCACACTGGCGGGGTGGAGATCGAAATCAGCGAGGGCAGCATCCGGCTGGGGCAGCTGCTCAAGTTCGCCAACGTGGTGATGGACGGCGGCGAGGCCAAGGCGCTGATCGCCGCGGGCGACGTGACGGTCGACGGCGAGCGCGAGACGCGCCGGGGCCGCCAGGTGGCCGTCGGCTCGGTCGTGCAGGTCCGGCTGCCCCGCGGTCGGCAGACGCTGCGGCTGGTCGCCCCGGCGGACTGACCACCGACGGATTGACCACCGACGGCCCGACGGCGGCCCCGGCGACGCGGCCGCCGGGGCCGGGTGCGCCGGCCCTCAGGGAACCGTGTGCCCGGCGGCGCGGAACAGCTCGTACCACTCCGGCCGGGTGAGGACGACGTCCGCGCCGGCGGCCGCCGCGGCGATCCGCTCCGGGGTGGTGGTGCCGAGCACCACCTGCGTCCGCGCCGGGTGCCGGGTGATCCAGGCGGTGGCGATGGCCTCCGGGGCCACGTCGTAATGGGCCGCCAGCCGGTCGATGACCGCGTTCAACCCGGCGTACTCCGGATGGCCCAGGAAGACCCCGTCGAAGAACCTCGCCTGGAACGGCGACCAGGCCTGCACCGTGATGTCGTGCAGCCGGCAGTAGTCGAGGATGCCCAGGTCGCGGCTGACCGACTGCTCCAGCCCGGCCATGTTCGCCGCGACGCCCTGGGCGATGATCGGGGCGTGGGTGATCGACAGCTGCAGCTGATTGGCGACCAGCGGCTGGCGCACCGAGCGCTTCAGCAGCTCGATCTGCGCGGGGGTGTGGTTGGAGACCCCGAAGGCGCGCACCTTGCCGGCGGCCTCCAGCTCGTCGAACGCGCGGGCGACCTCGTCCGGTTCGACGAGGGCGTCGGGGCGGTGTAGGAGCAGGATGTCGAGATAGTCGGTGCGCAGGGCCGCCAGCGACCCCTCCACCGCCTCGATCAGGTGCTCATACGAGAAGTCGAAGTACGGGCCGGCACCGGGGACGATGCCCGCCTTCGACTGCAGCGTGATCTCGGCGCGCTCGGACGGGGTCAGCTGCAGCGCCTCGGCGAAGCGGGCCTCGCAGCCGTGGAGCGAGGCCGCGTAGATGTCGGCGTGGTCGAAGAAGTCGATCCCGGCGTCCCGCGACGCCCGGTACAAAGCCTTCACCTGGTCGTCGGTCTTCCCCTGGATGCGCATCATCCCGGCCACCACCGCGGGCACGGTGATATCGGTTCCGTTCAGGACGAAGGTCTTCATGGTCCGCGCCACCTCGCTCGTCGACGGCCGGGTCCGCCTGATCGCCACCCTAGTGCGGCCCGCCCCGACGCCGGGCACGGGCCACGATGATCGCGGCGGCGCGCCCCCCGCTACCCCTTGACCGCCCCGGCCGTCATGCCGGCGATGATCTGACGCTGGAAGAACGCATAGATGATCAGCTGCGGGATGAGGACCATCGTCGCGGACGCCATCATGCCGCCGTAGTCGACGGTGAACTGGCCCTGGAATCGGGAGACCGCCAACGACACCGTCACCAGGTCCGGGTTGTTGATCAGGATGGACGCGAACGGGAACTCGTTGAAGACGTAGACGATGTTGAAGATGAGGATGGTCGCGATGACGGGCTTCATGATCGGCAGCACCACGTTCACGCACAGCTGCCACAGGCCGACGCCGTCGATGATCGCCGCCTCCTCGATCTCGGACGGGAAGTCGGCGAGGAAGCCGGTCATCAGCAGGGTGTTGAACGGGATGGACACGGCGGCGTACGGCAGGATCAGCGCCCCGTACGTCCCGAACAGCCCCAGGGCCAGGTCCAGCCGATACACGGGGAACAGCAGGATGTAGACCGGAACGGCCAGCCCGGCCAGCAGGTAGAACTTCACCGACGACTGCAGGCCGCGTCGCCGGAACACCATGCGCGTCAGCGCGAAGGCGCTCATGAACGAGACCGTCGTCCCCAGGGCGACCGCGGCCACGGCGATGACGAAGGTGTTCGCATACATCCGCAGCAGCGGCAGCGACTGGATCGCGTTGCGGTAGTTGTCGGCACTCAGCTGATCGAACGAGAACGGATCGTTGAGGATCGCGGCGCTCGGCTGGAACGACAGCAGCACGATCCACAGGATCGGGAGCACGACCAGGAGCGAGATCAGGTAGGCCAGGCCGGCCAGCAGCCGCCCGTTTCGCCGCCGAAGCTTCAGCTCCGGGCTCCGATCCGCCGCGGGAGCCCCGTCCGCGCGGCCGTTCCGCTGTGCGGCAAGGGAGGTCATGCGACCGCCCCCTTTCTGTTCGCGAGGAGGAGGTAGCCGGCCGAGATGACCGCGCCGAGGACGGTGATGATGACGGCCAGCGCCATCCCGTAGCCGTACTGCTGGTTGGTGAAGGTGACGAAGTACATGTAGCTGACCAGGGTCTCGGAGCGGTGCACCGGGCCTCCCCCCGTGAGGACGTACACCAGCTCGAAGACCTTGAACACGTTGGTGATGAGCAGGATTGTGACGATCGCGAACGTGGTCTTGAGCATCGGCACGGTGATGTGGCGCACCTGTTGCCAGCCAGTCGCCCCATCGAGGGCGCTGGCCTCCATCACGTCCGAGGGCAGGGTTTGGAGGCCGGCATAGAAGATCGTCAGGGCGAAACCGAGGCTGCTCCAGATGAAGACGAGCGCGACGGCGTAGGGGGTCAGAACGTCGCCGCCGATCCACTGGACAGGCGGGACGTTGACCAGGGCGAGCAGCCGGTTGAGCAGACCCACCTTGGGGTCGAGGATGAAGACCCAGATCAGGCCGACCAGGATCGGGGCGATGATGGCCGGGCCGAAGACCAGGGCCCGCAGCAGCCCACCCCCCGGGATGCGCACGCGGAGGAGGAGGGCCAGGGCGAACGAGGCGGGGATGAGCACCGCCAGCGAGACCACCAGGATGATCAGGGTGTTGCTGAGCGCCTGCCAGAAGAACGGATCCTCGAGCACGCGGCTGTAGTTCTGGCCGCCGATCCACTTGGGGGCGCTGAACCCCTGGAACCGGGTGAAGCTGAACGCCAGCGAGTAGCCGACGGGGTAGGCGACGAAGAGGGTGAAGACGGCCAGGGCCGGGAGAAGCATCAGCAGTATCTTCGGGCGGGTGCTGATCCAGTTCATGAGGGTGGGCTCCTAACTGTGGGGCAACGTCGGACGAACGCACACCGGGGGCTGCAGCAGCGGCCGCAGCCCCCGACGGCGAGGCGGGACCTCAGCGGTTCTCGTCGAGCGCCTTCTGGACCAGGCCAAGCGCATCCTTGGGCTCGAGCTGCTTCTGGATCACGCCGTAGATGCTGTCGTACATCGCGTTGGCGACCTGGGTCGGAACCAGCAGATCGGGCTGCGACTTGGGGCTCGAGACCCCCGGGGCGGTCGCCGCGTCCAGGGCGACCTTGAGCGCGCTCTGCTTGGTGCCATCCACCTGGGGCTGGTAGTTGGTCACCGGCGGCTGGCCGCTGTCAACCAGGAGCTGCTGACCCTTGTCGCCGTAGTAGAACGCGAGGAACTTCTTGATCGCGTCCAGCTTCGCCGGGTCGCCACCGACCTTCTGGCTCACCACCAGGGGGGCGGAGGCGACGTCCATGATGATGTTCTGCTCACCCACGCCGTCGGCGAACTGCGCGCCCGCCCAGAACCCGATGTTCGGGGCCACCTTGGACTCCTGGATGGCCGTGGACGCCCAGACGCCGGCGTCCAGCATGGCAGCCTTGCCGTTGGTGAACTGGCTGACCGCCTGCTGGTAGGTCTGGGTGGAGACGTTGGACGGGAAGGCGCCGGCGTCACGCAGTTCGGCGATGTGCTCATACATCCGGAGGAAGTCGGGGTTGTCGTACTTCACGGAGCCGTCGAGGAGCCCGGGGAGCTTCTCCTCGTAGCCGAAGCGGTCGAGCCAGACCAGGAAGCTCCAGACGCTGAAGGACGACTGGTTGGCACCGTTGGAGATGGTGGTGATTCCCTTGGCGTGCAGGGTCTTGGCGACGTTCACCAGGTCGTCGAACGTCTTCGGCATCTCGAGGCCGTTGTCCTGCAGGATCTTGTTGTTGACCCACAGCCCCGTGAGCAACTCCTGGTACGGCACGCCGTAGACCGCGCCGTTGGCGGTGAAGTTCTCCACCGTCGAGGTGGGCAGGTTCTTCGTCACCCCGATCTCGTCGAGGACGGGTTTCAGGTCCAGCAGCTTGCCTGCCTGCTGCATCTCCTCGGCGTTCGCCTTGTAGATCCAGAAGACGTCGGGAAGCGTGTCGCTCTGGGCCGCGATCGAGAGCTTCTGGAGGTGCTCGGCGACCGCCTCGCCGGAGACCGTGACCGTGATGTTCGGGTTCTCGGCCTGGAAGGCCTGGACGATCGCCCACGTCGCCGGGTCGGCGGACTTCACGTCCGGGTTCTGCATGGACAGCGTGATCTCCGCCTTGCCGGCCGGCGCGGACGCCGCCGAGCCGCTGGCGGACGGGGTGGACGCGGAGGCGCAGCCCGTCACCGCCAAGGCGATGGTGCTGGCCACCAGACCAGCCAACAGCCGGCCGCGCGGGCCGGGGATGATTCTGGATCGCAAGGTCATCTCCTTTGATGTGGGCCGCCTCGTCGGTCGACCGAAAGGGTCTGCGTTCCTGGCTGTGCCAGGCGCTTCATCGAAACGTTTGCGGGAAACGTTTGTCTCAAGGTAAGACCCGCCGCAGCCGGTGTCAAGAGGCAACGCGAACCGCCTTAGCCCGCCGGGTCGAAGTCCTCCGTGGACTCGCGGAGCTCGAGGCTCTGATGCAGCCGGACGGTGCGTGGTCGACTGTCCGGGTCCGCCAGCCGAGCCACCAGGAGTTCGACGGCGCTGACGCCCATCTCGAAGGCCGGCTGACGCACGGTGGTGAGCCTGGGGGTGAACAAGTCCGGATAGCGGAAGCCGTCGAAGGTCGCGAAAGCGGCATCGCCGGGCACGCGTCGCCCCACCGCCTCCAGGGCGTTCAGGCCGACCGCCGAGAGCGGGGTGCTGCAGCCGATGACCGCCGTCGTCGTCCCGTCCGCCAGCGCGGCGACGGCCCGGACCGACAGCTCGTCCTCGCTCTCGCCCGTGAGCACCTGCTGCTCCACGGCCGCCAGCCCGGCATCGCGCAGGCCGTCGTGGAATCCCTCGAGCCGCTCTTCCAGGGTGGGAACCCGGGTGTCACCGGCGATGATCATCATCCGCCGATGACCCTGCCCCACTAGGTGTTTCACCAGGCTGCGCATCGAATCACGGTTGTCGGCGCCCACCTGATCGAACGGAAGGTCGTGGTACAGCCGGTCAAGGAGGACCACGGGTGCACGCTCCTCCTGCAGCGACCTGAGCCGATCCGCCGGGGAGTTGGCCGCGGTCGCGAGGATGAGGCCGTCGACGCGCCGATTCATCAGGGCCTGGATGGCGAGCCGCTCACGCTCGGAGTCCTCCGCGGAGTTGGCCAGGAGCAGCGTCAAGCCGCGTTCCGCCGCGGCCTGCTCGACCCCGTGTGCCATGTCGGCGAAGGCCGGCTCACCCGCATCGGAGAGGATGAGGCCGATGCTGTCGCTCCGCGAACGTCGCATGGCCCGGGCCAGGGTGTCCTGGCGATAGCCAGTCCGCTCGATCGCGGCCTCCACCCGACGGCGGGTCGCGGGTTCGACCTTCCGGGTGCCGTTGAGCACGTGGGACACCGTCGATGTCGAGACACCCGCCATCTTGGCCACGTCAACCATCGTCGCCACTGCGCCCTCCTCAGTCCTCACCGTGTTGCGCAACACTACATGACCCGGCCAGAGCCCCGTCGGAGTGCTGCCGGGGCCCTGCTCACGGGCCCCATTGCCGCGGCGCCAGGGGCCGGGGTAGGGTTGCCACATACGCAAACGTTTCGATATCTCCGCGGCATTGACGACTCGGAAGGAACCTCATGGATTCAACGACCCCCGGTGGCCTGTTGGGCGACCTCACCCGCCTCCGGGACACCCGAACCGCGCGCGCCTCAAGCTTCGATCAAACGGGGCGCAACCGGGACAACTGGCTCGTGATGCCCGGCGAGGAGCGCACGCTGGCCGACCTTCGCGGCCCGGGGTACATCACGCACCTGTGGATGACCCAAACGTGTCGCATTCAGCCCGGGCCCGGCCAGATCGACCCCCACCAGGTCGGGGTGCCGATGCTCGAGATCCACAACGCCCTCGGCGTCAGCTGGGAGGTCGTCGATCCGGACTATTACCGCAAGGTCCTGCTCAAGATCTATTGGGACGACCAGGAGCAGCCGAGCGTCCTCGCCCCCTTGGGAGACTTCTTCGGCCTCATGAACTCGCTGTCCGGATCGTATGAGTCGCTGCCGCTGAGCGTGTCGGCCAAGGAGGCGGAGCTGCACACCTTCGGCGGCAGCGCGGCGTTCAACAGCTACTTCCGGATGCCGTTCAACTCGCGCGCGCGCATCGTGGTGGAGAACCAGAACGACATCCCCTACATCCAGTACTTCTACATCGACTACGAGCTGCAGCACGAGCCGCTGCCCGCCGACACCGCGTACTTCCACGCGCACTGGCGCCGCTCACTCCCCAATGCCGGCTGGGGACCGGACCTGCAGACCAACAGCATCGAGACGACGGTGCCAAACCTTGACGGCGCCGACAACTACGTCGCGCTCGAGACGCAGGGGCGGGGCCACTACGTGGGCTGCAACCTGGCAGTCCGTCACTTCCAGGGCTCCTGGTGGGGCGAGGGCGACGACATGATCTTCATCGACGACGACACCTGGCCGCCCAGCCTGCACGGCACGGGCATGGAGGATTACTTCGGCCACGCCTGGGGCATGCAGCGCAACGCCTACCTGTTCAACGGCACCATCGTGCACGAGGCCGACGTGCCAGGGTTCCACCACAGCTACCGCTTCCATCTGGTGGACCCGATCCGCTTCGAGGAGCGCATCAGGGTCACCTTCGAGCACGGCCACGCCAACCATCTCTCCGACGAGTGGTCCTCGACCGCGTACTGGTACCAGACGCTGCCCTCGCCCCAGCTCACCGTCCCCGACGTGAACGACCGGCTCCCCCTCCGTCCCATCGATCGGGTGATCGAGGCGAAGCTGCCGGCCCTGTCGGCGGACCAGTTGGCCGCTCGTTCGGCCGCGGCCGAGCGAATGGCTGGCTTCGTCGAGCGGCGCGACCGGTTGCATGCCGAGCGGCGGGTCGAGGTCGACCAGTGGGAGCAGGGAAACCGGCGGATCGCCGCCGAGATTCGCGACCGGTTCGACGGGCGGCGCGGCTGAGATGCGCCCCCAGTTCCACTTCACGGCCACGTCTGGCTGGATCAACGACCCGCACGGCATCACCTACCGCGGCGGCTACGACGTGTTCTACCAATACGTCCCCGGCACCGACGCCTGGGCGCCGAACTGCCACTGGGGTCACGCCCGCGGGGCCGACCTGCTCTCGCTGACCGAACTCCCCGTGGCCCTGGCGCCCGGGGACGGCGACGACGGCATCTGGACGGGGAGCCTCGCGGTCGACGACGCGGGGGATGCCCGGATCTTCTACACCGCCACCTCCGTGCCCGACTTCGGGATCGGACGCATCCGGCTTGCCACCCCGGCCGACGACCAGTGGCGGGAGTGGGTCAAGGGGCCGGTCGTCGTCCAGGCGCCTCGCGACCTCGACCTCATCGCCTATCGCGACCCTTTCATCCGCCGCGAGGGCTCCAGCTGGCGGATGTTCGTCGGGGCCGGCGACAGCCGGGGCACGGCCATGGCGCTCACGTACGTCTCCGACGACGGGGCCACCTCCTGGCGTTACGACGGCATCGCCCTCTCCCGATCGACCGACGAGCGGGAGCCGGTGTGGATGGGTGCCCTGTGGGAGTGCCCTCAGGTCTTCCCTCTGGGCGATCGCTGGGTGATGGTGTCGTCGGTCTGGGACGCCGACACGCTCCACTACGCGGCCTACGCCCTGGGGGACTTCGCCGGCGGCAGGTTCCACGCCGAGACCTGGGGGCGGCTGACCTACGGTTCCAGCTACTACGCCCCGTCGCTCTATCAGGACGCCGAGGGACGACCGTGCTTGAGCTTCTGGATGCGGGGCGTTCGCGATCCGGGGGGTGCCTGGGCGAGCACGCACAGCCTCCCGCACCTCCTCAGCATCGAAGGTGAACGGCTGATCGCCACCCCGCATCCGGACGTCAGTCGCTACCGCGCCCCGCTGGTCGAGGGCGAGCAGCCGGACGCTCTCGACATCGAGTGGCGGCCGGCGCCGGGGGATCGGCTGATCGTGCGGCGCGGTGACCTGCTGATCGCTGAGCTGGCGCGCCTCGGGGAGACGCTGCGCATCGGGGTGGGGGACGAGGCGGACGAGCTTCCGGCCGGGATCGACGTGCGCGTGACCATCGACGGGCCCGTCCTGGAGGTGGCGACGAGCGGCGGCATCGCTGGACAGGCGCTGCCCGTACCCGAGGGTGCCCTCGGGGTCGAGGCGAGCGGCGGCAACGCCCAGGTCTTCGCGCTGCGCCGCTGATCGCCCCTCGATCGGACCGCCCGAGAACCCGCTCCCGCTCAGGCGGCGGCGCCGGGGTCGGGTGGCCCGGTCTGGTGGCGCGGACGTTCCGAGCGGGGAGGCCCGTCGACCTCGAGAACGTCACTTGGCCCGTCCTGCGGGGGACGGAGCCGGAAGCGTTGGTGGACTCTGGGTCGGCGCCGCGGGTCGACGTAGTCCGGAGGCCGGACCGCCGGGAGCTGATCGGCGCCGATGAGGACCTCCCAGCGGCGGCCGGGCGGCCCCTCCCGGGCGGGCTCGACGAGATTGTGGTGATGCGCGCAGACCAGCACCAGGTTGCTCAGCGCCGTCGAACCACCCGACCACCACGGAACCAGATGATGCGCGTGACACTGGGCGGGCGGCTTGTCGCAGCCAGGGAACACGCACCCCTGATCGCGCAGGGTGAGCGCCGTCCGCAGCGCGGGCGTCACCAACCGATGGGCACGGCCGACGTCCAACACCTGGCTGGCACCTCGCAGAACCACCGGTAGCAGCTCGGCGTCGCACGCCAGCGCGCGCAGCTGCCCGGCGGTCAGCCGATCCGCAGCCCCGATCAGCCCGCCGCGGAGCACGCCCTCGCGCAGCCGGTCGTAGTCCAGGGTGACGACGATCCGGGGCAGGCCAGCGTTCGAGAGCGGCGCCACCCCCTGCCGCTGATGAGCGGCAGCCAGCGCACACAGCGCGTCGGCGCGGCGCATCGCCGGCGTCACCGACTCCACCAGCGGGTCGATCCGATCCAGGCTGCGGCGACGTTCCTGCTCGGCGTAGGCGTCGACCAGCCGGACCAGCGGCTCCGCGTCCAGCACCGGCAGCGACCCGCGGAACACCACCGAGCCGTGCCCGTCCGCGGTGAACATCAGGTGCCGGGAGGCCTTGGCCAGTTTCAGGTCCCGCTCCAGGCGACGGGCGTCCCTGTCCTCGGCACCCTCGGGATCCAGGGTCTCCAGCAGGTGCCGTGACAGGCCCGCCAAGCCCGCCGAATCGAAGTCGGCGGCCAGCGCCACCATCGTCGCCTCCGCCCGGACGGCGTCGTCCGCGGCCAGGTTGTCGGGCAGCCGCCCCAGCACGGACGCGATCGCGATGGCCTGCTCAATGCCGACCCCGCCGCAGACCGCCGCGTCCGCCACCGCCGGGAAGCGCGCGAGGTCACGACCCTGCCCGATCAACCGCTGGGCCTCGCGCCGGGTCAACCGCTGCGTCCCCGCCAACCACGACGCCAGGGACGTGCCGTGGCAGCGCAGCGCCACGTCGTCCGCCTCCGCGGCCGCGGCGAGCAGCGCCGCTGCGGCCCGGAGCTGCCCCGCCGCGGCCCGCATTCCCGCCAGCAACGCGAGGCCCTTACCATCGGGCAACAGGCCGCCATCCAGCTGAGGAATGAGCGCACGGATCCCCGCCAGCGCCTCACCGGCCGGCCCGCTGATCCGTGCTTCCTCCATACCCACACTCTAGGAGTTACCTCCGACAAAACACCCATCCAGCAAGCTGCAAAACAGAGTTAATAGAACGAATGTTCCCACGCCCGCGATCCGGCACCATGGGCGAGACTGATCGCGAATCGGCGGAGCGCCGCGAACATTCGCTTTCGCTGGCATGACCACCCCCGGTTGACGCCACGGCGGAGTCAAGCGGTGGCCGCCCACGCGCGCAACGGGGCCGTGTCCAGGACCCAGCCCGGCCGTCCCCACCGAAAACGACGACGCCTTCGGACACCACGCGCGCATCCAGACACGCGGGCTCGTCAGACCAGCCCGAACTCCCGGGACGGGGCGTCGTTCAGCAACCAGCGGCCGGTCAGTGCCAGGTCCAGGTTCTCGGGCTTCCACACCAGCGTCCGGATCGCCGACCGGGCCAGGACGAGTGAGCGGGAGGTGGCGATGGCCCCCACGGCCACGAGCTGCTCCGAGGTGCAGACCGCGACGGACGCGCGGGCCTCGTCGGTCAGGGTGCGCAGCTGGGTCTCCGGCGGGAGGTCCTCGACGGCGATCCCGTCCTTGCCCGCGGCCTGCATCGACTTCTGGGCGTCGCGGCTGATCCACAGCGGCGGTCCGGTCAGCGCGAGCGACACCTCCCCCACAGAGCGGGCGGCGTCCGGTCGCCCGACGCGACGGGCGTTCGCGGCGAGGGCCGCCAGACGCTCGGGGTCCGCAAGCAACGCGTCGATCTTGTAACCGACCGTGGTGGCGTAGTTGCAGCGCACCGCCGCGCCCTCCTCCAGGAGGTAGTCGGAGTTGCGAACCTCCTGCCCCGGGATGGGGTTGATGATCAGCATCGGCAGCCCGGCCGCCATGCACTCCGAGGACGACAGCCCGCCCGGCTTGCCCACGAACAGGCAGGAGATGCGCATCAGGTCGGCCATCTCGGTGGTGAAGCCGAGCACGCGGAACCGCTCGGGGCGCGCGGTCACGAGCTGCTCCACCTCGGCCTTCAGCTCCTCGTTGCGGCCGCAGACGACCACCGCCTGGAAGTCCCGCTCGCAGCGCACCACCTGGCGGACGATGTTCAGCGTGTAGGCGCCGCCGGACGCGCCGGCCGAGATCAGCACGACCGGCAGCTGCGGGTCGAGCCCGAAGCGTTCCCGGACGGCCGCCTCGTCGACCGGATCGGCCAGCCCGGCCCGCACCGGGATGCCGGTGACGCTGATCCGGTCGGCGGGCACCCCGAGTCCCTCCATGTGCGCGGCGGTCTCGCCGCGGGCGACGAAGAAGTGGCTCAGCGGCGCCGACAGCCACAGTCCCTGGAAGTCGTAGTCGGTGGCGACGACGGTCAGCGTGGCCTGCAGCTGCCGCCGGGCGATCATCAGCGAGACGAGCCGCGCCGGCAGGAAGTGGGTGCAGATGACGACGTCCGGTTCCAGGTCGCGGATCTGCCGGACGATGGCCAGCGTGTTCAGCTGCTCCCACCAGTTGACGATCGGCGCCACCTGGAACGGCTGGTCCTGGTTGTCGTAACCCCACCCCACAAGCCACGGAACCTCGGAGACGAGCGTGAAGTAGGCGTCGTCGTAGAGCCGGTTGAAGACGTCGTTGGTGGTCTCCAGGATGTCGATGCGATCGACCTTCTCGACCTCCGGAAGGTCGGCCACGGCCGCCTCGATCGCGGCGGCGGCCTGGTTGTGGCCGGAGCCGACACCCGCGGCAAGAATCAGGATGCGTTGCGCCATAGTGCATCGTACGGCGAGGCGCCCCACCCCGGGCGGGACGTCGCCTTGCCCGACGGGCGCCCGGCGTGGGGCCCGGCGATCGGCCGCGATGCCCCGCGGGCGGCTTCCCGTAGGCTGCGGGACATGCGCCAGGCCGGCGCCGACGCCGATGGACGGGGGGATGCGCAACCATGACGCCTGCGAGCCGCCCGGCCCCCGGGAACCCCGACCCGGACGCGCCCGCCCGCCCCGACCGACTCTTCGACGCCTACGTCTTCGACCTCGACGGCACCATCTATCTGGGCGACCGGTTGCTGCCGGGTGTGGCCGCCACCATCGAGCTGCTTCGCGGACGGAACGTCCCGCTCCGGTTCCTGTCGAACAACCCGACCCGGGACCCGGAGCAGTACCAGGCGAAGCTGACGGACCTCGGGCTGCCGACGCCGCGGGCCGACATCACGAACCCAATCGTCACCACGGTGCGCTGGCTGCGGACCCACCACCCGGGCGCCGTCGTCTTCCCGATCGCCGAGCAGCCCCTCATCACGGCCCTGACAAGGGCCGGGATCCGGACGAGCGACGATCCCGCCGCGATCGACATCGTCCTGGCCTCCTTCGACCGCGGCTTCGACTATCGCAAGCTGCAGATCGCGTTCGACGCGCTGTGGTTCCACAAGCGGGCGATCCTGGTGCAGACCAACCCGGACCGCTTCTGCCCCCTCCCGGGCGGGCGCGGGGAGCCCGACTGCGCCGCGATCGTCGCCGCGATCGAGGCCTGCACCGGCGTGGCCTGCTCGGCGAACTTCGGCAAGCCCGACCCCCTGATGGTGGCCGAGGCGCTCGCCGGCCTCGACGTGGCCCCGGAGCGCACCCTCATGGTGGGCGATCGGCTGGCCACCGACATCGCCATGGGGCGCGCCGCAGGCATGAGCACAGCCCTGCTCCTCACCGGCGACAGCACCCTCACCGACGCGAGCGCGCTCGACCCCGAACAGCGCCCCCACTACGTGCTGGACACCCTGGACCAGCTGATCCCGCCGGACGTCTGGGAGCACCACGGACGAAGCTCGAGCCACGCCTGATCTTTCGACTCCGTGCCGACGGGCCCGGACTCCCGACCGTTCACCTGATGCTCACGTCCTCGTCAACTGCTGTGCCCTGGATCGTCCATCGGCTCGGGTTGGCTGGCCTGGACAGACCGTCTCCTGGAAGGAAACCCCCCGATGACGTTGCGCTCGCGCTTCATCGCCACGGCCGCCTGTGCCGCCCTCGCCCCCGTCCTGCTGGCCACCTCCGCCGTCGCCGCCTCGCCCGTGAGCACGGGCCCGAGCTCCAGCCAGTCCCCCTACCTACTGCCCATCGCACCCGGCGTCACGAACACCTCGCTGCTCACCGTGGGCGACGCCGCCGGCAACGGCTACCGCATGGTTGGCCTCCCGGACGGGCTCGGCGCCTTCGACAACGGCGACGGCACCATCACCGTCCTGATGAACCACGAGCTGCGCTCCGACCGAGGCATCGTCCGGGACCACGGCGCCAAGGGTGCCTTCGTGTCCCAGTGGATCATCGACAAGAAGACGCTGAAGGTCCTGGAGGGCAGCGACCTGATCAGGCAGCTCGTCCTCGTCAACGGCGACTCGGCCATCGCCCGGCTGTGCTCGGCCGACCTGCCCCCGGTGTCGGCGTTCTACAACGCGGCGTCCGGCAAGGGCTACAACGGCCGGATCTTCATGGACGGCGAGGAGGACGGCTCGGAAGCCAAGGGTCGCGGGTTCGCCCACGTGGTCGACACGGGCATTTCCTACGACCTGCCCTCGCTGGGCCGCTTCGCCTACGAGAACGCGCTGGCCAACCCGAGCACCGGGGACGCCACCGTGGTGGTCGGCACCGACGACTCGACGCCGGGCCAGGTCTACGTCTACGCGGGCGAGAAGCGCACCGACGGCACCCCCGTCGAGGAGGCAGGCCTCGTCGGCGGCACCCTGTACGGCATCAAGGTCGCCGGCGGCCTGGACGAGCTGAACAACCCCGCCTTCCCGCTGACGAGCACGTTCTCGCTGGTGGAGCTGGCGGACGCCGATCAGCAGACCGTGTCGCAGCTGCAGGCCGCCTCCGAGGCCGCCGGGGTCACCGAGTTCTGGCGCCCCGAGGACGGGCACTGGGACCCTTCGAACCCGAACGTCCTCTGGTTCAACACGACCGCCAACTTCGACGGGCCGACCCGGCTGTGGAAGGCGACCTTCGCCGACGCCGCCAAGCCGGAGCTGGGCGGCACCATCGAGGCGGCCCTGGCCGGCACCGAGGGCCTGCACATGCTCGACAACCTGACCGTGTCCGACAAGGGCGGACAGCTGATCCTGCAGGAGGACCCGGGCAACCAGGAGTACCTGGCTCGCGTGTACAGCTACAACACCAGGACCGACCGGGTCACCCCGATCCTCGAGCACGACGCGACCCGGTTCGCCACGGGCGGCGCGCAGTTCCTGACCACCGATGAGGAGTCCTCCGGCGTGATCGACGTGTCCTCCCTGCTGGGCGAGGGCTCGTTCCTGCTCACCACGCAGGTGCACAGGGCGAGCGACGACCCCGAGCTGGTCGAGGGCGGCCAGCTGCAGCTCGTCCGGGTGCCGTGGAAGACGAACCGCGTCAACTGACCGTCGTCGGTCACCGCCGGCGGACGCCCCCGCCGCCAGCGTCACCCCTGTGGGCCCGGCTTCGGCCGGGCCCACAGTCGCGTGCGCGCTCGGCCCGCGTCCGGCTAGCTCGCCGGGTCGTACATGAACTCCCGGAGCTCCTGGGCGCAGCGGCACGCTGCGGCGATTCTCCTGGCCCACTCCAGCGCCGAGTCGCGATCCGGCAGTTCGAGGACGGTGAACCCGCCGCGCAGCTCGATATCCGGGTACGTTTCGGCGCTCACCGAGCCGTCCGCCGACACCAGGACCGGGTCGACGCCCTCGTCGATCCCCCCGCCGAACACGTACACCCCGGCGGCCTTCGCCTCCTCGATGACGGCATGGGACTCGGCGACGACGACCGGGAACTCCTCGGCGGTCACCACCATCGCCTCGCTGGGGAAGGAGATGAGGTACTTGGCCATGCGTCGATGGTGCCCCCGGGCGGGATCGTCGGCAAGGGCGCCGCTGCCGACGCGGCCGCCACCAGGTGGTGGCGATGGACCAGGCGTAGGACGTCGTCGCCTGGCCTGGCGGTCGTTCCAGGAGCTCCGGATCCCACTGGCAGACCCGCTCGGGGTCGTGCTACTCTCTCGCCACAACGGAATATCGGATCAGCGGGATAGTTACTGTCTCTCGGCAAGCTCGACCTGTTATCTGCTTCAGCGCTCCGTCGCTGGACGACAGATGGCAGGTTTTTTTCTGTTCTAGGAGGTGTGAGTAGTGAAGTTTCGCAAGCGGTTGAACAACAACGTCATCGTCGCCATCGACGACCAGGGCGCCGAGTTGGTGCTGTTCGGCCGCGGGCTGGGCTTCGATCCGAACGCCTCCGCGGACGTCGACATGACCCGCGTCGAGCGGACCTACGTGCTCAAGGAGCATTCGGCGTCCCGGAAGCTGCAGCAACTGCTGGAGATGATCTCCATCGACTACGTCGACGTGGCGATGCAGATCTTCGCCGACGCGCAGGCATCCCTGTCGGTGCCGCTCAGCGACAGCGTCATCGTGCCGCTGGCCGACCACGTCCACATGGCCGTGAAGCGCAGGCGTGAGGGCATCGAGATCAAGAACATGATGCTGCAGGAGATCCAACGCTTCTACCGTGACGAGTACGCCGTCGGTTCCAGGGCCGTCGCGCTCGTCAACGACAGGTTCGCCACCACGCTCACCGACGACGAGGCCGGCTTCATCGCGCTCCACCTCGTCAACGCCGAATTGGGCGCACGCGACGGCGCCCGGTCGCTGAAGAAGATCACCGACTTCATCCACGAGGTCGAACTCATGGTCCGCATGCACTACGCGTCCGAGATCGACGTCGACTCCGACCAGTACCGGCGCTTCATCACGCACCTGAAGTTCTTCGCCGAACGCCTCGCCGGCGGCCGGGTCTATGCGTCCGGCGACGTCAGCAAGATGCTGGCCACCGTCCGCGAGACCCACCCGAGGGCGGGCGAGTGCGTCGTCCGCATTGCCGAGTTTCTCGCCATCAAGTACGACCATGCCCTGACCGACGACGAGAATCTGTACCTGACCCTCCACATCGCCCACATCACCAGTCACCCCAGCTGAAACAGTCCGCCCGCGCCGAGCGGGACCAGCTATCGCCAAGACCCGATCGAAGCATGCCCGAAAACGGCCGCTGCACCAGCCAACACCTACGGAAGGGATTACCGACATGGGCCAATACCTTGCCCTGGCCGAGACCATCGTGAAGAACGTCGGCGGCGCCGACAACGTCACGAGCCTCAGTCACTGCATCACGCGCCTGCGTTTCAAGCTGAAGGACGAATCCAAGGCCAACGACGAGGCCATGAAGACCACCGAGGGGGTCGTCACGCTGGTGAAGAGCGGCGGCCAGTACCAGGTCGTCATCGGCAACCACGTCCCCGACGTCTACGCCGACGTCAACGACCTCATCGGGTCGCCCGAGGCCCCGGACGACTCCAAGGGGAACCTCATCGACATCATCTCCGGCATCTTCCAGCCGGTGCTCGGCGTGCTGGCGGCGTCCGGCATGATCAAGGGCTTCAACGCCCTGTTCTCCACGATCGGCTGGTACGCGGCCGACTCGGGCATCTTCAGGATCCTGGACGCCGTCGGCGGCGCCCTGTTCATGTTCCTGCCGATCTTCCTGGGCCTGACGGCGGCGCAGAAGTTCAAGCTGCGTCCGATGGTCGGCCTCGTCCTCGGCGCCATCTTCTGTTACCCCACCCTGCAGCTGAGCACGCTGGCCGGCCCCGACGCCACACCGCTGTTCACCCTGTTCGAGGGCGGCCCGTTCGCGTCCCCGGTCTTCATGGACTTCCTGGGCATCCCGGTGATCTCCATGGACTACCTGTCCACCGTCGTCCCGGTGATCTTCGTGGTCTACTTCGCCTCCCGGGTCGAGCGGGTGCTCAACCGGGTGGTCCCGGACGTCATCAAGTTCTTCATGGTGCCGATGCTGACCCTGCTCATCGCCTCCGTCGTCGGTCTGCTGCTGATCGGCCCCGTCACCACCTTCGGCGCCACCGCCATCTCCCAGGCGGTGCTGTGGGTGCGCAACCTGTCGCCGCTGCTGGCCGGCGTCCTGATGGGCGGCTTCTGGCAGGTGATGGTCATCTTCGGCGTGCACTGGGGCTTCATCCCGATCTACATCAACAACATCAGCACCCTCGGCTTCGACAACGTCCTGATGCCGTTCTTCGGCGCGTCCTTCGCCACGACCGGCACCGTTGCCGCCATCTACCTCCGCACCAAGGACGCGAACGTCAAGGCCCTCAGCATCCCCGCCTTCATCTCGGGCATCTTCGGCGTCACCGAGCCCGCCATCTACGGCATCCTGCTGCCGCTGCGCCGGCCGTTCATCCTCAGCTGCGTCGTCTCGGGCGCCGTCGGCGGCTTCCTCGGGGCGCTGAACCTGCGTGAGTTCATCATCGGCGGCCTGGGCATCTTCGAGTTCCCGTCGATGATCGAGCCGAACAACCCCAACCTGAGCAACCTCTACGTGGGCGTCGCGGGCGCCGTGATCGCTCTGGTCGCCGGCTTCCTCGTCAACCTCGTCCTGTTCAAGGAGGATCCCAAGCACGAGCAGACGATCGACGCGGCCGTCTCTGAGGGACGCCCTGCCGAGGGCGCGGCCGCAGCGGCGGCCACCGCCGGCGGGACGCGGGACATCCGCCTCACCAGCCCCCTGTCGGGGCACGTCAAGGCGCTGGCGGAGTGCAAGGACGCGGCGTTCGCGTCCGGGGCGCTCGGCTCGGGCGTCGTGATCGCACCCAGCGAGGGCGTCGTGATCGCACCCTTCGACGGCACGGTGACCGCGCTGTTCCCGACCATGCACGCCATCGGCCTCACCTCGGACGACGGCGTCGAGGTGCTGATCCACGTCGGGCTGAACACCGTCGAGCTCGGGGGCAAGGGCTTCGCAGCCTTCGTCGCGCAGCAGGACCGGGTCGTCACGGGCCAACGACTGCTCGAGTTCGACATCGACGCGATCCAGGCCGCCGGCTACTCGACCGAGACGCCCGTCATCGTGACGAACACGAAGAGGTACCTGGCTGTCATCCCCGAGGTGGTCGCAGGCGTGCAGCGCGGTGAGGCCCTGGTCAACGTCATCGCGGGGCACACCAGCGCCGCGGCGAGCGAGAGGGCAGGCCTCAATGCGTCTGCCTGACGGTTTCCTCTGGGGTGGCGCGGTCGCCGCGAACCAGTGCGAGGGCGGGTTCGCGGCCGGTGGCCGCGGCCCGTCCACCACCGACATCACACCGAGTGGGGCCCGTCGCGACGAGGTCATCCGGGGGCGGCTTTCGTCCCTGGCGCCTCGCCCCGACGAGCGGTACCCGTCCCACCGGGGCGTGGACTTCTACCACCGGTTCCGCGAGGACATCGCGTTGCTGGCGGGCATGGGGTTCACCGCGTTCCGGTTCAGCGTGTCGTGGAGCCGCCTCTTCCCCCGCGGGGACGAGGCGGCACCCAATCCGGACGGCGTCCAGTTCTACGCAGACGTGGTGGCCGAGTGCCGCCGCCACGGCATCGAGCCGGTCATCACGATCTCGCACTTCGAGGTGCCGCTCGGGCTGGTTGAATCGGTCGGCGGCTGGCGCAGCCGCGCGATGATCGACCACTATCTGCGGTTGTGCCGGGTGCTGTTCGAGGCCCTGCCGGACGTGCGCTACTGGCTCACCTTCAACGAGGTGAACATGATCCTGCACGCGCCGTTCCTGGCGGCCGGCTTGGTCATCGGGCCCGACGACGACGTGGCTGCGGTCACCTTCCAGGCCGCCCACCACCAGTTGGTGGCGAGCGCCGCGGCGGTGGCCCTGGCGCGCGAGCTCGTCCCGGGCGCCCTGATCGGGTGCATGTTCGCCGCCGGCAGCATCTACCCCTACTCCTGCGATCCGGCCAACGTGCTGGCCGCCCAGGAGTTGGCCGCCGACGACTACGCCTTCGTGGACGTCCAGGTGCGGGGCGCCTACTCGCGCACCCTGCTGAAGACGCTGGAGCGCAAGGGCGTCCGGTTGGCCGTCGACGAGTCGGACGCGGCGACGCTGGCGTCCGGGACGGTCGACTTCGTCTCGTTCTCCTACTACGGGTCACGGACCGCGCGGATCGACGACCCGGACGCCGAGGAGACCGCCGGCAACCTGTTCGGTTCGGCCCGCAACCCCTACCTCTCCGAGAGCGAGTGGGGCTGGCCGGTCGACCCTGTCGGCCTGCGGATCACGTTGAACGAGGTGTACGCCCGCTACGCCAAGCCGCTGTTCATCGTGGAGAACGGGCTGGGGGCGATCGACGCGGTGCAGCCCGACGGCACCATCGACGACGGCTACCGGATCGCGTACCTGCGCGACCACCTGCGCGAAATGATCAAGGCCGTCGAGATCGACGGCGTAGACCTGCTCGGCTACACCAGCTGGGGTCCGATCGACATCGTCAGCGCCTCCACAGGGGAAATGCGGAAGCGGTACGGCTTCGTCCACGTGGACCTGGACGACGCCGGCTCCGGCACCCTGAGCCGGACGCCCAAGCGCTCGTACGACTGGTACCGCCAGGTGATCGCCTCCAACGGTGCCGACCTGGGCTGAGCTGTCGTCGTGTGTGTGAGGGGGCAGGGGACGCGCCGCCATCGGTGACGCGGCCCTGGATGCTGCGGTGGGGCCGAGGGCGTGAGCTCCTCGACCCCACTCGTCCGCTTACCCTGCCAGCCGCACCCGGCTGCGCTCGTCCGAGACGTAGCGGGTGAGCTCACCGGTGAACAGCGACCCGTAGGGCTCGACCACGATGCCGGGCACGCCGCGGGCCTCGGCCAGCTCGGCGAACTGGCTCGAGTGCGTGAGCATGGTCAGCACCCGCACGGCGGACCGCTGCAGGTCGCCGAGCCGGATCAGGCCGTGCTCGCCGGTGATCGTCACGGTGTAGGACGTGACGGGCGAGGTGTCGTCGCCGGGGGTCTCCCGGCTGTTGACGGTGACCGTGATGCCCGCCCGCTGCTGATCGGTCAGCCAGCCGATCGTGATCGGGTCCACCGGGTGGTTCGGGTCGAGCTGCTGCTGCACCCACCGGTACGCCTCGTCCACGCTGCCCCAGGGGGCGAGCGGCTGGGTGAGGGCGTTGCACTCCATGTTGATGTTCGTGGAGCACCGGCCCGACTGCGGAACCTGGCTGAGGTCCGTGGTCTCATCGACGGTGACGGAGTAGGTCTTCGACCCGCCCGGCCCGGCCACGAACGTGCCCCACTTCCACAGGTGCGCGCCGATGGGGTTACCCACCGACGTGCGCTGCACGTAGTGGTAGACGGGCAGCCCGGCCAGATCGAACGTCGGATCGGTGGTCGTGATCGCGGCGTTGGTGATCTGGGCGGGGGTGTTGCCCGGCATTATCAGGTCGTTGCCCGAGTACACGGTCTGCTTGACCCGGTAGTTGGCGCCCCAATCGGTCATGACGAGGCCGCGATAGCCCCATTCGCCGCGCAGCACGTCCTCGGTCAGGTCGTAGTTGCCGGACGTCGCCGTGCCGTTGAGCAGGTTGTAGGCGGTCATGACGGCCATCGGCTGGGCGGACTTCACGGCAATCTCGAAGCCCTTCAGGTAGATCTCGCGCAGCGCCCGCTCGCTGATCACCGAGTCGGTGCGCTGCCGCTCCAGCTCCTGCTGGTTGGCGGCGAAGTGCTTGATCGTGACCCCGATACCCGGCCTGCTCTGCACGCCCTCGGTCATCGCGGTGGCCGACAAACCGGTCACCAGGGGGTCCTCGGAGAAGTACTCGAAGTTGCGGCCGTTGAGCGGGTCGCGATGGATGTTCATGCCGGGGGCCAGCCAGACGGTCGCGCCGAACTCGGTCATCTCCACGGCCACGGCCTCACCGATGGTCTCGAAGACGGCCGTGTCCCACGTCTGGGCCAGCAGCGTGCCGATGGGCCACGCCGTGGCGTACTGGTAGTAGGTCGTCCCGTCGGCGACGAAGCTGCGCGGGATGCGGATGCCCGCGGGCCCATCCACGAGGGTGGCCGCAGGGACTCCCAGTTCCTTGTAGAGCGCGGTGGTGGTGCCCGCGACCCCGGGGGTGATGTCGGTTCCCGGCGAGGCGCCCACGACGATGTGCGCCAGCTGGTCGACGCTGAGCCCGGCCACGAAGCGCTCCATGCTGACCTCGCCCTTCGCGACGTCGAACAGGGTCGCCCCGGCGGCGGCGTCAACGACCTCGACGGTCTCGCCCGTCCGGCCCTGGTAGGCCGCACCCGTCCCCTCCCAGTCGCCGCCGCCCGTGGTGTAGGCGGTGGTCGCCGAGAGCAGGGCGCCGTCCAGCGGGAAATACCCGGACGAGCCGTCGACGGGCACCGACTGCGCCAGCGCGGAGGCATGGTCGGGCGCGGTGAAGCCGCTCGTCCGCAGGGGGATCACCGTCGCGATGCGGATCTGCTTCGCCTCGCCGGGGTAGGTGTAGAAGGCGCCGCGGTCGGCCACCCACTCGTCCTCGACGGTCGCGTCGTCGAACTGGGTGGACAGCCTCTCGGTCACGACCGTGGAACCGAGGCGGACCTTGGCCGCGACCGAGGTGTTCCGCGAGGAGTCCCCGACCCGGATCAGGTAGTCGCCGGCGTCCATGACGTAGGCCGCCTTCGCCTCGTCATAGGACGACATCTCCGTGGTCTTGAAGCTGATGGTCAGCGTCTGGGACGCGCCCGCCGGGAGCAGGTCGGTCTTGGCGTAGCCGGCGAGCTCCTGGTACGGCTTGTCGAGACCCGCCTTCGGTCCCGAGAAGTAGACCTGGACGACGTCCTTGCCCGCGACGCGCCCGGTGTTGGTGACCTTCGCCGTCACGGTGACGGTGCCCATGTCGGCCTTCACGGCCTGCGTCTTCACCGCGAACGTCGTGTACGACAGCCCATAGCCGAACGGATAGTTCACCACCGACGCCGGATCGGAGGGCTTGATCGTGGCGTAGAACGAGTCGAAGTAGCGATAGCCCACGTACACGCCCTCGGAGTACACCTCGGGGGTGAACAGGTGGTCGTTGTTGCTGAACGTCGGTGCCGCCGGGTAGTGGTCGTAGCTCGACGTCCAGGTGTCGACGGTCTTGCCGGACGGCGTGACCGCGCCCGTCAGGACGTCGACGAGCGCGTGCCCCGCCTCCTGGCCCGGCTGGCTCATCAGCAGCATGGCGTCCAGCGCCTGCCCGCCGTCCGGGTCGTCGACGCCGGCGTTGACCGTGTCGAAGAAGGCGGTGTCCACCACGGCGCCGACATTGAGGGCCACGACGACCTTCCGGTAGCCGGCCCCCAGCACCTCCAGGTTGGTCCGCTCGGTGGGGGTCAGGTAGTAGTCGCCGGGTGTTGCGGAGCGGTCGCCGCCCTCGCCGGAGTTCCGGGTCAGGACGAACACCGCGGTGTCCGTGGGGGCCGAGGGCCGGGCGGTCGCCGCGGTGAGCTGCTGCTCCCCGCCGGCCACCATCGCGTCCCAGTACGCGGCCGAGGTCGTCACCGTGAACCCCGCGGACTCGAAGCCCTGGCGGACGCTGACGGTGTAGCGGCTGTTGACGTCGCCGGAGCCGGTGCCGCCCTTGACCGTCCGGTGGGCCCCGACGCCGAACAGCGCGACGGTGCCGCCGGCGGGCATGGGGAGGGCGCCGTCGTTCTCGAACAGGACCATGCCCTCGGTCGCGGCCTGCCGCGAGACGGCGGCGTGCGCGATCTCCCGTGGGCTCGGATCCGGGTCGGTCGTCGCCGCCGTGGCCGCGTTGGCCATCGACAGCAGCAGCACCCCTGCGAGGGTGAGGGCCCCGCCGGCCGTGAGCCGCCTGCGGAGTCGTCTGGGTGTGTGCATGCCTGTGTTCCTCCTGGTGTGTTCAGGACGCTCCGACTACCCGCCGGGATCACGCCTGTGCCGAACCCCCCAGGGAAGGACGCGGGGCTCACACCTCCCTGTGTTCCGCCTCGTACCGACCCATCGCGAGCCTGGCATGCGGGGCGCCCGCGGTGGGAGGCCCTGTCCTTACAGGTACTGGGAGGGCGCCCTTGGCCGCGCACCGGCGTGGGCAGAGATCCCGGGCGATCGGGCCGCCGGCAGCTGAACCGGCGGGGATGCTGCAGGGCACGACCCTTTCGACCCCGCGCGCCCGCGTCTCGCGGTCACACCCTCACGCGTCGGCCTTCACCTCGACGATCCGCAGCCCGTTGCGCTGGACGCCGGTCTCGGCCTGGGCCGGCGCGTTGGCGATGACGGCGTCACGGAAGGACCGGGCCTGTTCGAGCGTCTCGAACACGATGTAGGTGACACTCACGGACGGATCGTCGACGTCCTGCGACCAGAAGCCGCGCACGAAGCCCTCGTTCTGCGTCACGCCCGCGACCACGGCGGGGAGCACCTCCGCCTGCCGGGCCAGCATGCTCGTGTCCATCGCCCAGGTGCCGGTCACAGCGAACATCACGACCTCCCTGCTCAAACCGCGGCATCGCTCGGTCCCGCTGAGATCCACCGTAGTAGCACACCGCCCAGGATCACCTCCGTGGGCACATGTGCAACGCGGCGTCCGCGGGGGTGGTCAGAGGCTCGTGACGTACGTCACCGCATCGGCAGGAGCGGCATCGTCATCACGGACAGCCTCATGGTCGTTCCAGCCCTCCGTTCGGACGCGTCGCGCGGTTCGCCGTCGGCGAGGGTTCGGCGGTCGGCAGTCGTTCGAGGCGGACGTCGAACGGCGCGAGCGTCACCACTGCGGCGATCGTGGGGACGGTGCGCACGTCGGCCGTGTGATTGATGACCGTGAGCGTGTCGCCGCGTTGCACGGCCTCGACGCCGCGGGTGGGCGCCGTGAGCAGCGGCCGCAGGCCGGCCTCGGTCACCCAGCGGGCCACCAACCGGTCGAGGAGCTCCTCGTCCGGCAGCGTCGCCACGTACCAGGCGTGGCCCTCCCCCCGGCCGCGGCGGGTGATGGCGGCCGAGCCGGCGGCGAAACCGTCCGCGAACGACGCCAGGACCTCCGCGTCGTCGACCCGGACCACGTCCTGCCAGCGGGCCGCCCCGCCGGCGAACTCGCCGGCGAGCCTCGTCCGGCCGTTCGCGACGGTCCGGTCCTCCCCCACCAGCGGCACGAACTCCTCCACCCGGACGCCGAGCGCGCGCTGCAGCGGGCCGAGATAGCCGCCGAGCCAGGCGTGCAGGTCGGGGTCGAGGATGGCGCTCTGATACCCGACGACCAGGTTCCCGCCCCCGCCCACATAGGCGTCGAGCCGCTCCAGGGTCTCGCCGGAACAGACGTGGAGCAGGGGCGCGACGACCATGGCAGGGCAGTATCGGCGGGCGAGTGTCGTCCGCGCCCCACGAGGATGGACGTGAAGCCCCGGACGTCGTAGGCGGCGGTCGACCCGTCGCCCGATCGTGCAGCAGTCCCTGGGTTTCCTAAAGGGGCGGCGGCCTGTCGTCGATGACGCGCTTCATCACCAACGTTGAGTTGAGGCGCTGGACGCCCGGCAAGGTAGTGAGGCGATCGTCGTACAGCTGCTGGTACGCCGCCAGGTCGGCGGTGAGGATGCGGAGAAGGTAGTCAGGATCGCCGAACAGCCGGTGCGCGGCGACAACGGCGGGCACGCCGGTCAGCGCCCGCTCAAAGTCGTCCAGGGTGTCCCGGTCGGCGCGACGCATGGTGACGAAGACGAGTGCCTCGAAGTCGAGTCCGATCGATGTGGGGTCCAACCTGGCGTGATAGCCGGCGATGACCCCCGTCCGCTCGAGGATGCGGAGCCGCCGGTGGCATGGGGACACGCTGAGCCTGACCCGATCAGCCAACTCGGTGAGCGACAGGCGCCCGTCGCTCTGAAGCTCAGCAAGAATCTTTCGATCTATCTCGTCCACGCTCATGATTCTTCCACGATTCGGCCGCGTCAGTGCGAGAAGTTGGAACCACCTTCTGCCCAATTCGCCCTAGCCTTCCAATGGACTTCAGGGAAGGTGGGTGGGGGATGGACCCAAGTGTCGCGGTCTCGTTCTGGGCGGTGTCGATGCTGTTCGTGATCACTCCCGGTGTCGACTGGGCCTACGCCATCGCAGCGGGGCTCCGGCACCGCAGCGTGCTGCCAGCGGTCGGCGGAATGCTCGCCGGACACCTCCTCGCCACGGTCATCGTGGCAGCGGGAGTCGGCACGCTCCTCAGCCAGGTCCCCCTGGCACTCACGGCGCTCACGGTGACAGGCGCTGCCTACCTCATCTGGCTCGGAACGGGCGCGTTCACCAACCCGGCCACCATCCGCGCCAGCGAGGTGCCACCCGAGGAGGGTTGGCTGCGCCAGGCTGTCAGCGGGTTCGGGGTCAGCGGCTTGAACCCCAAGGTCTTCCTGCTCTTCCTCGCCCTCCTGCCCCAGTTCGCCCGAGCAACCGCGCCGTTGCCCGTCCCGGTTCAGATGCTGCTGCTCGGCGGCATCCACATCGCGAACTGCGCGATCGTGTATCTCTCGGTGGCGTTCGCCGCGCAACGCCTGCTGCGCACTCGGCCCCGCGTCGGCGTAGCCGTCAGCCGAGGCTCCGGCATCATCATGATCGCGCTGGGCAGCGGGCTCCTCCTCGAACAGCTCCTGGCCACATGACCCGCACAGGGCACGACGGGCGCTCGGATCCCGAGGCGAATCCGTGCACGATCCCGAGGCCGATTTGCTCGCGACCGCCGCTCGAAAGGGGTGCGGCCAGGTGATGCGCCTGCCCACGATCTCGAAGATGTACCCCAGTCATGCTGCGGGTCGAAGCCGCAGCCGTCACCCGTGGCGGCGCGGCGCCCCTTCCTCAACTCGCTCATCCCTCGGGTCATCGCCACCCAACTGGGCATCAGGAACGGAGCAGCGACCACGGCGCCGAGATGCAGGATGCTCGCCATGTCCGGCAGCGGCACGACCGAGAACCGCGCCCGGGCCGCGGAGTGCCCCCTCGCCCCAGTCTTCAGTCATGACCCGCGCCCACCTCCTCGTCGGCGGCGGCCCGTCGGCTGCCCTGCTGGGAGTGGCGGCTGGGTCAGCGGCCTGGCCGTGGCCCGCCACGAGTGGAGTTCCGCAGCGCTTCGGCCGTCCACCGTTCACACCCACGACGGAACCGCTCCAGCGTCCGAATCGGCGAGGTCGGCCAGGTCGGGCTCGCCTCACACGTGGTCGCCGCCGCAGGGAGGCCAGACTGAGCAGATTGCAAAGGGAGGCGAATCGCACAGTTCAATAGCTGCTAAATGACTGATTCACCGCCTGCGAACCGTATGCTTCCAGACGTGGCGTACCTGCGGCGAATCTTGGACGACGAGCTCGACGAGCTGTTCGGGCAGCTCGCCGCGGTCGCGATCGACGGGCCGAAGGGGGTGGGGAAGACCACGACCGCGGAGCAACGAGCCCGCGCCACGGTCCGACTGGACTCGAGGGCGGTTCGCGAGTCGATCTCCGCTGAGCCAGAGCAGGTGCTCGACCGTGGGCGACCGGTCCTGATCGATGAATGGCAGAAGGTGCCTGAGGTCTGGGACGTCGTCCGCCGCGCCGTGGACACCGATGCCACCGGCGGTCAGTTCCTGCTGACCGGCAGCGCGACACCCGCCCCCGGCGCCACTGCGCACTCCGGCGCCGGACGCATCGGTCGGCTCCGGATGCGGCCCATGACGCTGACCGAGCGAGGCGTGTCGCAGCCGACGGTCAGCCTTGCCGCACTGCTCTCGGGTCGCCGTGAACCGCTGGCCGGCACCTGTCGCCTGCGACTGGCCGACTACGTAGAGGAGATCCTCGCCTCCGGATTCCCGGCAATGCGCGGGCTCACGGGACGCGCCCTCCGCTTCCAGCTCGACTCCTACCTGCACAACGCGGTCGATCGGGACGTCCCCGAGCAGGGCCTCGCGGTACGCAAGCCCAACGCGATGCTGAGCTGGCTACGCGCCTACGCCACCGCCAGTGCCACCACCGCCAGCTACTCCCAGATCCTCGACGCCGCGACGCCCGGGCAGTCAGACAAGCCCGCCCGGTCGACGTCCACCGCCTACCGCGATGTCCTGACCACCTTGTGGCTGCTCGACCCAGTTCCAGCCTGGGTGCCGGGCGGCAGCGACCTCACCCGCCTCGGTCAAACCCCGAAGCACCACCTCGCCGACCCGGCGCTCGCCGCCCGTCTGCTCGGACTCACCCGCGAGGCACTCCTGGATGGCGAGGGCAGCACCGTCGGCCCCCAGCAGGGCACCATGCTCGGCCATCTGTTCGAGTCGCTCGCCACCTTGTGCGTCCGCGTGCCGGCCCAAGCGGCCGAAGCAGCCATCGGACACCTACGCACCCGCAATGGCGATCATGAAATCGACCTTGTCGCCGTGCGAGACGACGGCCGCGTCCTGGCCATCCAGGTCAAGCTGGCCAACACCGTCAACGACCGCGACGCCCGGCACCTCCACTGGCTCGCCGATCGCATCGGCACCAGACTCGCCGACGCCATCGTCATCAACACGGGGCCCAACGCCTACCGGCGTCCCGACGGCATCGGCGTCGTTCCCCTCGGGCTCCTCGGGCTGTGACCCCGGGCCCAGCCGATCGGCGCACGACGCGCCGTGTCGCAGCCTGGGACGAGCCGTCGGAAGACCCGGGTACGCCTTGGGCCTGCGGTGCCCACGGCTCGGGTGCTCGGCGCCAACTTCCTCAAGGCCGGTGATGGCGGCTAGGCCAAACAATGACAAAATCCCTAGCCATTGGCCAATGACTAGGGATTTCCTCTGGTGCGCGAGAGAGGAGTTGAAGCTCTCTTCTGTCAGCCGATAATGGCCCCCTGACAAGGTCTTATGACCGTCGATCGACATTGCGAC
>CAZBMH010000010.1:0-59684 GCA_964492685.1 uncultured Micropruina sp.
TCCACGTCCGGTATTCCATGTTCTTCTCGATGCCGGTGTGCAGGAAGCCGATGCCCGGACGGATGGAGAGCACGGTCTCGCCCTCGCACTCGAGGATCAGCCGCAGCACTCCGTGGGTCGAGGGGTGCTGGGGGCCCATGTTGACCACCAGGATCTCGTCGCCCCGCTCGGCCTGCGAGCTGGCGATGTCGTTCCAGTCGCCGCCCATCGCGGTGTACACGGTGCCGGTGGTCTCCTCGCCCGGGGCGGCGTAGAGGTCGTCGGTCGTCGACGTCATCGGTAGTCCCTCCGCTGATCGACGGGCGGCACCACGGCGCCCTTGAATTCCACCGGGATCCCGCCCAGCGGGTAGTCCTTGCGCTGCGGATGCCCCAGCCAGTCGTCCGGCATCAGGATGCGGGTCAGGTGGGGGTGGCCGTCGAAGATGATCCCGAACATGTCCCAGGTCTCGCGCTCGTGCCAGTCGGCGGCCGGGTAGATCGGCACCACGGACGGGACGTGCTGGTCGCTCTCGGGACAGCTGGTCTCCACCCGGAGCCGGCGGTTGTGGGTCATCGACTGCAGGTGGTAGACGACGTGCAGCTCGGTGCCGGTCTCGGCCGGGTAGTGCACCCCGGAGACGCTGGCGCACAGCTCGAAGCGCAGCTGCTCGTCGTCGCGCAGCTGCTGCATCACCTCGGTGAGCCGCTCGCGCGCGACGTGGAAGGTCAGCTCGCCGCGGTCAAGCACCACCCGGAACACGCCGTCGGGGACGAGCGTGGCCAGCCGCGCGTAGGCCGCGTCGTACCAGGAGCCGTAGGGCGGCTCGACCCCGGCGGGCAGCGCGACGTCGCGGACGAGGCCGCCGTAGCCCGAGGTGTCCGGCGAGCCGTCCGACCACATGCCGCGACGCACCTCCACCACGGGCGAGGCCGCGAACGGCGGCATCGCGGGCGCGAGGGTGTCGAGGGGCTGCGCCTCCTCGGCCGGAAGCTTGTCGGTCATCGCATGAGCCCCTTCAGCTCGATGGTCGCGGGCGCCACCAGCGCGGCGGCCTCGGCGGCCTCGTGGGCGTCCAGCTCGTTCTGGCCCATCGGACGGTCCTGGACCATCTTGCGCAGCTTGAACAGCGCGTCGATGAGCATGTCGGGGCGCGGCGGGCAGCCCGGCACGTACATGTCGACAGGGACGAGGTGGTCACCGCCCTGCACGATCGCGTAGTTGTTGAACATGCCGCCCGAGGAGGCGCACACGCCCATGGCCAGCACCCACTTGGGGTTCGGCATCTGGTCGTACACCTGGCGCAGCACCGGGGCCATCTTCTGGCTGACGCGGCCGGAGATGATCATCAGGTCGGCCTGGCGCGGCGAGGCCCGGAAGACCTCCTGGCCCCAGCGGCCGGCGTCGAAGCGGGGCGTCCCGAAGGCCATCATCTCGATGGCGCAGCAGGCCAGGCCGAACGTGGCCGGCCAGAACGAGGCCTGCCGCATCCACCCGAACACGTCCTCCAGCGTGGTGAGCAGCACACCTTGGGGAATCTTGTCTTCAAGACCCATGACTCAACCTCTCTCCGCTTCGCTGTCCGGTCATTCCCAGTCCAAGCCGCCGCGGCGAAGGACGTAGAAGAAGGCGATGACGACGGTGACGATGAACAGGATCATCTCGACCAGGGCGAACAGGCCGAGCTTGTCGAACGTGACCGCCCAGGGGTACAGGAACACGATCTCGATGTCGAAGATGATGAACATCATGGCCGTGATGTAGTACTTCACCGGGAACCGGCCGCCGCCCACCGGCTGCGGCGTCGGGTCGATGCCGCACTCGTAGACGTCGTACTTGGCGCGGTTGTAGCGCCCCGGGCCGACGAACGAGCTGAGGAGAACCGAGACGGCGAGGAAGCCCCCCGCGAGCGCCATGATGCCCAGGATGGGGATATATGGACTCATCGTTGTCCCTTCTTCGTGTCCCTGGTCATGCCGAAGGCACCACCTTGGCAAGCCCGGTGATGACCTTGTCCATCCAATCACCATCGTTGGTGTCGTACAGGTGGGCAAGCAACTTCATGGTGAATCGCATCAGGGTCTTACGTGGCAGACCGTAGCGGGTGCAGACCTGCATCACCTGGGGGTGCTCGATCAGGGAGACGAAGACCTGACCCAGCCGGAAATAGCCGCCCCACTCCGCCTTCAGCCGGCTGGGGTAGGCGTGCAGCGCCTTCTCCGCCGCGGCCGTGCCCGGCCCCTCCACGTGCGCCTGGGCGATCGCGTCGGCTGCCAGCTCGGCGGCCTCCATCGCATAGGCGATGCCCTCGCCGTTGAACGGGCTCACCATGCCGCCCGCGTCGCCCACCAGGAGCAGCCCGCGGTGGTAGGCGGGCTGTCGGTTGAAGCTCATCGGGAGCGCGGCCGACCCGATCGGGCCCACCTGGTTCTCCCGGCGGAAACCCCACTCGTCGGGCGTGTTGTCCAGCCAGCGGTAGAACAGGTCGCGGTAGTTCAGCTTCAGGCTCTTGGCCGAGGACGCCACCGTACCCAGACCCACGTTGCAGGTGCCGTCGCCCATGCCGAACACCCAGCCGTAGCCGGGCAGCAGGTTCGACTTGCCGGGCGCGCCGTCCCAGAGCTCCAGCCAACTCTCCATGTAGTCGTCGGTGCTGCGCGGCGAGGTGAAGTAGGCGCGCACCGCCACCCCCATCGGCCGATCGACCCGCTTCAGCAGCCCCATCGACTTGGCCAGCGGCGAGGAGTTGCCGTCGGCGGCCACGACGAAGGGGGCGGTGAAGTGGCGCCCGTCCTTGGTGGTCACCCCGACGATGCGGTCGGTGCGCTCGTCCAGGATCGGGGCGACGACGTTCGCCTGCTGATACAGCGTGGCCCCCTTGGCCACCGCCTTGTCGGCGATCAGCTGGTCGAAGTCGGCCCGCTTGCGGACGAGGCCGAAGGACGGGAAGCCCGAGACCTCGGGCCACAACAGCTCGAACGGCTCGCTGCGACCGCCGTAGACGCGGAGCCCCTTGTTGCGGATCCAGGTGTCCTCGTCGGAGGTGTCGACGCCCAGCCGGATCAGTTGACGCACGGCACGCGGGGTCAGCCCGTCGCCGCAGACCTTGTCGCGGGGGAAGGTGGCCTTCTCCAGCAGCGCGACAGTCAGCCCGCGATCGGCCAGGTAGGCGGCCGCGGTGGCTCCACCCGGGCCGGCCCCGACCACGATCACATCGGCCTGGATGGACTCCGGCCCCGCGGGTTCACGCGTGTCGGACATCTCACTCCAGGTCGTCGTCGGCGGGCCCCGGACCAGGGGCTCGCCGTCAGTCTAAGCACGATTGTCTGCCGCGCCCACACCGACACCGGTGGCGGACGGGCCGGGGCCGCCGATTCTCGCGGTCCGCGCCGCCGGGGCTATTCTGCGTCGGTGACTCCTCCCCGCGGCGCGCCCCGGTTGCGCGCGCGAACCGTCGTCATCGACGATCCGGGGCCGCTGGAGCAGTACCTCAGCGACGACGGCGGCCTGGCCTGGATCCGCCGCGGCGAGGGCATGGTGGGACGAGGGGTCGCCGCCTCCTACCGGCCGAGCTCCCCCGCCGACGCCGACGCCTGGTGGCGCGCCACCCTCGCGACGATCCAGCACGAGACCGAGCTGCCCCAGGTGTGCGGCTCGGGGCCGCTGGCCTTCGGGTCCTTCGTCTTCGACCCCGACAACACCGAGGACTGCTCGCGCCTGGTCGTCCCCGAGCTCGTCATCGGTCGGCGCCAGGGCTCGTTCTGGGTCACGGCGTTCGGCGACGTCGAGCCGGTGCTGCCGCCCGTCCGGGTCGCGGCCGGGGCCGCGCGCTACGTCCGCTTCCTGGACGATCCGGCCGAGGAGGCCTCCTGGCAGGACCGCGTGGCCGAGGCCGTGGCGCGGATCGAGGGCAACGGCCTGTCCAAGGTGGTGCTCGCCCGGTCGGTGCTCGCCCGCGCCTCGTCCCCGATCGACCGGCCGCGGCTGATCGGCTGGCTGGCCGACGCGTACCCGGGCTGCTGGACCTACGCGATCGACGGCCTGATCGGCGCCTCGCCGGAAATGTTGGTCCGCCGCGAGCGGGGCCTGGCGACCTCCCGGGTGCTGGCCGGGACGATTCAGCGGTCCGGCTCGGAGGAGACCGACCTCAAGCTGGCCTCGTCGCTGGCCCGCTCGTCGAAGAACCTCATCGAGCACGAGCTGGCCGTCGCGTCCGTGGCGGAGGCGCTGGCGCCGTTCTGTTCGGGCATGAACGTCCCCGAGTCGCCGTACGTGCTGGAGCTGCCCAACGTGTTGCACCTGGCCACCGACGTCACCGGGGTGGCCCGCAAGCACGTCTCGGCGTTGGAGCTGGCCGCCGCCCTGCACCCGTCCGCGGCCGTGTGCGGCACCCCGACCGCGCTGGCCCGGGCCACGATCGCCGAGATCGAGGGACTCGACCGGGGTCGCTACTCCGGGCCGGTCGGCTGGACCGACTCCCGGGGGGACGGCGAGTGGGCGATCGCGCTGCGTTGCGGCGTGGTCGACGCCGACGACCCGGCGTCCCTACGGCTGTTCGCCGGCTGCGGGATCGTGGCCGAGTCCGACCCGGCCGAGGAGCTCGCCGAGACCAAGGCCAAGCTCCGGCCGATGCGGGACGCGCTCAGCTGAGCCGCGGCCTCACCGGCCCGAGGGCCGCGGAACCTTCGTCTTGACGGCGGGCTTGCCCGCGGGTGCACGCCCGTCGCGCGCCGCCTTCGCGGCGGCGGCCTCCTTCTGGGCCTTCTCCTGCTCCTGCTTCAGCTCGTCCATGTTGAACGTGCCGCGCAGGCCCATGAACGCCACCGTCCCGATGCCGAGCGACCACATCGGCGAGCCGCCCAGCATGACCGGCGCCGTCACAAGCACGACCATGTCGAAGCCGCGCAGCAGGTTGAAGATCAGCGTGGGCGGGATCGCGCCGGTCTCCGTGGCGACCATCGGGGTGTTGAAGTCGACCTTCTTGGCGGTCACCCAGCGGACGGCGCCGAGCCAGCCGGCCAGGGCGGTCACCAGCGCCACGGCGAGGGCGTCCGGGATGGACCGCTCCGCGCCGGAGCTGACGATGCCCACGAAGGCCGGCAGGGTGGCCAGCGCCCACAGCACGGCCAGGACCGCCGGGATCAGCATCGCCGCCTGCCGGATCGCGCTGGTCTTGAACGGGAAGTTCCGGGCCAGCCCGCCCGTCCGCGTGAGCACCCGCAGGGTGCCCAGGAACGGCACCAGGCCGACCACCAGCAGCAGCCCCGAGATCATCGGGTTGAGGGTGGCGAGCCCGAGCGCGTCCACCGCGTAGGGGGCGACCACGGTGAGAACCAGGCCCACCAGCGCGCGCGGGAAGCGGACGATGCGCTGGAGGTCGCGCCAGACCAGCGCGTTGAGGCCGGTGCCCCGGCCGGCCGTCGGCCGGACGTGACCGCGCCGGACCGCGTCGCGCTCCACGAGGATGTCGCGGACGAGGCCGAAGTCGAGGGCGAACATCGCCCCCTGCATTCCGCTGATGAGCGAGCCGCCGCTGACCAGCCGGGAGCGACGGATGCCGTCCAGGCGACGCCGGGCCACCGCGAGGGCGGCCACCAAACCGAGGACGGCGACGGCGGCGACCGCCCCCGCCAGCGTCTCGTCGGCCCCGGCCGGGAAGGTGAGGGGCACCAGGCCCGAGGAGATCGCGACCACGAGGAGCACGGAGGCCAGCGAGAGCGCCCCGAAGGCGAGTTGGCCGACCCGCACGAGCCGATGCCGCTCGATGCCCTGCTGGCCGGCGGCGAACGCCACCAGCCCCGCGGTGCCGAACGCGCCGCCGGCGGCCCACAGCCCCACGGCGAGGGCCGACGACCCGGACAGGGCGGCGGTCAGCCCGCTGAGCACCCCGCCGACCGCCAGGGCCGCGACGACGGCCAGCACCAGCCGGCCGCGCAGCAGCCGGGAGCGCGAGATCGGCGCGTCCATCAGCCAGAACCCCTCGGCGGCCGAGGCCAGCACGGGGCCGAACAGCCGCGACAGCCCCAGCGCGAGGGCGAACAGGGCGGATGCCACCGACCAGGGCAGCAGCGTCCGGGCGGTGAGGCAGGTGGCGGTGGTGCAGCTGGACGCGTTTGTCTGCATCTTGAGCACCAGGTTCACCACCATCGCCCCGATCATCAGGACGCTGAAGATGGTGACGTAGGCGTCCTGCAGGGCGGAGCCGATGGTGCGGGTGGCCCGGCCGTGCCGCCAGTCCTTCATCAGCTCGTGGAGCTCGCGCTCGTCCACGGGCTCGGCGGGCACCTCGGGCAGGAAGAAGAACGAGCGCTCGACGGGGGCGGCCGGCGCGGGCGGCGCCGCCGACTTCGGGCCCGCCTTGGGTGCCGGGGCGGCCGGGCCCGGCTTGGCGGTGGCCTGCTTGCGCGACTTGCGGCTCACGAGAGCGTGTCCTCCAGGACCTCGCCCCGCTCGCCCACCCGCACCACCCGCGTGGCCACGGTCTCGACCAGCGTCGGGTCGTGGGAGGCCATCACGATCGCCAGCCCGCGGTCGCGCTCGGCCCGCAGCCGCTGCGCGAGCCACGCCACGCCCTCGCTGTCGAGGCGCTGCTCCGGCTCGTCCAGGATCAGCAGCTTGCGGGGCCGCACGAAGGCCGTGGCCAGGGCCAGGCGGCGGCGCTGCCCCGAGGACAGGGTGCCGGGCAGCTGCCCCGACTGGGGCACCAGCTGCACCTCGTGGAGCACCTCGTCGACCGCGGCGTCCGGGTCGGCGACGCCGTGGGCCCGGGCCAGCAGGTCGAGGTGCTCGACGACGCTGAGGTCGGGGAAGAAGTCCAGGTCGTCGATCACGGTGGCCACGTCGCGGCGCACCTCGGGGTTGAGCTCGCTCATCGTGATCCCGTTCACGCTCACCGTGCCCTCATCCGGTAGGTCGGCGCCCACCAGGCACCGCAGGATCGTCGACTTGCCCGCGCCGTTGCGGCCCGTCAGGGCGATCGCCTCCCCCTCGCGGACCTCCAGGTTGAAGTCCTGGACGATCATCACCGGACCGAAGGACTTCGTGAGATGGGTCACCGAGAGAACGGTGCTGCGCTTGGCCATAGGGACGATTGTGACGCACGACGGCGCCCGGCCCGGAATCGGCCGCGCGGATTGTCGGCGGCTCATGGCAGGCTTGCCCCCGTGGCAATGGGAGAACAGGCACGCGCCAGCTTGGCGAAACGTCGTGGCGAGGTGGCGGCGATGTTCGACACCGTGGCCGAACGCTACGACCTGGTGAACGACATCCTCAGCGTGGGTCAGGATCGCCGATGGCGCCGGGCCGTCGTGGCGGCGGTCGATCCGCGGCCCGGGCAGCGCGTCCTCGACCTGGCGGCGGGCACCGGCACCTCGAGCCGCCCGTTCGCCGACGCGGGGGCACTGGTGGTCCCCGCCGACCTCAGCTTCGGAATGATCGAGGTCGGCAAGCAGCGCCAGCCCGACCTGCCCTTCGTGAACGCCGACGCCCTCAATCTGCCGTTCGCCGACGGCGCCTTCGATGCGGTGACGATCTCGTTCGGCCTGCGCAACGTCGAGAACACCGCCGCCGCCCTGGCGGAGCTGCGCCGGGTGACCAGGCCCGGCGGCCGCGTCGTCATCTGCGAGTTCTCCACCCCGACGTGGCCGCCGCTGCGCGTCGCCTACCAGCGCGGGGCCCTGGCGGCCCTGCCGGGCATCGCCCGGCTGACCTCGTCCAATCCCCCCGCGTATGAGTACCTGGCCGAGTCGATCCTGGCCTGGCCGGATCAGCGAACGCTGGCCACGATGCTCGGTGAGGCCGGCTGGCGCGAGGTCGCCTGGAAGAACCTGTCGGGGGGGATCGTCGCCCTCCATCGCGGGCTGGCCTGATGTTCGTTCTCGACGCCTACGCGGCCCGCAGCTGCCCGGTGAAGACGCACAACGCGTTCCACCCCGGGGTGCAGCTGCCCGCGGCCGACGAGTCGTTGCGCGAGGGCTTCCACGGGGGGACGACCTTCAAGGCGGACGTGCTCGCGCGCATCCTGGCCGAGGCCCCCGGGACGGTGGTCGACTGCCGTCCGCTGCTGGGCGGGCCATCCGGCGCCCAGGAGGAGGCCTGGCGCGAAGCGGTCGCGGCGGGGGCAGACCTCATCGTCTGTGGCCTGCTCCCCCGGGACTGGGTGGGCCATCGCAGCGGCCGCCCGGACCTGCTGGTGAAGGCCCCCGACGGCGGCTACCAGCCCGCCCACGTCAAATTCCATCGGGTGCTCGATAGCCGGGCCAGCGCCGAGCTCGACGTGTCGCGGCTGGCGGATCCCGCCGCGCGTCAACGCTTGACCGGCCAGCGGTTCCGGTGGTCGTGGCGGCTCAACGACGTGCTGCAACTGGCGCACTACCGCCGGATGCTGGAGGGGCTGGGCGTGGCCTCCGCGGACCCGTGGGCGGCCATCATCGGCACCGACGAGGTGGACGGCGGCTGGGTGCTGAGCTGGGTCCGCCTCGATCAGCCGCTGCTGTCACCGAACCCTCGGATGGTGTCCGACGCGCAGGAGACGCCCCTGATCAGCGCCCTGGAGCGCTACGACCACGAGTTCGGTTTCCGGGAGCAGCTCGCGGAGACCGCCGCCGCGTGCGACCCCGACGACCCGCCCGTGCTGCGCCCGATCGTGAACCGGGAGTGCGCGTACTGCCAGTGGTGGGACAGCTGCCGGCCCCAGCTCCACGAGGATGACCTGAGCCTGCGGATCAACAAATCGCCCCTGGACGCCCACGAGATCGGGGTGCTGCGCGAGCTGGGCGTCGAGACGGTCGCCGAGCTGGCCACCGCCGAGGTCGAGCAGTTGCTCACCGACTACCTGCCGCGGGTGACCCACCGGGGCGGCGCCGAGGACCGGCTCCGGCTGGCCTGGCGGCGCTCGGTGCTGATGGCGCGCGGCATCGACTTCGACCGGGTGACCACCGGGCCGATCCTGCTCCCCGACGCCCCCCTGGAGCTCGACATCGACGTGGAGACGTCGATGGACGACCGGGTCTACCTGTGGGGCTTCCTGATCAGCGGTGGCCCCGGCACCCTGCCCGACTACCGGAGCTTCGCGGCCTTCCGCGACCTCGACGACCAGGCGGAATGGGACCTGGCCCGCGACGCCATGGCGTGGCTGCGCGAGCAGGTCGCCGCCACCCCCGCGCTGGTCTTCCACTACTCCGACTACGAGATCGTCCGCCTCAACCGGCTGGCCGCCGCCAGCGGCGATCCGACGATCCAGTGGGGCGCCGACTACGCGCGGGAGCACTTCGTGGACCTGTTCGCGCCGATCCGGGAGCACTTCTTCGGAACCCAGGGCCTCGGGCTGAAGGTGGTGGCCAACCGGGCCGCCGGGTTCTCGTGGCGCGACGAGGCCCCCGGCGGGCTCAACTCGCAGGCGTGGTTCACCGAGGCTGTACACGGCGAGAGCGCCGACGCCCGGGCGCGGGCGAGGCAGCGCGTCCTGGAGTACAACGAGGACGATGTCCGGGCCACCTGGCACGTCCGGCGGTGGCTCCGCGGGCTCGGCGACTGACGCGGCCGCAGGTCCGGACGTCAGGCGCAGCTGAGCGCCTCGTGAAGGGCGCGTCGCCCGAGGCGGTCGAGCCCGACCACGATCACATCCACCCCGTCGGGCGGACGGGCCAGCGCCGCGGCCAGCGATGCCTGGTCCCCGACGCGGGCGACGGGCACGCCGTGGGCGGCCGCCGCGGCGGCGAGGTCCACCCCCGGAGGGGTCGCGAACACCCGCTCGAAGGCGTCGGCGAAGCGCTCGTCGCCGTACTCGAGCGTCGCGAAGATGCTGCCGCCGGTGTCGTCGGCGACAACGATCCGCAGGCGGGGGCGCCGCTCCCCCGCGCCGGCGGCCAGCCCGTTGAGGTCGTGCAGGAACGTCAGGTCGCCGCAGAGCAGCGTGGTGGGCTCCCCGGTCGCCAGGGCGATGCCCATCGCGGTGGCGACGGTCCCGTCGATCCCGGCCAGCCCCCGGTTCGCGAAGACCGCGCCCACCTCGTCCACGCGGTTCTGCGCGAGATCCGCGTCCCGGATCGGGTTGGAGTTGCCGAGCACCAGCGGGCCCCGGGCGGCCGCCAGCACCGCCTGGGCGAGGCCGGGTCCGCTCAGCCCCGCGACGCCCGCCAGGATCGCGTCGAGGGCGGCCGATCGTTCCGTGTCGGCCCGCTGCCAGCGCTCCAGCCAGGCCTCGTCGCCGGGGGCGGGCTCGACCTTTCCGGTGACCACGGACGCGCGCCAACCCGGGTCCACCCAGGACGAGCCGTCGCCGACCACGACCAGCTCGACGTCGGCTCGCGACAGCAGCCGGTTCACCGGCCGCGACAGTGTCGGGTGCCCGAAGACGATCACCCGCTCGACGTCGTCGGCCAGGGAGCCGGCTAGCAGCAGGCGACCGGTCCGCAGCGCCGTGGCCCCGCCACGGGCGTTGGACGACGGTTCGGCGACCAGCGGCAGCCGGGCCGCCGCCGCGAGCCGGGCCACCTCGTTGCCCAGGGCCACCGGGGCGTCGCCGCAGACGACCAGCGTGCGCGGGCCCGGGCCCAGCGGCAGCCCCACCGGGACCGGCGGCGGCCCGGGATTGACGGCGCGGACGGCGGGCCAGGCGTCGTCGCTCGTGCCGACCAGCGGCTCGGCCAGCTCGATGTTCAGGTGCGCGGGGCCGGGGCCGTGCCCCGGCGTGCCTGCGGCGGCGATCCAGGCGCGCGCGGTCTGCGCCGCCCAGGATGCCCCCGGGGCCGCCGAGGACACCCGGGCGGCGTAGCGGACGAAGCCGGTGAACAGGCCCGCCTGGTCGGTGGTCTGGTTGGCACCGAAACCCACCAGGGCCGCGGGCCGGTCGGCGCTGAGGACGATCAGCGGCACCCCGGCGTGATGGGCCTCCATCACCGCGGGCAGCAGGTTGGCGACGGCGGTGCCGGACGTGGTGACAACCGCCGCGGGACGACCCGAGGCCTTGCCCAGGCCCAGTGCGAGGAAGCCCGCGCTGCGCTCGTCCGTCCGCACGTGGAGCCGCAGGCGCCCCTCGGCCTCGGCGCGGTGCGCGGCCAGGGCCAGCGGCGCGCTGCGGGACCCGGGGCAGAGCACCAGGTCGGTGAGCCCTTGGGTGATCAGCTGGGCCAGGACGGTCGCCGCGCAGCGGGGGGCGCTCACCACGGACCTCGCATGTCGGCCTCCAGCCCCTGCCACCGCTCAAGCCACCACTGCCTGGTCTCGACGGACGGCTGCCACTGGTCGCGCACGATCACCTCCACGTCTCGAACCTCGATGACCCCATCGTGGGCCACCAGCGGGGACCTCACCACATCGTCGTGCAACAGCGGCACGGTGTTCAGGCCGCACGCGAACGGGAGCTCGGGCAGCGCGGCGGCCAGCGCCACGCCGGCGCGGATCCCGACGGAGGTTTCGAGGGCGGAGGAGACCACCACGGGCAGGCCCAGCTGGTCGGCCAGCTCCAGGCAGGCGCGGACGCCCCCCAGCGGCTGCACCTTCAGCACCGCGATGTCGGCGGCGTGCTGGGCCACGACGGCCTGCGGGTCGCCGCTGCGGCGGATGGACTCGTCGGCGGCGATGGGCACGTCCACCCCGGCCCGCGCCAGCCGGACGCGCAGCTCGGCCAGCTCGGCCACGCCGGCGCACGGCTGCTCGGCGTACTCCAGGTCGTAGGCGTGGAGCCGCGCGAGTCGATCGAGGGCCTCCTCGACGCCCCAGGCGCCGTTGGCGTCCACCCGGACCCGGCCGCCCGGGCCCAGCGCGGCGCGGACGGCGGCCACCCGGTCGAGGTCCTCGGCGAAGTCCTGGCCGCGCTCACCCACCTTGACCTTGGCCGTGGTGCAGCCGCCCGCGAGCGCCAGCGGCCCCGCCCGCTCGGGCCCGACGGCCGGAACGATGCTGTTGACCGGCACCAGGGTCCGGCGCGGCTCCGGGAATCCCAACTCGGCCGCCTCGATCGTGGCGGCCCACCAGCTCTCGGTCTCCGGGAACGTGTACTCGGGGAACGGGCTCCACTCGGCCCAGCCGGCCCGTCCCCGGATGAGCATGCCGCTGCGCCGGGTGATGCCGCGGAACCGCGTCCGCAGGCCGACGTCGTAGACCAGGGGCTGCTCAACCATCCCAGCCCCGCCTCGGGCCGGGTGCGGTCGTGGGCGTCTCCTCGGCCACCACGGGCACCTCCAGGAGTGTGGCCAACCGCTCGGCGGCCCGCTGGGCCCCGCGCACGCCGATGCTGCTGAGGCCGTCCAGGTCGACGCCGGCCATCGCACGCCCCTGCTGAATCGTCACCACCGGCACATACAGCGGCAGGACCCGGGACGTCCGTCGCACCCCGAGGGAGGCGAGGTCCGCGCGTGGCAACGCCTTCTGACCGACCACTGCCACCGTCTCGTCCGCCACCAGGACGACCATCCGCGCGGTCATCACCGCCAAACCGACCCCGACGAGCAGGGTGGCCACCCCGAGCGGCGCCAGCGGAGGCGGCCCGATCACCAACAGCATGACCCCGGCGATCAGCCAGGCCGCGGCCACGACCGCAGTGACGGCGACGAACGGACCGACGATCACCCTGCCTCGGCGCGGGGCGGCGCTCATCCGGCGATCACCAGCCCGACGAACAGGCCGGCCGAGCACAGCAGTTCCGCCAGGCCGGTCGCCTTCAGCACCACGATGAGGCCGCGGCCGGACTCACCGCCCAGCACCGCCCGCGTGGGGGGAATCAGCAGCGCCGCGCTCGTCAGCCCGAGCAGCGCCCACCAGCTGCTGGTCACCGCCACCCCGGCCACCGAGGCCAGGGCCAGCGCGTTCAGCGCGACGTAGAACCGGCGGGTGGCGGCATCGCCCAGCCGCGTGGCCAGGGTGCGCTTGCCCGCCACCCGGTCGCCGGCCAGATCGCGCAGGTTGTTGGCCACCAGGATCGAGCAGGCCAGGCAGCCGATGGCCACGGCGGCCCACCAGCCGGCGGGCGTCACCCGGCCCAGCTGGACGTACGTGGTTCCCCCCACGGCGACGAGCCCGAAGAAGACGAAGACGAACACCTCGCCCCAGCCCTGGTAGCCGTACGGGTTGCGACCGCCGGTGTAGAACCAGGCCGCCAGGATCGCGGCCAGCCCCACCAGCAGCAGCCCCCAGAAACCGGTCAACGCGACGATCGCCAGCCCCGCCACGGCCGCCACGCCGAAGCAGCCGAAGGCGGCGGCCTTCACCGCCGCGGGGGTCGCCGTCCCGGAGCCGACCAGCCGCAGCGGGCCGACCCGCTCCGCGTCGGTACCCCGGATCCCGTCGGAGTAGTCGTTGGCGTAGTTGACGCCCACCTGCAGCGCCAGAGACACCACCAGGCACGCCCCGGCCAGCAGCGGCGCGAAGCCGCCCTCAAACCAGGCAACGGCGCTGCCGGCCAGGACGGGGGCCACCGCGGCGGGCAGGGTGCGCGGGCGCGCCCCCTCCACCCAGGCACTGAGCGGGGTCACTGGCGGCTCCCTTCGATCCAGTCGTTGACGAGCCGCCGCCGATCGACCTTGCCGGTCCCGGTCAGGGGCAGGGTGGGCACTCGTCGGAGGTCTCGGGGCAGGGCTGTCGGGGTCAAGTCTGCCTGCAAACGCCCCCGGACCTGCTCCAGCGACCAGGAGCGGGCCGTCACGGCGACGATCCGGGCCCCGAAGCGGTCGTCGGGCAGCGCCAGCAGGAGGACCTCCCCCGGCCCGAACGCGGCGTCGGCCGCGCGCTGGGCGGCCGCCAGGTCCACGTTCACGCCGCCGGAGATCACGACCTCGTCCAGCCGACCCATGACGAGGAGCCGGTCCCGGTCCCACGCGCCCCGATCCTGGGTGCGCAGCCGGCCCCCCACCAGCGCCGCCGCGGTCGCGTCCGCATCGCCGCGATAGCCCGCGAACAGCTGCGGGCCACCGATCCAGATCCGCTCGGCGTGGTCCACGGCCACCTCGACCCCCGGCAGCGGCACCCCGTCGTAGACGCAACCGCCGCACGTCTCGGTCATCCCGTAGGTCGCCACCAGGCGCAGACCCCGAGCACGCCCCAGGTCGAGCAGGTCGGCGGGGACGGCCGAGCCCCCGACGAGGATCGCGTCGAAGGCGGCCAACCGGGCGAGGGCGGCCGGGTCGTCCAGCGCTCGGTGCAGCTGCGCGGCGACGACCGACAGGTAGTTGCGCTCCCCGGCGACGATCGGCAGCTCATCCAGCCCGGCGCCGACCACGCTGACGGGCCGCGACGCCACCCAGGCCCGCACCACGGTCATCAGCCCGGCGACGTAGTGGAGCGGCAGTGGGCAGACCCACGCGCCCGGGCCGCCGAGCGCCTCCTGGGTCGCCCGCGCCGAGGCGAGCAGCGCCGAGCGGGTGAGCAGGACGCCCTTGGGCCGTCCGGTGCTGCCGGACGTGGCGACGAGCACCGCCGTGTCCGGGTGTTCCAGGGGCTCGGGGCCCGCGAGCGCGGCCGCGGCGTCCGGGCCGCCGGGCGGGACGGGGATGACGGGGTCGCCCCCGGACAGCGCCGCCGTCACGGCGGTCAGGATTTCCGGTCCGCTGACCACCCGCACAGCCACGCCCCAACCCTAGCCAGCCCGCCACCCCGACGCCCCCGGGACAGGCGGGGCGGTCCGCAGCGCGGACGGCGGGCGGGGGGCGGCCGCGCGCCCCGGCTGCGGGCCCGCGGGTACATTGGAGCCATGCCGCGCGCCATAACCGTTGTGATCCTCGCCATGGTGGTCATCTACTGCGTGGTCGAGGTCGCCCAGGCGGATCCGCTGCGGGTGCGGCTGCTCCCCCGGTGGCTCTGGTTTGCATGCATCGTGCTGCTGCCCGTGGTGGGGGCGCTCGGCTGGATCTTTCTCGGGCGACCCGTGCGCAACACCGCGGGACCTCGACCGCCCCGCCGGCCACGCGCCCCGGACGACGACCCGGACTTCCTGCGCGGGCTGTGATCCCGCGGACGCTCGCCCGCGGCGCCGACTGAACTGAACCTGAGAGTTTCCTTAACGCGCATTCTGTGGGATCGTCGTGTGGTGCGTCTGGTCTGGAAGTGGTCCCTCTCCGCCGTGGCGGCCCTGGGCTGCCTCGGGATGCTGGGGTTCGTCGTCGACACCGCTCCCGCCGCCGGGCCCGCTGCCGCCGCCGCGCCGGCGAACGCGCTGGCGATCTCGTCCGCCGACCGGGAGTCGCTGCCGCTGGCACGAGCCGCCGAGCGTCCGCCGCTGCTCGCCGACACCGAGCTGGCCGCCGAGCTTCGGCTGAAGTCGCTCACCGCTTCCTCGAAGGCGATCAAGGCGAACGACGCGAAGATCAAGGCTGCCGAGCTGGCGCGGATCAAGGAGCTCGGCTACCTGCCCGGCACGACCGACCCGCGCGAGATCGCCCGGCAGATGATGCTCAACAAGTACAACTGGGGCGAGGCGCAGTTCGCCTGCTACGACCACATCATCATGCGCGAGAGCCGGTGGCTCTGGTACGCCGACAACCCGACATCCAGCGCGTACGGCATCCCCCAGGCACTGCCCGGCAGCAAGATGGCCTCGGCCGGCGCCGACTGGCGCACCAATCCGGCCACGCAGATCAAGTGGGGCCTGGGTTACGTCGCCGAGCGGTACGGCACCCCCTGCAGCGCCTGGTCGTTCAAGCGCTCCCACGGCTGGTACTGAGCGCCCGGACCGAGCCGTGGCTCACGCCAGCGGCTCAACCGGGGGGACGATCCCGTCCTCGATAGCCCGACGCAGCAGGTCGATCTTGGTGTTCGCTGGACGCTGCACCTGGGTGTACTTCGCCCGAATGCGCTTGACGTACTCCTTGACGCTGTTCTCGGTGATCCGCAGCTCGCGCGCCACCTCGGGGATCTCCAAGCCGGCCGCGTACAGCCCCAGAACCTGCCGCTCGCGCGGTCCCAGGCTGGCCGCCACGTAGTTGGCGTCGCCCTCGATCGCGGCCAGCACCTCCTGCGAGAGCACCTCCTGGCCGCCGGCCACCAGCACGATCGCGGCCACGGTATCCGCGATGGGTTCGGCCTTGCGGCAGATGCCTTCGGCCCCGCCGGCCAACGCGGCCCGCACCAGCCGCAGGTTGTCGGCGATCGAGTAGACGAGCACCTTGTAGCCGGCCCGCCGCAGCCGCTGGACGTTGTCCTTGGGATCCGATTCGTCCCCGAGCTGAAGATCGAGGAGCACCACATCGGCGCTCACGCCGAGGGCGAGGAACTCTCCAACGCCCTGGGCGGCCGCCACGATCTCGACCTGGCCCACCGCGTGATGCTCCAGCGCGGCGGCCACCCCAAGCCTGATGGCCTCGTGGTCGTCGATCACCGCGGTCCTGATCGGACCCGCTCCCGTCATGGCACCTTCACCTTGATCCCTCCCTGGTCGTCAATCGTAGTCAAGGTGGTGCCACCACCCGGCACGGAGGACAGGATCGTGACGGCGTCGGCGCTGCCCTCGGGCGCGGTGCGCGCCACGATGCGGCCGCTGATCGACCCGCTGACCACCTCCTCCAGGTGGCGCAGCGCGGCCCGGCGGACCGGCTCCGGCAGGGCCGAGCCGCGGTTGTCGACCAGCGTCACCTCGACGCCGCGCACCCGGGCTTCCTCGATGGCCGCCGAGACGCCGAATGAGACCAGGTTCCCGGCCCGCAGCCGGTCGCGCAGCCGGCCCTCGGCGACGCGGCAGGCCTGGCGCTCCGGCCCGGTCAGCTCGTGATCGGGGTCCGCCAGCCGCGTCAGCAGCGGCCCGACCTGCTCCCGCAGCTCACGCACCCACACCTCGCGAAGCACCAGCGTGGAGAAACCAGTGGCCAGCGCCTGGGCCGCCTCCCGCGAGGCCTCCCGGGCGGCCAGGATGCGGGAACCCAGCTGGTTCAGACCGATGAGGATGAAGCCCCCGAGGGCCAGCCAGAGCCCCGGGCCCGCCAGGGCGCGCAGGACGAGCACCAGGTCGGCGCCCGTCGCGAAGCCCCACAGACCGAGTGCCCCCGCGTAACCAGCAAAGGCCAGCCAGGCGACGCCGGCGCGGGCCCGCACGAGCAAGACGGTGAGCAGTACCTGGAGCACCACCGAGAGCCAGCCCTGGACGGCACCCCAGCCATCCGTCTGCGACGCGAGCACCAGGCCGACCATCATGACCGCGACCACCGCGATGGTGGCGGCCGTTCCCAGGCCCAGGCGTCGCTCCCGGGGGTTGCTGGTCACCGCCAGCCACGTCGCCACGAGCCCCAGCAGCTGGGCGATCACCAACGGCGCCACCTGGGGCGAAGGGCCGAGCGAGAACCAGCTCAGGATCATCGGGGCGAGCACCATCGCCCAGACCACGCCGATGAAGACCTCCGGGCGGACGAACGAGAAGACCGCCTGGAGCTGCCGGTCGGACTGCTCCTCGCGGTCATCGGACGAGGGGGGCGCCCCGTGCCAGGTCAGGGTGATCGTGGTTCCGCTTCCGGGCATCGACTCGACGCTCGACACGCCGCCGACCAGGCGCATCCGCTCCCCGATCGACACCTTGAGACCGAAGCGCCCCTCAGGGACCGCCGCGGGGTCGAACCCGAGGCCATCATCGATGACGGAGACCTCGAGCGCCCGCAGGTCACCGATCACGCCGGGGCGGACGTGCACGTCGATGCTGCTGGCGTGCGCGTGCTTGGTGGCGTTCACCACCGCCTCGCGGACCGCCTGGCTGACGAGGCTCGCCACCTGGGAGCTCACCTGCCAGTCCATCGAGGGCGCGGGATAGGCGGTGACCAGGGCGTCCTCGGACACCGAGGCCACCACGTCGTGCAGCAGCCGCCCCAGGTTGTCGGCGGTCACCGGCGCGACGGTGCCCCCGGGGGCGGCCGCGGTCTCCAGCGTCGTGAGGGCCTGTTGGGCGAGCTGGGCCACCTGGGCCGGGGGGCGGTCATCGTGGACGGCGGCCACCAGTGCCGTCATCACCTGATCGTGGATGATGCCGTCGAGCAGCCGCCGATGCTCCACCAGGGTCTGCTCGAGCACCATCTCCCGCTCCGCGTGCTGCGAATCGGCGATGCTCTGGTCTAGCTCGTCCACGCCTTCCAGGAAGGCGTTCAGCGTGAGGAGCAGCCCCACAGGGACGATCCCGTTGATCACTGCCTCCTGCGCAGCCGCGAGTGGGCCGATCGCGCCCCCGGAGAGAGTCAGCCGGACCCCGGCGAAGCCGACCAGAACCACCAGGGTGTAACCCAGCCCGACCCTGACGCCCCACACCAGCGCCACGCAGACGGCCCCGAGGTTGAGACAGATCCACAGCCAGGGGGCCTCCGCGGGCGGTTGTGTCGCCGTCCAGGCCAGCGGCCAGGTGAACAGCCCGGCGGCGACCAGGATCGCGTAGATGCCGAGGAAAATTCGGATAGAGCCGCGGCGCCACGCGTAGGTGGGGATCAGCACGCTCAGGGCCAACAACCCGCCCGCGACCGTGATCAGCCAGAGCGGGTGAAGCGGCGGAAACTGGTCCCTACCGACGAAGACGATGGGAATCAGCGCAGCCAGGCACGCCATCCCCACCGTCCGGCTGAGCCACGTCACCAGGTGCGCGACGCTGCCGGTGGTAACCGAGTCCGATGCCATCAGGTCGCCCAGTCCACCAATCCGTCCGCCTCGTGCTCACCCTGCGGCCAGACGGCCCGGACGATCCCCGCGGCCGCGAGGGCCTTGCGGCACCCCGGGCAGGGCGGATCGGTGATGTAGGCGGTGGCACCCTTCGTGTCGCGGGTCGCGAACAGGAGGGCGTTCACCTCGGCGTGGATGGCGATGCAGAAGCCTGGGGTTCCGGGACGGTCGTAGTCGCCGAGCCCGGGCACCTCGTCGTAGCTGAGCTTGCCGCGCGGGCAGGCTCCTTCGAGGCAATCCGGACGACCCGGTGCGGCCCCGTTGTACCCGGTGGCGATGATCCGATGATCGTGGACCAGCACGGCGCCGACCCGGCGCCGGGTGCACTTGGCACGACGGGCGACCGCCTCGGCGATGCCGAGGAAGTAGTCATCCCAACTGGGGACCTGGGGTTGGGTCATGGTGCCTCGCTTCTATGACAGGGTCGATTCTGGCTCATCGGCGCCCCGTGGGCCAGTCTGCCCGGCCGCCGGTGCCGCGGCGGCTGCCACCCAAGGCTCCCTCAGCGGGTGACGTGTCCCGTGTCATAGGCCGACGCGGCCGCCACGGGGGTCCTGGTGAGGCCCACCTCGGCCATGAAGGTGGCCATCCGGCTCCACGCGTCCGGGGTGAGCGCACCGGAGACCGCGCCGGCGGCGTCGCGCCACAGCGGGGTCGTGGCGTCGAGGGTGGCGCGGGCCCCGCGCTGGGCGGCGTCCTGGGAGAGGCCGGGGATGTAGTCGGCCGCGGCGACCATCGCGGCGTCCGGATCGGCCACCGTCGAGGCGATACCGGCGACCATTGCGTCCGCCACCTTGGTGGCGACCAGCGGGTTGGCCTCCAGGTACGTCCGGGTCGTTGCCAGGCAGATCGGCACCAGCGGGACCTCGTCAGCGATCGGAATCGCGCGGGTCGCGATCCCGGCGATTTCGAACTGCACCCGATCGTTGTTGACGAAGCCCATGACCGCGTCAACCTTGCCGGTGCTCAGGGCCGCCTGCTGGGTGTACCCGATCTCCACGATCGTGACGTCGGACTCGGCGAGCCCGGCCGCCCGCAGCGCCACGAGCAGCGCGAACCACGTCTCCCCGTAGCGCCCGGGGACCCCGATCTTGCGGCCGCGCAGGCCCGCCAGGTCGCCGATTGGTGAAGCGTCCTTGACGAGAACGGCGACCGGGTAGGCGTGATAGTAGGCCGCGATCGCCACCAGGTCGATGCCCTCGGCCCGAGCCTGCAGCAGCTCGTCCCCGCCCGCGATGACGAAGTCCTCCTGACCGGCGGTGATCGCCGTGAAGAGCCCCTCGCTCGCGCCGTGGTGACGCAGCGACACCGTGGCCCCCACGGCGCCGAAGAGGCCGCCCCGCTCGGCCACGTAGAACGGTGCGAACTGAATGTTGGGGATATAGGTGAGGCCGATGACGGCTCGCGGCGGGACGGCGGACGCGGTGGGCGTCGCCGAGCCGCTGGTCGTGGCGCCCGACCCGATGCTGCAGGACGAGAGGACTCCTAGGAGCGTGGCGCTTCCGGCCAGGGTGAACAACGATCGGCGATCCATGACGATCCCTTCCTTAGCCGGGGGTCCGGCGCAGTGAGTCGATGATCCGGGAGCGGCGCTCCCAGAGGTTGATCAGGGAGTAGGCACTGGCGGCAATCGCGCACAGCACGATGATGGTGGCGAACATGCCGGCGGTGTCGACGGCCTGGCGCTGGACGATCAGGTACGAGCCGAGCCCGGCGCCGCCCATCACCATCTCGCCGACGACGGCACCCGTGACCGAGAGGGCGAAGCCGTTCTTCAGCCCCGCCAACACGGCGGGCAGCGCGAGCGGTGCCTCGATCTGCCAGAGCAGGTCGAACGAGCCGGCGCCGTCCATGCGGGCGGCGTCCAGGATGTCGTGGTCGACGTGGTTGAGCCCCGTCACGCTGGCGATGAGGATGGGGAAGAAGACCATCAGGGCGCACAGGACGATCACCGCGGTCAGGCCGTAGTCGATCCACAGCACCAGCAGCGGGGCCAAGGCGATCGCGGGGATGGCCTGGGTCGCTCCCAGGAAGGGTTGGACCGCGTCACCGACCCACCGCGAGCGGTGGATCAGCACCGCCAGCGGGATCGCCACGAGGGCACCCAGGGCGCTGCCCCCCAAGGCCTCGGCCATCGTGGTGACCAGGTAGGGCCCGATCTCGCCGGTCGCGAAGAAGTCCACGAGCCTCGACCAGACGGCGCCCGGCCCGGGAAGCAGCACCTCGGAAACCCCGCCGGCGGCCGCCGCCAGCGCCCAGGCGCCGAGCAGCACGACGCCGAACGCGGCGGGCGCCACGAAGCGCCGGGTGGTGGCCCGCCGATCGCTCATCCTGTTCCTCCGGTCGCGAGGCGATCCGGGGCATGGCGTGGACATCCGCCAAGGCGCGACGACACGCGTCGCGCCCGTGCTTCCTCCCATCCGGACTTTCACCGTCGGTCCCGGAATTCCACCGGATCAACCGTCCCTCGCGAGCGAGGAGCGGGTCGCGGACTGTCACCGCCGGCTCGGAATTACACCGACCCCGGAGCACGTTCTGAGGATCAGCCTAGCGGGCCGCGCCAGCGGGGCGGTGGCTGCCCGGATTGAGGGCGTTCACGACCGGCGAAGCTGGGTTGTCCCCATCCCCCGCAGCGGGGCAACCCAACTCACACCGATCCGCCACAGATCGCTCGGGCCCGGCCGCTCCCGTACGAGGGGCGCCACGGCGATGCATGACGAGGGCGCTCATATTCGACGCCCTGCCCGGCAGAATAGCGGGTGCATCCCCGCTTGCGGAGTGGGCAATCGGTCGAAGAATGACCGAAAGGTAGAAGTGTTAACCGGGGTAAAGAACCGGATACCCGGAATTCAGCGAACGGCGGACGGGCCCGGACGACGCCAGGGCCCGACCAGCCGGATCACGCGGAGAGGCGACCGGGGCGGCCGGAGTGGCGCCGGCGGCGTGAGCCCTGGGCCGACAGCCGCACGACGGCCTCGGCCCGGGACGAGCCCGAGGCGGCCGAGCGCGAGCGACCCTCGCCCTTGGCGCCCCGCGGCGAGGACGAGGACTGACCCCGCGCCTGGCCGCGCCGGGGCTGCGAGCCGGAGTCCCCGGACGTGCCCTTGCGGGCCGCCGCGGAATGGGCCTCCTGGGGGGCGACCGGCGCCGCGAGCGGGCCCGCGAGCGCCCGGACACGCGAGTCGCCGGACTGGACGCTGGCCGGCTGGGCGCTGATCTTGGCCGCGCGCGCCAGCGCCTGGAAGTCCCGACGTTGCTCGGGCAGGACAAGCGTGATCACGTCACCCTCGTTGCCGGCGCGCGCGGTGCGACCCGAGCGGTGCAGGTACGCCTTGTGCTCGGCGGGCGGGTCGACGTGAACGACCAGGTCGACGTCGTCGACGTGGATGCCGCGGGCCGCGATGTCGGTGGCCACCATCACCCGGACGTCCCCGTCCGCAAACGCCTTCAGGCCGCGCTCACGGGCGTTCTGGGACAGATTGCCGTGCAGCTCGACGGCGGGAATGCCCTCGGCGGTGAGCTCGCGGGCCAGCTTGCGTGCCTGGTGCTTGGTGCGGGTGAACAGCAGGCGACGGTTGGTGCCACCCGCCAGCTCCCGGATGATCTGGCGCTTGTGCGAGGCGTCCGCGACGAGGAAGACGTGGTGGCTGAGCGCCTCGACCGGCGACTCCTCGCCGTCGACGCTGTGCTGCAGCGGGCGGCTCAGGAAGCGCTTGACGAGTGTGTCGACGCCGCGATCGAGCGTGGCGGAGAACAGGAGCCGCTGCCCGCCGGCGGGGGTGGCGGCCATGATCCGGGTGACGCCCGGGAGGAAGCCCAGGTCGGCCATGTGGTCGGCCTCGTCCAGGATGGTGACGGCGACGCTGCCCAGGGTCACGTGGCCCTGCGCCATGAGGTCCTCCAACCGGCCCGGGGTGGCCACGACGATGTCGGTGCCGCGGCGCAGCTGGCTGACCTGCTTGGACTGGTTGACGCCACCGAAGATCGTCATGGTGGTGAGCCCGGCCGCGGCCGCCAGCGGCTGCACGGTCTCGAGGATCTGGTTGGCCAGCTCGCGGGTGGGGGCCAGGATGAGGCCGCGGGGGCGACCGGGCTGGGTGCGGGCGGCAAGCGCCTGGCCGGAGGGAACCAGTCGTCCGAGGCGGGCCACCAGCGGCAGCGCGAACGCGAGGGTCTTGCCGGAGCCGGTGCGGCCCCGACCGAGGACGTCGCGGCCCGCGAGCGTGTCGCTCAGCGTGGCCGACTGGATCGGGAAGGGGGTGTCGATGCCGCCGGCGGTGAGCACGGCGACGAGGGACGAGGGAACTCCGAGAGACGCGAACGACGCCTCAACGTGGGATCGGGACACGAGAAAGACTGCTTTCCAAGAAGGTTCACCACGGTCCAAGGCGGCTCACGACGTCGGCGGCAAAGGCCACCGGTGCGGCTCGCATGTGGTGCGATGTCAGGCTGCGATGATCGCGCCCTGTTGATCATTGTCGCACAGCCGCCCCGAAGACCCTCAATCGGGCTAGGCCACCACGGTGATCCAGCGTCCGACGACGGCGCTGGTCAGCTGCGCCGTGCCCACGTACTTCACCGTGATCCGGTGCGCTCCCAGGGCACGGATCGTGGGGTAGGTGAACCGGGCGATGCCCGCGTGGTCGGCCGTCAGCGTGACGGTCTTCAGCCACGTCCCGTCGAGGTAGAACCGGACCTTCCCGGTGGGGACGATGCCGCCCGCGTCCGAGGTCACGGTGGCCTTGACGCTCACCCGGGTCACCGAGCGCGTCGGCGTGGTGGTGGACAGCCCGACGCGCAGGACGCTCGTCCCCTTGACGATGGTGTAGCCGAACGGGGCGCTGACGGCGACCCCACCGTCGGTGTAGCCGACGCGGGCCGCGGACGTCCCCACCACCAGCGGGTTGAACCCGCTGATCCCCGCCACCGTGGTGACCCGCCGCAGGTAGACCCCGCCGTCGTAGCGGGCCGTGGCCAGCATGCCGGTCTTGTCCAGGGCGTGCCCCACCACATAGGTGGTCGTGGCGGGCGGCCGCAGCGCCAGCGACGTCAGCACCGGCGTGGCCGGCGGCGCCGCCAGGACGGCCCGGTACGCAGTGCTCAGGCCCAACAGGCTGGCCACGTTGCTGGCCGCGTACGTCACCGACGAGGCGCGCAGCGGACCCTGCCCCGCGGTCGCCAGGTCGAGATAGGCGACGTTGGCCCGGGGCTTGACGGGGTAGGCGACCCCGGCGCGCTCCTGCCACTGCAGTGTCGCGGCGCGGAACAGCACCGTGGCCAGACGCAGGTGGGACGCGTCCGAGATCAGCGTGTAGCTCCGGACCCCCGGCGTAGCCGCGAGCATCGCGATCGAGTACATCGCGTTGCGGATGGTGCTGCTGGAGGCCGATTCGGTGAGGATCCGCGAGGAGGCGATGCCGCGGGCAATCAGCCAGGAGCGCATGACCGCCGCCTCGGTGACGCCGTTGCGCGGGGCCCCGCCGCTCACCAGCACGCGGGACGTCGGGTACTTCCTCAGCGCCGCCAGCGTTACCCGCAGGCGCCGCTCCAGCTTGGTCGTGATCGTCCCCGACGACGTCAGCCCCGAGCCCAGAACCACGAAGACGTGGCCGCTCGTGGGCAGCCCGTCGGGCGCAACGGTGTAGATGCGCATCGAGGCGTTGATGCGCTCCCAGGTGGCCAGGAAGGTCCGCCAACGGGTGGCGCGGGTCGGCGAGCTCACGGCCATCGTGTCGACGACGAGTCCCCGGAACTCCGGCCGGACGGCCTGGAGCAGGTAGATGGCCTCGGCCTGCAGACGCTCCGGGGAGGCCACCGGCACCACCGTCACGGCGGACGCGACCGGCGCCGACTGCGCGACGCCGCCCAACGGAACCAGTGCCGCCACCAGCGCGAGGATGACGCCCCGCAAGGACCCCAACCGAGCCATGTTCCGCCTTCCCCCCAGCGCTGTGGCCCGCACTCCCCGGGGTTTCCGGGACCCTCGGACGAGGGGTGCGAGCCGACCGCCAGCGGTCACCCGTGGCGGCAGCGGCAGTCTGGCAGCGAGGTCAACGACGACGCCCTCATACTTGAGGGTTGCCCTGCAGCGCACCTTGAGGGTTTACGCCTGGGCGGGCGCGGGTGAGAGGGACCGGGTTGAGACTTTGCCCAGCTGCGGGAGGCAGCGACCGTGACAGTCAGCAGGCGGCAGGTTTCCCGTCCAGCGCGTTGGCGGCATCGATGAGCCATTCGTCGTCGCCGAGGCGAAGCCGATAGCTGAGGGACCAGTTGGAACACGTTTGGCTATCAACGCCCGCGTCGGCGTCTTGCTCGGTGCGCAAGTCCACAGTGGCGGTCGCCACGTCCCCGTCGATCGTGACGCCGCGCACCGTGATGTCGCGCCAGTAGGAGGACTCGACCCCGGACGACCACCTGCCCAGTGACCCCATGCGTGTTTGCATCCGGGGGGTGAACAGGCTCCACGCGTTCTCGTAGTCGCCGCGGTTGATCGCGACACCGTGAAGCATGAGGGTGGAGATCACCAGCTGCTGCGCATCGGTGGCGTCGAAGTCTGCCTCGAAGGTCGGCCACACAAATTCGTCCTCGGAGTCACTCTCCTCCTCGGGAGGGTAGTGACCGCATGGGTCCGGGTCGGCATCAAGCGTGAGCCATTCGTTGACGTCATCACGCACGTCGCTGGTGTGAACGGCGAAGGCCATCCCCTCGGCCGGTCGCCCGTCCGACGTCGTGAAGTTCTTGGCCGACACGATTCCGATGACGTTTCCCTTGATGTCAATCACGGGGCCGCCGCTGTTTCCGGGGTTGAGGGACGCGGACAAAGCAAGCAGATGAGGGGCTAGGACCCAGCCCATTCTCGAATCTCTCCTCGGGGCAGCGGTTAGCCGGGCAACACGCCCTGGAAGCCGAAGCGGAAGGTGAGGTCCCCCGCGGGCAGCCGGTGCTGGGGATGGGTCATCGCCCCCCAGGAGTCGTCGCCGCCGACGCCGCGCCGCATCAGGGCCGGTCGGAGGATCGTGTGGTGGATGGGGGGCAGCTCGTTGGGGTGCCGGGCGTTCTCTATCTCGAACGGGGTCCAGGGCAGCGCCGAGAACTCCATGCCGTCCTCGCAGTCGAAGCGCAGCCCGACGCCGTCCTCGCCCGTGACGCTCGCCCAGCGGACGCCGGTGTGGCTGCCCGCCTCCTGAGGGCGGACGTAGGGGGTCAGCTGATCGGCGACGTCCGCGGAGTACACGCCCAGCCGGGCGGCGCCCCGCCGGTCGACGTAGCACTCGTGGGGCCCCTCGCCGTACCAGGTGAGCCGCCCCAGGGCGGCGTCGGCGGTGAACAGCATCCCGAACTCCGGCGGGTCGACGAGCCCCTCGCCCGGACGCACCACCTCGGTCACCTCGACGTGACCCTGGACGTCCACCCGGTAGGACACCACGCACTCGCCGGCGGGCGCCGTCGGCAGCTCGTAGGTGTAGCGGACCTCGATGCAGTCGTCCAGGACGCGCACCTCGGGGTCGCCCTGGCGGGCGCGGGCGTAGCGGCTCGCCAGCAGCCACGGCCCGTCGCGGAAGGGCATCCCCCAGCCGCGCTCGTTCGAGGTCGGGGCGTGCCAGAAGTTCGGCTGCGGGATCGCGCGGAGCAGCTGGCGGCCGCGCTCCGGGGTCTCCCCGAACCGGTAGCCGACCAGGCCGCCGTACAGCCGCGAGAACAGGGCCAGGAAGTGGGGCCCGCGGACTCCCACGTTGTGGATGCCCTCCACCAGCTCGGGCCGACCCGCCGGACGACGACGGGGGGCGCCCGCCACCGTGACGACGGCCTGTTCCGAGGCCACCTGGTGACCGGCCACCGCCCACGGTCGGGCCTCGCGAAGCCGGAACGACACGTCGATCGTGTACTCCCCCGGCTCGCTCGGCCAGGCGAACGGCAGCGGGTGGCTGCCGAGCTGGCCCGCCGGGATCGTGACGGCGATCGTCCCCCGCCGGAGTTCCACGCCCTCGCGCGCCAGGGTGACGACGCCGTCCAGGTCGCCGGTGTCGGCGAAGAGCCGACGGTTCTCGACGGTGATCGCCCCCGGGGTGATCTCGATCAGGAGCGGCTGGTACAGGTAGGCGACCTCGGCCAGCTTGGGCGTGGGGGTGTGGTCGGCGAACAGGATGCCGTTGGCGCTGAACTCGTAGTCGCTGGGGGCCTCGCCGCAGTCGCCGCCGTAGCCGAAGTAGGGCACCCGGTGGCGGTCGGTCAGGGCAATCGCCTGGTCGGCGAAGTCCCAGATGAAGCCGCCCTGGAACAGCGGCTCGGCGTAGGCGAGGTCGACGTACTCCTCCACCGCCCCGAACGAGTTGCCCATGGCGTGGGCGTACTCGCACAGGACGAACGGCTTGTCGCGGTGGGTGCGCAGGTACTCGGCGATCTCGGACGCCGGGGTGTACATCTGGCTCACCACGTCGGTGGTCTGGGGGTAGCGCGGGTCCCAGTGCACCCCCTCGTAGTGCACCGGTCGGGTGTCCTGGGCGCGGAACCAGTCGGCGACGGCCAGCAGGTTCGTGCCGCCGAACGACTCGTTGCCGCACGACCACATCACGATGCTCGGGTGGTTCTTGTCGCGTTGGAGCATGTTCGACGCCCGGTCCAGCAGCACCGGCAGCCACTCCGGCTTGTCCCCCGGCACGGCCTCCTCCAGGTCGGCGCCGAACCACCGGAGCCGGTCCCACAGGCCGTGGGTCTCCAGGTTCATCTCGTCGATGACGTAGAGGCCGTACTCGTCGCACAGGTCGTAGAAGAACGTCTGGTTCGGGTAGTGGCTGGTGCGGACGGCGTTGATGCCGGTGGCCTTGATGAGCCGAATGTCGGCCTCGGTCTCCTCGCGGGTGACCACCCGGCCGTTCAGCCCGAACTCGTGGCGGTTGACGCCCTTGAACACGATCCGGCGGCCGTTGATCCGCAGCAGGCCGTCCTCGATGCCGAAGCGCCGCACTCCCACCCGCTGGCGCACCACCTCGGCGACGGCTCCCCCCTCGTCCAGCACCTCGATGAGCAGGTCGTAGCGGAACGGGTCCTCGTCGCTCCACAGCCGGGGCGCCTCGATCGCCACGCGGTACTCGCCGTCGTCGCCCGCGGTCAGCGCGCCCACCCCCGCCAGGGTCGCTCGGACGGTTCCCGTCCCGGCGACCGCCGCCCGGACGACGACCTCGGCCCGGCCGAGATCCGAAGCGACCTCGGTGGTGATCCGGACGTCCTCCAGGTGCGCGGCCAGCCGCCGGTAGAGGACGACGTCGCGGAACAGGCCGGAGAAGCGGTAGAAGTCCTGATCCTCGATCCAGGAGCCGGACGTGAACCGGAACACCTGCGCCACCAGGAGGTTCTCCCCGTCGACCAGGTGGGGGGTGAGGTCGAACTCCGAGGGGGTGAACGAGTCGGCGGCGTAGCCGACGTAGGCCCCGTTCAGCCACACCGCCACCGCGGACTCGGCACCGTGGAAGACGACGCTGATTCGCTCGCCCGGCGCCAGCGGGACCGCCGGGACGAACGTCCGCGCGTAGGTGGCCACGGGGTTGAAGCGCGTGGGCACCTGCCCCGGGACGACCGCCTCGTGCCCGTCCCAGGGGTACTGCACATTGGTGTACTGCGGGTGGCCGTAGCCCTGCAGCTGGATGTGGCCGGGCACCACGATCTCGTCCCAGTCGCCGCGGTCGGTGGCGACCGCCTCGAAGCCCGCGGGGACCTCGTCGAGGTTCAGGGCGTGGTGGAACCGCCAGGTGCCGCTCAGGGACTGCTCGAAACTGCTGACGCCGGTCTGGGCCTCCGCGACCGAGGCGAACCAGCGGTGGTCGGAGTGGGCCGGCACCCGATTCTCGGCGAAGTAGCGCGGATCGGCGATGCGGACGGGATCGAACGTCACGGGATGCCTCCTGAGATGCCGTGGGCTGCGGAGCTGCGAGGCCAGGACGCCTGCCGGAGCGGTCACGGATGCCCGAGTAGCCCTGCGTCGAACCCCACCAACGCGACCAACCTGTTGACGTCAACATATCAGGGGATCCCGAGTCGCCACCATCATTTCTAGCCGTCAAACCTGCAGACCGGCGCGCCGGGCCTCGTCCCGCCTGTTGACGTCCGCAGATGGGACGGACGGCTAGGATCGCCCCATGCCCAGCACCAGCACCGCCGGCCGCGGCCGACGCAAGAAGGGCCCCTCCATCGAAGACGTGGCCCGCCTGGCGGGGGTGTCGTCCCAGACGGTGTCGCGGGTCTCCAACGGCGCGGACTGGGTCGCCGCGGCGACCCGAGCCAGGGTGCTCGACGCCATGGACCAGCTCGGATACTCGCCCAACCGGGCGGCGCGGGCGCTGCGCAGCGGATCGTTCGGCACCCTCGGCCTGGCCGCCCACCGCTTCGAGCGGACGGGCGAGGCGTTGACGACCCAGGCCGTGGTGCAGGCGGCCGAGGACGCGGGCTACTCGGTCACCCTGCTCAGCGTCCGGCAGCCCGCCGCCGCGCACTGGGACCGGGCCGCCCAGCGGCTCTCGCAGCAGGCCATCGACGGGCTGGTCATCATCCGGGCGGAGCAGGCGACCCCCGAGACCCTGGCGCTGCCCGCCGGGCTGGCGGTGGCCGTCTCGGACTCGCGGCTCGTCAGCCACTACCCGAGCGCGAGCGCAGACCAGGTGGCCGGCAGCCTCGCGGCCACCCGGCACCTGCTCGACCTGGGTCACGCGACCGTGCACCACCTCAGCGGCCCGGCCGACTCCGAGCCCGCACTGGTCCGCTCGAACACGTGGCGTCGCTGCCTCGAGGAGGCCGGGCTGCGACCCCCGCGGGCCTGGCGGGGCGACTGGACGGCGCGCTCAGGCTACGAGGCCGGGCTGCTGATCGACGACGACCCCCGGATCACCGCGGTGTACGTCGCCAACGACGAGATGGCGTTCGGGCTGCTGCGCGCCCTCTTCGAGCGCGGCCGCCGGGTGCCCGAGGACGTGTCGGTGGTCGGCTTCGACGGGATCGCGCTGAGCGAGTTCTCCGCTCCCCCGCTCACGACGATCCGCCAGGACTTCCACCGCCTGGGCCGCGAGCTCGTGCGCCTCGTGCTGGAGCAACTCGGGGGGGCGCCGGCCGCGGGCCTGGGTCGCGTGGTGATCCCCACCGAGCTGATCGTCCGGGGAACCACGGCGCCCCCTCCGGCGCGATCCCGACGCTGACGTCCTGAGCCGCGGGAACCCATCGACCGTCGCCAGCGGACGGAAGCCGGTCAGTCGGCGACCGCTCCCCTGCGACATTGGGGCACCGGCCCGAGGGTGGGAGTGCCTCAACCCCAGGAGAGCACGGGTGCCGGGGATGACGACGTCCGTCGAATCGAGCGAGGGCCGACGGCGACGGACGGGATCGGGGGATCATCGGCACCCGCCCGCTCGCGCCCAGCACCCGGGGCCGGGTGAGCCCGCGGGGGTGGCGACCGGACAGCGGTCCGGGCCGCACCCCCCGCGGTGTTTCTCCCACCGGACAGGGCCTGCGGCGCGAGCGCCCGCGGGGACACAATGACGGCATGGAGGACACGCCGCTTCGCGCCGAGCTCAAGGAGCTTCATCGGGGCCGTGGGATTCGGCGGCCGGCGGTGCGGTCGTGGCTGGGCCCGGAGCTGCAGGGGATCCTCGGCCTCACGGCCGGCACCTCCGATGACGACGCCCGCAACGCGCTGGTGCAGCTCATCCGGGAGCACACCGGTGCCTTCCCGCGCGACCTGCGCTACCTGTTCCTGGTCGCCGCCGGGGTGCTCGTGGACCACCCGTTCCTGGAGGAGCGGCTGGCGGTCGCCGAGAAGGCGCTGGATCGCAGCGCCCGGGTGCTGCGCCGCCGCCTCCGCAGCGCGGAACGGCTGCTCGCCGACTCGCTCCTCCAGACCTACTCCGAGGGCACCGGCCCGTTCGAGGACAAAGGGTGGCAGTGGGAGGAGCACCACTTCGACCTCGTGCTGCGCGACAGCGCCCGCCTCACGTTGAACCGCTCGCTGCGCGCGCTGGCCGACCACCAGAAGTACATCCATGAGTCGTTCGTGATCCCCGGCCAGCTCGCGCCGGGCACCGCGCTGACCTTCCGGGCGCGCTCGGGGTTCTCGGTGCTGGACGTGGATCACTCGTCCCCCAACAGTTGGGGCGTCACCCTCGAGCTCCCCCACACCCTCACCCGGGGGCAGACGCTCGACACCAGCCTGGTGGTGACCGTCCCTGAGGCCCGGGCCCTCAACCCCTTCATGGTGCTGGCGCCGGTGCGCCCCTGCCGGCAGGCGAGCATCTCGGTCGACTTCGGCGATCCGCCGGCGGCCGCGTCCTGGTGGGTGGTGGACGGGGCGCTCCCCAGCGACGTGCTGTCGTCCCGGGTCTCGGAGGTGCGCGACGCGGGCGCCCACCCCGTGGCCACCAGCCACTTCACCGCCCCGCGCGCTGGGCTCGCCTACGGCATCGGCTGGGCCTGGGCCCCTCCGGCCCCCTGACACCCGGGATCACCGGCCCCCGGGGGTCGCTGTGGTTCGCGGTCCCGGCCGGCCGGACGATAACCGGTCAGTGTGCCCGCTGCGCCGTGATCCACGGCCGGAGCTGACCAAGACTCGTCACGACACCCCGCGTGAGGAGGCTTCGGATGGAGTGCCCCCGGTGCCGTCGCCCGCTGCTGGACTGCGAGGCCTGCAACGCCGGGCCGGCGTCCCGGCCGCTGCCCGGCACGCCCTGCTCGCCGTGCGGCAACACCGGCCTGGTCTGCCCCGAGCACGGCGGCCGCTGGGGGTTGGCGTCGTGAGTCGCGCAGAGGCCGAGGGCGTCGTCATCGAGACCGACGTCGCCGCCGGGATCGCCCTGGCCGGACTCCTCGACGCCTGCGACCGGGCGCTGGGCGGCCCGATGGGCTGGGAGGCGTCCGACGGCGGGCCGTTCCACGCGTGGGCGGCGCCGGACGCGCTGCGCTCCATCGTCGGACGAGTGGGGCGCCGCGGCGGACCGCTGTCGCGGCTCTCGCTGGTGGTCGTGGACCTGCTCCCCGACACCCCCACCGGCAGCCGGTTCCGGCTCCGGGTGCGCGACCTGGCCCTGGCCGGCGACCGGTTCGCCGCCCGGATCCGGCACCGGGCCGCGCTCGACGCCGTCCTGGCCCTGGTGGGATTCCCGCTCACCGAGGTGACGTGGCTGGCGACGGAGGCCCGGGTTCGGCTGCCGCAGCGGCGACCCACCACGCGGAAGCGCTAGTCCCGACCGAGGGCCCTTGGGTGCGCGGTCACCCACTGGGACTCCCCGAAACCGACAGCGACTCGGGGATACTGGTCCAGACCACGGGGGCGCCCGGGCACACCGACCCCCCGGGAGGACGATGATGGGCACGACCCTGGCAGACGAGCTTCGGCTGACGCTCGGGGCGAAGCAGGTCAAGGACCGGCCGCTCGACCTGGCCCGGCTGGCCCACGACGCGTCCCACTACCTGCTGGAGCCGAGCCTCGCGGTGGTGGCTCGCGACGGCGCCGATGTCGCCGACGCGGTGCGGCTGGCCGCCCGCCACGGGGTGCCGGTCACGTTCCGCTCCGGCGGCACGTCGCTGTGCGGGCAGGCGCAGACCGATGGGCTGCTGATCGACACCCGCCAGGGCTTCCGCGGCATCGAGGTTCTGGACGGCGGCCGCCGGGTGCGCTGCCAGCCCGGGGCGACCGTCCGCTCGGTCAACACCGCCCTCGCCCGGTACGGGCGCGCGCTCGGCCCCGACCCGGCGTCCGAGATCGCGTGCACCATCGGCGGCGTGGTGGCCAACAACTCCTCGGGCATGGCCTGCGGCACCACCCGCAACACCTACCGGACGCTGGCGGGCCTGGAGGTCGTCCTGCTGTCGGGCACCCGTATCGACACCGCCGCCCCCGACGCGGACGCGCGCCTCGCCGCCGCCGAACCGGTGCTGGTCGAGGGCCTGGTGCGGCTGCGCGACCGGGTGCGCGGCAACCCCGACTCGGTGCGCCGGATCACCCACCAGTTCTCGATGAAGAACACCATGGGCTACGGGGTCAACGCCTTCCTCGACTTCGACTCCCCCGCCGACCTGCTGGCCCACCTGATGGTCGGCTCGGAGGGAACCCTCGGCTTCATCTTGTCGGCGACGTTCGACACGATCGAGGTGCCGACGCACCTGGCCACCTCGCTGTTGGTCTTCGACACCATCGCCGACGCCACCGGGGCCCTGCCCGCGCTGCTGGACGCCGGCGCCGCCACCGCCGAGCTGATGGACGCGGCCTCCCTGCGCGTCGCCCAGCAGCTCCCGACCGTCGTCCCCACCCTGGTCGACCTGCGCGTGGACGCCCACACCGCCCTGCTCGTCGAGGCCCACGGCCAGTCGAGCGACGAGGTCGCAGCCGGGATCGCGGCGCTGTCGGGCGCGATCGGGACGGCTCGCGGCCTCACCACCCTGACCCGGCCGTACGCCTTCACCAGCAACGCCGCCGAGCGGGCGCAGGCGTGGCTCGTCCGCAAGGGCCTCTACACCGCGGTCGCCGGGGCCCGCCCCCCGGGCTCCACCGCCCTGCTGGAGGACGTGGTCGTCCCGATGCCAGCCCTCACCGACACCGTCGCCGAACTGCAGCGCCTGTGCCTGCGCCACGGCTACCACGACGCCGTCGTCTTCGGGCACGCCAAGGACGCCAACCTGCACTTCATGATCAACCCCGACCTTCGCGACCCCGCCCAGCTGGACTCCTACGAGCGGTTCTCCGACGAGCTGGTCGACCTGATCCTGGCCGCGGACGGCTCACTGAAGGCCGAGCACGGCACCGGGCGGATCATGGCCCCGTTCGTGGAGCGGCAGTACGGCCCCGAGCTGTACGCGGTGATGCGCGAGGTCAAGGCGCTGTTCGACCCCGACCGGGTGCTGAACCCGGGCGTGATCATCACCGACGACGACCAGCTGCACCTGCGCGACCTGAAGGTGCCGCAGCTGGTGGACGCCGCCGTCGACCGCTGCGTCGAGTGCGGCTACTGCGAGCCGGTCTGCCCGTCGCGCGACCTGACCACGACCCCCCGGCAGCGCATCGCGCTGCTGCGCGACCTGGCCGCCGCCGACCCCGAGCGCCGGGCCGCGATCGAGGCCGACTTCGGCTACGACGCCGTCGAGACGTGCGCCGCCGACTCGCTGTGCCTGCTCAACTGCCCGGTCTCGATCGACACCGGCAAGGTGATGAAGCACTTCCGCCACGACGCCCAGCCGGCGACGGCGCAGCGGGTCGCCCGCGGCCTCGCGGAGAACTGGGGCCCGGTGGTCCGGGGCCTGCGGCTGGGGATGGGCGTCGCGTCGCTGGTCCCGACGCCGGCGCTTGCGGCGGTCACCGGGGCGGCCCGCCGGGTCGTCTCGGCCGACCTGCTGCCGCTGGTCGGCGACGACCTGCCGGGGCCCGGCGTCTCCCGCAAGACCCGCCATCGGCACGAGCCGGGCGAGGTCGTGTTGTTCTCGTCCTGCCTCAACGAGATCTTCGCCTCGGCCAGCGCCACCAAGAAGGACCGCTTCCGCGGCGCCCCGTTCGCGTTCCTCGCCCTGTGCGACCGGGCCGGCGTGCGGGCGCAGCTGCCGGAGGGCATCGAGGGGCTGTGTTGCGGCACGGTCTGGCGCTCGAAGGGCCTCACCGACGGGCTGGCCGTGATGGCCGAGCGCACCGCCACCGTCCTGCTCGCCGCCACCCGGGAGGGCGAGGTGCCGGTGGTCACCGACGCGTCCAGCTGCACCCACGGGCTGCACGAGGTGGCCGCCGACCTGGCCAACGCCGGGAGGCACGACCTGGCGGAGCGGTTCGCGAAGGTCGGGATCCTCGACTCGGTGGCCTACACCGCCCAGCACCTGCTGGGACGCCTCAGGGTGACCCGGAAGCTCGACAACGCCGTGCTGCATCCGACCTGCTCGGACCGGCACGCCAAGGACCTGCCGCACCTGCTCGCGTGCGCCCAGGCGTGCGCCGAGAGCGTCACGGTGCCGGACGCCGCTGGCTGCTGCGGCTTCGCCGGCGACCGGGGCATGCTTCACCCGGAGCTGACGGCCGCCGCCACCCGTCCGGAGGCGGCCGAGGTGAACCGGGCGACCTACGACGCCTACCTGTCGTCCAACCGGACGTGCGAGCTGGGCCTGACCCGCGCCACCGGGCACACCTACCGGCACGTGCTGGAACTCCTGGCGGAACTCACCGCCTGACGCCGTCGCGGCGGACCTCCGGCGTGCCTCGAACGGGCGCGGGCCGGATCCTGACCGGTTCGGGTGTTGAGGAGGTGTTGGGCGTCGGCGCCCGAGGGCTGCCGCGACAGCCGCACCCAGGAGGGCGGCCGACGTCAGCGCAACAGGTGGGGTGGCGGGCGCGCAACGGTCCCCCTGAGGGGCTCGTCTGCGCGCGTGGCGGCGGGTTGTTAGCGTGGTACCGACAGGGACGCCCCGGCCTGGCCGGGGCACCGCCAGCATCACCCCTCGGAGACCGCATGCCGCCCATCGATCCCCCCTCGGCGACGAGCCGCGCGGCCGCGGGGGCGCACACCGGGCCGACGGTCGCGTTGTTCGCCACCTGCGCCAACGACGCCATGTTCCCGCAGGCGCCCATCGCCGCGACGCGCCTCCTGGAGCGGCTGGGCTGCCGCGTCATCTTCCCGACCCGGCAGACCTGCTGCGGCCAGCCGCTGATCAACAGCGGGTACGTCGAGGAGTCGGTGCCCATCGTCCGGAACTTCGCGGAGACCTTCGGCGGCTACGACTACGTGGTCGCGCCGTCCGGGTCGTGCGTGGGGGCCGTCCGGCACCAGCACCAGCAGCTGGCCGATCACGCCCGCGACCCGGGCCTGCGCCGCGACGTGGACGCCGTCGTCGCGCGCACCTTCGACATCAGCGAGTTCCTGATCGACGTGCTGGGCGTCACGGACGTGGGCGCCTACTTCCCGCACGTGGTCACGTTCCACCCCACCTGCCACTCGCTGCGGGTGGCGCGGCTCGGCGACAAGCCGCAGCGCCTGCTGCGGGCCGTCCGTGGCATCACCGTCCGCGAGCTGCCGGACGCGGATCGGTGCTGCGGCTTCGGCGGCACGTTCTCGCTGAAGAACGCCGACGTGTCGGTCGCGATGGCCTCCGACAAGGCCCGTCACGTGGCGGGGACCGGCGCCGAGTACCTGGTGGCTGGCGACAACCTGTGCCTGCTGAACATCGCGGGCGTCCTCGGACGGCAGCAATCGGGCGTCCGGCCGCTGCACCTGGTGGAGGTCCTGGCGGCGACGGAGGCGGACGCATGACCCGGCGGCTGCCGCTGACCGACGTGACCCGACGGCTGACCCCGGCGCCGCCGCCGGGGCGCCTGATCGACTCGCCGCGGTTCCCGGTGCAGGCGCGGGTCGAGCTGGCCAACCCGGTGCAGCGGCAGAACCTGCACCACGCGATGACCGCGATCCGCGCGAAGCGGGGCATCGTGACCGCCGAGCTCGACAACTGGGAGGAGCTGCGGCTCGCGGGCGAGGCCATCAAGAACCGGACGCTGCGCCACCTGGACCGCTACCTCGTCCAGCTGGAGGAGTCGCTGACCGCCGCCGGGACGACCGTCCATTGGGCCAGGGACGCCGAGGAGGCGAACCGAATCGTCGTGGGCCTGGTGGAGGAGTCGCTGGGCGTGCGGCGCGAGGTGGTCAAGGTCAAGTCGATGGCCACCCAGGAGATCGACATGAACGAGGCGCTCGAGGAGGCGGGCATCGCGGCCTGGGAGACCGACCTGGCCGAGCTGATCGTCCAACTGGGGCACGATCGTCCTAGTCACATCCTGGTTCCGGCGATCCACCGCAACCGCGCCGAGGTGCGCGAGATCTTCAACGAGGAGATGGGACGCTACGGGCGCCCGGCCCCCGAGGGCCTCGACACCGAGCCCGCGAACCTGGCCGGTGCGGCCCGGCTTCACCTGCGGGAGAAGTTCCTGCGCGCCAAGGTCGCCATCTCGGGCGCCAACTTCGCGGTCGCCGAGTCGGGCACGCTGGTCGTGGTCGAGTCCGAGGGCAACGGCCGGATGTGCCTGACCCTGGCCGAGACCCTGATCTCGGTCGTGGGCATCGAGAAGGTCATCCCCACGCTGGAGGACCTGGAGGTCTTCCTGCAGCTGCTCCCCCGGAGTTCAACCGGCGAGCGGATGAACCCCTACACCTCGCTGTGGACGGGTCCCGCAGCCGAGGACGGGCCGACGACCATGCACGTGGTGTTGATCGACAACGGGCGGACGAGGGTGCTGGCCGACCCGGTCGGCCGCGACGCGCTGCGCTGCATCCGCTGCTCCGCGTGCATCAACGTCTGCCCGGTGTACGAGAAGGTCGGGGGGCACGCGTACGGCTCGGTCTATCCCGGGCCGATCGGCGCGGTGCTGACCCCGATGCTGCGCGGCGTCACCTCGCCGGTGGACGCCTCGCTGCCGTTCGCCTCGACGCTGTGCGGCGCCTGCTTCGACGTCTGCCCGGTGCGGATCCCGCTGCCGGACCTGCTGGTGCACCTGCGGCACAAGGTGGTCGAGGCCAAAGCGCAGGCGGCCTCGGGGCCGAAGGGGCTGCTGCACCCGCACGCCGAGCCGGCGCTGATGAAGGCTACCGGCAAGATGTTCTCGACGCCCCGGCTGTGGGCGGCCGCGGTCGGCGCGGCCACGCTCGGCGGCCGGGCGCTCAAGGGGCGGGTGGCGCAGCTGGGCCCGCTGCCGTGGCCGCTGTCGAAGTGGACGAACGCCCGCGACGTGCCGATCCCGCCGACCGAGAGCTTCCGGGCCTGGTACGCCCGCACCCACCACGAGGACGGGAGCCCCAAGTGAGCACGGCACGCGAGGAGATCCTGGCCCGGATCCGCGCGGCCCTGGCCGACGTCCCGGCCGCCGACGAGACCCCGATCCCCTGGCGCTACGGCCAACCCCGGGCCGCGGACGACGTGCTAGCCCTCTTCGAGGACCGGATCATCGACTACCGGGCCGCCTTCGAGCGCTGCTCGGCGGCCGAGGTGCCCGCCCGCGTGGCCGCCGCCCTGGCCCGCTACGACGCCCGTTCCGCGGTGCTCCCCGACGGTCTGGACGACGCCATCGGCGCCGCCCTGGTCGCGGCCGGGGTGGCCGTCCGCTCCGACCGGCCGCCGCTCACGCGCACCGAGCTGGACGCCACCGGCGCGGTGGTGACCACCTGTGCGGTCGCCGCCGCCGAGACCGGCACGATCATGCTCGACCACGGCCCCGGCCAGGGCCGCCGCGCCCTCTCGCTCGTCCCGGATGTGCACGTGTGCATCGTGCGGGCCGATCAGGTCGTCAGCGACATCCCCGAGGCGGTGGCTCGGACCGTCGGCGCCCTGCGGGAGCGCCGTCCGGTCACCTGGATCTCCGGCGGCAGCGCCACCAGCGACATCGAGCTCACCCGCGTCGAGGGCGTCCACGGGCCGCGGACGCTGCACGTGTTGCTGGTCAACCCCTAACGGCTGCCAGTTCCTGGGAGAAGACGTCGGTGAGCGCGTCCGCAGCCTCGACGAGCCACTCGATGAGGGGCTGCTGCGAGGCAGGGTCGCGGAAGTCGCCCGGCTTCGTGACCAGGATCCGGCTCGCCTTGTACTCCGGCATGGGACGCCACTCAAGCTGGAAGCCCAGCTCGTTCTCGATCTCGGCCCGCCGGTCAAAGAACCACTGGAAGAGCGGCTTGTCCGAATAGATGTAGACCTCGGCCGTCACCCACCCATCCTCGGAGTTCACCTTCAGCTCAACGGCGGCTCCACCGCCGAGCGACAGGGGGAACCAGTGCTTGGGCCGCGGAGCCGGCCACCGGGTGATGTGCTCGCTGTGCGCCTGCCCCCACTCGCGCAGGCGTTCCCAGAACGCCACCTGCTGGGTGCCGAGCAGGGTCAGGCCGCCCTCGCCGCGGGAGGACCTGCGTCTGCCGTCGATGTCCTCGGCAGACACGTCGTACCCGGCGAGGGCGGCGAGGTGCTCAGCCTCGAGGAACGCGCCGGCGACCGCCCTGCCCGCGTCGTCGAAGTGGACACCCTCGGCCTGCAGGAGCGCCCGCGGGTCCTCCCGGCGGGCGGGATCCGGCCACCGGAAGCTCGGCGAGATGGTGCCACCGACCTGCAGGACACGCCAGGCGTTGGGGATCGGGTAGCTGGACAGGGTCGTCCCGACGGCCACCGGAGCAAGCCCGGCCACGATGGCGACCTCCGAGTAGGTGGTCCAGCGCCCTGCTGGTATCTCGGCGACCAGCGCCGCAATCGTGGCGCGCGCCTCGGCCACCCGGTCGGTCGGGCCGACCACCGTCTCGTCCGGCCCGGGCCACAGGTCAACGATCCTGTCCGCGAGCGCCGCGCCCCGCGACAGGATCTCCTCCGCCCGCCACTTCTCATGGTCCGCAATCGCCTGGTTGAGGGAGAGCCCGCTCTGCGACAGCTTGAGGCGCTTCACGCTGAAGGGACTGTTGCTCAGCTCGCTGTTGTAGCCGCTCAGGGTGAGGTTCCCCAGCGTATGGACGAGCCGTTCGTGCTCAAGGATCACTGCTTCCGCGTCCAGATCCTCCCCGAATTCCGCGCGGCTCTCATCGTTGAGGGACTGCGGCAACACGTGCTCGATCGTGAGGCCGGCCGGATCGATGAGTTCCTTAGGCCGGAACGACTGCTCCAGCCACAGCAGGATCAGCTTCTTCTGTGCCGCCCGGCCTTGCCAATAGAACGCAATGGTGTCGGCGGCCTCCCGGACCTGCCGGTCGGTCCCGAAGTGGCGACGGCCCGCGGAGAGATACCGTCGGAGTGCGGTGTCGATCTCATCCGCCTCGCTCACGACGGCCGCCGCCTGCAGCAGCGTCCGATTGAGGCCTGCGGTTGCCCGCCCGATGACGATGCGTCGGACGAAGTAGGACTCCAGGTAGAGGAGCGCTCGCGCGACCTGATCATCGGACGCCTGGCCCGCCGCCCGCCGCGCCAGGATCTGAATCACGACCGGATAGGCAGTGGTGGAACCCCAGTCCTTGATCCGGAGCAACCGTTCCCGGACAGCCGTGTGCTTCTCGCGAGACGGATTCAGGATGAGGGCCAGCAGTTCCCCGAAGCCCGCAATGCGACCGATCTCGGCTTCCATGGCGCTCGGCGAGGTGAACTTCTCGAGCCGCTTCTGTTGACCGAGGTAGGTGTCGGCCTGCGTCGCCTTCTCGTCAGTCTGCACGAGGTCCAGCCAGAATAAGAGCTCCAGGCTTTCCGGATCCAGTTTCTCCTCCAGCGGCCGCCACAGGCTTGCGTAGACCGTGTCAGCGCGGTCCGCGAGCCGCATGAAGAGGAAGTTCTTGATGAGGTCTGCCTGCGTGAGTTTCAGCCCGGTGTTGTTCAGGGACTCGAAGATCCGGTGCGCATTGTCACCGGCCTCGGCGGTGACAGCCACCAACCCGAGCCCCCGAAGGACTGTGTTCTCAATGGCCGCGATGTCGGCGGGATCGTTGGGGTCATCCGCAGCCGCGATCTTCGACCGGAAGGACCGATAGGCCTCCCCCACCAGATCCTCGCCGCCCGCCGTGGCGGTCGCCAGCATCACCGCTGTGTAGGCCGCCCGGTCGCCCTGGGTCGGCCACACCTTCGGGGGCTGGCCGCGCTCGTACCTGTTGAGGAGGTACTGGGTGTTGACCCGGTCTCGATGTTCCTCCCCATCGACCTCCGCCTGGTGGTCGCGGAGCGCTGCCAGCAGGAGGGTGAGCGTTGTCAGCCGTTGTTGCCCGTCCACGACCAGGAACTTCTGCAGGCCCACCGCACCGTTGTCGGGGCTGGCGGCAAGGACCAGCGAACCGATGAAGTGAGTCGCCGTCGGCTCTGTCCGGCGCAGCTCGGCTACCTCGAGGATGTCTGACCACAGCTGGTCGATCTGACGCTTCCCCCAGGAGAACGTGCGTTGGTACAGGGGTACCTGATACTGCTTCTTCCCTTCCAAGACACCCTCGAGATTCGTCTCCTTCGCCTTGACCACTCGCCGGCCCCTCTCTGCATTCTCGAATGGATCGGGGACTAAGCACGCCTCCGAGAACCAACCTAGGGCAGGTAGCCCCCTTCTGCTGGCCCCTGTGAACGTGACCTCGCCGGGCAGGGGGCAGGCCCCGATCGTGGCCCCAGGCGCCTAGCCCGCCTGCATGAACCTCTTGAATCGCGTCGCGAGGCGATCCCGGTCCGGGCGTTGCTTCGGGCTCGTCGGTACCCCGATGCGCCGCCCATCCATCTCCTGCAGCCCGTGTCGGAGCATGGGGCCGTCGGTCTCGGCCAACAGGGCCGCGTCGATGCGCACCACGTAGTCGGGCGAGATTCCGAGCATGTTGGCGTCAAAGGCGGCGTGGTGGATCTTGCACAGGGCGAGGCCGTTGGTGACCACCGGAATCCCTTCGGCGTCCGCGTCCCCGATGATGTGCGCCGCGTCCAACAGCGTGCCGTGGGCGAGCGAGCAAACGGCACAACGGGTCTGGTAGGCGCGGATCACTCGTCCGCGGAACTCGCCCTGATGGAGCCGCTGCCGGACGAGGCGTTCGGCATAGCGACGCTCCGGAGCCTCGGGTGGGAGCGAAGTCGGCAGGAAGCGCACAGCCTCGTCGATCGCCAGGAGAAACCTCACGCTGTTGGCGATGGTCGGCTACGACGTAGGTGGGCGCGTAGGGGACGTAGACACCGGTGTCGATCTTGCGCAGCAGGATGATCGGGACCTGCAACTCGAAGGCGCGTCGCAACTTGCGGTTGTCGCCATCATCGCTGCCCGCGCGATAGGCATAGTGGAAGAACCCGCCGCCGACCTCCCGGTCCGAATAGGGCCCGTCCGGGTTGCTGATGACGCTGAGGGTGGCCTCCATGTCCTTGGGGTTACGAATACCCCGATTGCGATCGATCGCCAGCACGCTCTGACCGCTCGGCAGCGTGAACTGAAGATCCGCGCGGGTAACGGAACCGCCCCGCTGGGCCGCGCGATCAAGCACGGTCTTGACGATCACATCCCGCAGATCGTCGCTCGACTGGGCCATACCCCGTTGTATCACCCGGGGCGGGGCCGGGAGTCAACGGTTGGACTATCGCCGCACTCGTCCCCCCGGATCGAAGCAATTCGTACCTGGGCACCCGCAGGGATGGGCGCTGTTGCGCTGATCACGACCTGCTGGCTTGCCAACCCTTCCCGTAACTACCCATCAGCCACGCGGCAAGGCATAGCCCAAGGGCCCCGACCGCGACGGCCGGCGCGAAGACCAGCCCAACCCGTAGAAGGGGCGGAACCCGCGAACCCGAGAACAGGCCGACCGCACCCAGCCCGTCCGCACTCACGAGGGCGATCAGGGTTGGGGCCAAGGCAACGAGCGTCCAGACCCCCAGTGCGAACCGGAGGAAGCCGTGAGATCGAAGCCATCCGGCGAACCAACCGACGGCGACCCAGGCCGCCAGGCACGCCGCGGTGGCCAGACGCCCCCACGCGGTCGGCCCCGCCCAGAGCAGCCACGGTTCCGCACTGACCCACAGGGCGGCGAGGTGCGCCGGGGGAAGGCCGATCCAGGCCAGGTTCCGACCCCAGACTCTGTCATCGCGACACTGCCGGGGCGCTCCTGGTGCCAGCGCCCCGCATCGACTGGCTGTGCCCACTCCCAGTTGGGTTCCTCCGCAAGTCCTGCTCGGAGCGTCCCGCACAGACGAAGACCGCCCGATTTGTAAAGGACAGCTGACCGTCCTCCTCGAAGTCGGGCGCGCGCCGGAGGAACTCCTGCTCGATGCGCCGCCGCGCCGCTGGTGATTGCGCGAGGAAGGTCTCGCCCACGGTGGCGACACCGCCGCTGATCCCCGCCCACAGGTCTTCGGCCCTAACTCGCCAGCTCCACGTGACCTCGCGGGCGCTGCGCGCCATCCAGCCGGTCTCGTTTACCAGGGCCTCGACACCGTCGCAGGTGCGCGGGAAGTCGAGGTGGGCTGGCACGTGCGAACTCGGCATGGGGCCGGCGCCGGCCGCCTGGAAGGCCGGCGCGACCAGCGCGTTCCAGCCGGCCCCAGCGGCGGGCCCGACGGTCACGGCCAGCACCCCGCCCGCGCGGGTGACCCGCCCCAGCTCGCGCAGCGTGGCCCTGGGGTCGCCCACGTGGTTCAGGACGAAGTTGGCCGCGACCGCATCGAACGAGCCGTCCGGCAGCGGCAGGTCCGGCAGCGCCGCGCACGTCACCCTGCCGGCGGCAACGTCCTGGGCGATGTGGACCATGTCCGGGTCCGCGTCCATCCCGGAGGCATCCCACCCACGGCCGAGGGCGGCGGCGAGGAGCTCTCCGGTTCCGCAGCCGACGTCCAGCAGCCGTCCTCTCGGTAACGCGTCGAGCACCGGTTCGATCATGCCCGCGCACAACCCGGCGAACGAACGCCGATAGGCCTGGCTGACCCCGCTCCACCTGTCCATGACAATCATCCTGGCAGCCTCTGGCGCGCGGGTGCCGATCGCGGGTCGGGCTGCAGGCCGCGGGTGCTCGGTCTGATGCGACGGAGCCTGCGCAGTGCCCCGGACCAACAGAGTGCGCTGAACGGGACGTCGGTCAGGCAAGGGTGGGTTGCGACGACCCGACGATGCCCAGCACGTCGTCCCCGTACAGCTCCAGCTTCTTCACGCCGACGCCGCTGACGGCCATCAGCTCGTCCAGCGACGACGGACGCGCCTGGGCAATCCCGGTCAGCGTGCTGTCGGGGAAGACCACGTAGGCCGGGACGCCGGCGGCGCGGGCGGTCTCGCCGCGCCAGGTGCGCAGCAGCTCGAACAGGGCGCGGTCGGCCTCGTTCAGCTCGGCCGCGGCCGCGGAGCGGGAGCCGCCCGCCGTCCGTGAGGAGCTTCGGGACCGTTGCGCGCGCTCCAGCGTCTCCTGGCGCAGCTGCACCGGGCGCTCGCCGCGCAGCACCTCCCACGCGGAGTCGGTGACGCCGAGCGTCCCGTGCCCGTCCCCGGAGACGGCGAGGATGCCGCTGGCCAGCAGCTGGCGCGCCACCGCCCGCCACTGCAGCTCGGTGAGTTCGCCGCCGATGCCGAAGGTGCTGAGCTGGTCGTGGTCCCATTGGGCGACGCGCTCGGTGCGTTTGCCCAGCAGGATGTCGATCAGGTGCCCGGCGCCGAAGCGCTGGTTGCGTTCCCGCTGCAGCCGGACGATGGTCGACAGCAGCTTCTGCGCGGCCACGGTGCCGTCCCAGGCCTCGGGGGGCGTCAGGCAGGTGTCGCAATTGCCGCACGGGCCGCTCGGCTCCCCGAAGTACCCAAGCACCAGCTCGCGCCGACAGCCGAGGGTCTCGCAGAGCCCCAGCATCGAGTTCAGGTGCTGGCCCAGCAGGCGCTTGTGCTGGGCGTCCCCCTCGGAACCCTCGATCATCTGCCGCTGCTGCACCACATCGGCCAGCCCGTACGCCATCCAGGCGGTGGCCGGGAGCCCGTCGCGCCCGGCTCGTCCGGTCTCCTGGTAGTAGCCCTCGATGCTCTTGGGCAGGTCCAGGTGGGCCACGAACCGGACGTCCGGCTTGTCGATGCCCATGCCGAACGCGATCGTGGCCACCATCACCACCCCGTCCTCGCGCAGGAAGCGGGTCTGGTTGGCCGCGCGCACCGGCCCGGGCAGCCCCGCGTGGTACGGCAGCGCGACGATCCCCTCCTTGGTGAGCGCCTCGGCGGTCTTCTCCACCGACTTGCGCGACAGGCAGTAGACGATGCCGGCGTCCCCGTCGTGCTCGGTGCGCAGTAGGCTCACCAGCTGCTTCAGCGGCTGCTGCTTGGACTCGATCCGGTACTGGATGTTCGGACGATCGAAGCTGGCCACGAACATCCGGGCCTCGCCCAAGCCCAGCCGCTCGACGATCTCCCGGCGCGTCGCGGGGGTCGCGGTCGCCGTCAGCGCGATTCGGGGGACGCTCGGCCACCGGTCGTGCAGCACCGACAGCCGCAGGTAGTCGGGGCGGAAGTCGTGCCCCCACTGCGACACGCAGTGCGCCTCGTCGATGGCGAACAGCGAGATATCGAGCCGGTCCAGGAAGTCCTGCGTCCACTGCATCCCGAGCCGCTCGGGCGCCAGGTAGAGCAGGTCCAGCTCGCCGGCCAGGGCCGCCCGCTCGGTGGCCGCCCGCTCCTGCGGCGTCACGCTCGAGTTGAGGAAGCCGGCGCGCACCCCGAGCGCCTCCATGGCGGTCACCTGGTCGTGCATCAGCGCGATCAGCGGCGAGATCACGATCCCCACCCCGGGCCGCACCATGGCGGGAATCTGGTAGCACAGCGACTTGCCGCCGCCCGTGGGCATGAGGACGAGCGCGTCCCCGCCGCCGATGACGTGGTCGACGATCTGCTCCTGGTCGCCGCGGAACGCGTCGTAGCCGAACGTCAGGCGCAGGACGTCGAGGGCGGCGGCAGGAGTGGACACGCCCGTCATGCTAGACCGCGCCCCCGACAGACCCGGCCCCTGGGTCTGCGGCAGGCGCCGCAGGGCCAAACCCTCGAGATCGCGACGGTCGGTGTCCGTGATGCAATGAGCATGGCAAACCATCGGCGTGATGGTCACTCAACATCATTGAGGCCTCCCGAACACCGCGGCCAGCCGGCCCGGCGTTCGCGGAGCACCCATCACCGGAGCCCAGCCCCAGGATGACGGGCTCAGGAGATGGTCACCTTCACCGAGTGGTAGCCGGAGGCGCCGTCCGGGAACGGGGAGGCGATCCGGTCGGTCTGCTCGACCCCCTGGGAGTCGATCACGCGCACCTGCAGCGTGTGCTCGCCCGCCGGCGCGTCCCACGACCAGAGCCACTGCCGCCAGTAGTCGATGCCGGCGTCCGGCCCGAGGGTGGCCTCGGCCCACGCCCCGCCGTCGACGCGCACCTGGACGGAGCCGACCCCAACCCGCGGCGCCCAGGCGGTGCCGCCGACCTTGATCGTCCCGGCCGCCACTTGGTCGCCGCCGCGGGGAACCTCGATCCGCGACCCGCGCTTCATGGGCGCCTCGGGCGCCCAGCCGCGCTGCGTCCAATACGCCTGCGTGGCGGCGAACGTGGTGACGGTCATCCGCGTCAGCCACTTGGTGGCCCCGACGAAGCCGTACAGCCCGGGGGTCAGCAGCCGGACGGGGAAGCCGTGCTCCTGCAGCAGCGGGGCGCCGTTCATGGCGTAGCAGACCAGGGCGTCCCGGTCGTCCAGGAGCGCCTGGAGCGGGGTGGACACCGTGAACCCGTCGGACGAGGTGGACCACACCATGTCGGCACCGTCCCGGACGCCCGCGCGCTTCAGCAGCTCGGCGGTCCGCACGCCCCGCCATTGGGCCGACCCGATCAGGCCGCCGCCGATCTCGTTGCTGACGCAGGCCAGCGTGACGGAACGGGTGACCGCGTCCATCGCCAGCAGCTCGTCCCAGCCCAACGAGATCTCCTTCTCGACCATGCCGTCGATGGTCAGCCGCCACGAGGCCGTGTCCAGCTTCGGCAGGGTGAACGCCGTGTCGATCCGGTAGAAGTCGGACGCGGGGGTCACGAACGGGCTCAGCCCACCCACCTGTGCCTCCAGCCCCGCCGGCAGCGGCGACGCGGCCGCACCGGTCACGGTGGGGAGCGGAGGCGGCGGCGACGTCGACGGCCCGCCGCTCCCGTAGAACTGTCCGAGGAACCCGGCGAGCAGACCCCCGGCCCCGAGCCGCAGGACGTCGCGGCGGTCCGTCCCGGAGGCCGGCTGTCGGGCCCCCTCCAGGTTCCGGGACGACGCCCGGCGCAACAGCAAGGTGAGCCCCCACGACCCGGCGGCCCAGGCGACCAGCGCCGGCAGCCACCACACGCCCCCGCGGGCGGGTTCCAGCCCGGCGGCCAGCAGAGCGACGGCCGCGAGCACGCCGCCCGCGGCGATCCCGGCGGCGGGGCGGCCGCGCCCGAGCAACCCGACGAGGCCCCCGAGGGCCGCGGTCACCACGACGATGCCCACGACCAGGACGAGCTTGTCGGCGGTCCCGAACGTGCTGACTGCCCACTCCTTCAGCGGGGTCGGAGTCAGGTCGACGAACCGGTTGGCGATCGCCACAACAGGGGACGAGGCTGGCCCCACCACCCCGGCGACGAGGTGCGCCACCCCCAGGCCGAACAGCACCGACGCGACCCCCGACAGGGCGGCGGCGCGGCGTGCCGGTGCGGCGTCCATGATGCGCTCCCCTCGATCCCCCCAGTCAGGTGCCCACAGCATGCGCCCCCCGACCGCCGATGTCGAGCGTCCTGGGTCCTCGTTCCGAGCCCGTAAGAAGTCTGAAATCAGTGGGGAGCCGGCAGCAGGCCCGGCAGCATCAGCATCGCGCCCCACACGAGCGCCCCGACGGTGGCCACCAGCCACAGCGCGATCCAGATCGGACCGGGGACGTGCGTCAACCGGGCCAGCTGCGCAGCGTCGGAGCCGCTGGCCCGCCGGTTGAGCGCCAGTTCCAACACGGGCCGCGGACCCGCGAGCAGCAGCAACCACGCCACCCCAAAGGCGAGCCACACCAGCCACTGGATGGGCGCGTACCAGCTCGCCAACCCCAGCGCGGCACCCAGGGCCAGGACGACGCCCGCCCCGACCAGGTTGCGGATCTGCAGCAGCATCAGCGCCAGCAGGGCCACCAGCAGCCACAGCAGACCGATCGCGTACCCGGCCCCGGCGACGTAGGCCGCCAACAGCCCGACCAGCGACGCCGCGGGATAGCCCGCGAACAGCACCAACGCCACCCCGGCGCCGCCGGGCCTGCCCTTGGTGATGGTCACCCCGGACGTGTCCGAGTGCAGCCGGATCCCCTGGAGCTTGCGTCCCGTCAGCGTCGCCACGACCGCGTGCCCGGCCTCGTGACACACGGTGACCGCCATCCGAACCACCGGCCACGCGAACACGACCAGCGCCAGGGACACCCCGGCGATCACCAGGAGGACGAAGGCGTCGGGCACCGGGGTCGTCAGCGTGACGCGACGCCAGAGCTCCTCCAGGCCAAACATGGGGCCAGTCTCTCAACCGGGGCAAGGGCGAGATGCCTCCGTTAGCCGGCGCTCGGGTCTGCGCCATCGTGCGACTCCCAGCCGTCCAGGCGTGTTGCTCGCCAGACCCATCAGCCGCTCCCGCCTCCCCCGCAGCCCCCGCCGACCCCGCGGGGCATGCTGGGCCACGGGCCTCCCCGATCAGGTCCCGCCGCTGGCGCGCACGCGCACCGGCGGGTACCGCTGGCGGACGCGAACAAGTACGGGTTTCAGCTCCACGAGGCCGTCACCCTCTTGCGGGGGGGCAGCGAAGAGCGACCCTCCCGCCGACGTACTCGCCGTGACCCAGAGGGCGATCGCGAGCTCCTGCAAGGTCACCATGCGGGCGGACGACTCCAGCGAGGTGATCGGGGACGCGATCAGTCTCCTACTCGCCCAGCACGCCGAACTGGCGCTCGCGGGCCCGCCACCCCACCGCAGGCTCGTTGACTGGATGATCCGCTTCCAGTTCGACAATGAGTGCGACTACTTCGAGACGGACCCCGCGTCCCCTTCGCAAAGAATTCATCGACCGGACAATTTCAAGGATTTTGGAATGACGCACGGTGCGACAAACGAACAGCGTGCTGCGCACGATTGCGTAGTCCGAATCTCGTGCACATTTCGGCATCTCCGCATTATGATCCTCGCATGAAGAAGATCGGTATCACCCTCATCGCAGGCCTCGCGCTCGCGGTGGCCGCCCCTGCCGCTTCCGCTCAGGCGGCCGCGCCGCGCTGGACGCTCGTCGACTCCCAGGCTGGAGTCTCGTATTACGCCTGTCGAATTCCGGAAAGCAACGGGACGACGATCAAGACCTATCTCGCCGGCGACTTCACGGAGGTCACAGTCTTCGCGGGCCTACAGGTTATCGGAGGCGGCATCGTCGCTAGCGTGGCCGTTGATGAAGTCGAGACCACGGGTGAGGTCTTGGTCCCGGCCGCATCGGGCTACTCGCTTCTCTCTTGGATGGCCATTGGCTCGGAGACGATGGATAGCTACCGGTCGAGAGACCTGAGCGTCACCGACCTGACTCACTGCTGATCGGCGGCCCGTCCCGCCGTTCGTTCGTGCGTTCGTTCGTTCTGCGCCACTGGCCTATAACCTGGCTGCGGTCCCTCCCCTGACTCTCTGCCAGGGGAGGGACCGCCTGCCTTTTGGGTGTGGGACAACATGACGGGTTGAGCGGGCTGGGTGCGTGCTGTCCAATGTGGCCGCCTGGTCTGAATTGAAGCGGCGTAGCTGTACTGGCCGAGGACATTGGTTACCGGGTGACGGGTGGCTTGTTCTCGCAGGCTGAGCAGGGCCTGTGGTGATTGGGGAGGTGGAGCCAGCCGGCCAGGGCGGCTCGTCGTTCGGCTTCCGAGGTGTGGGGCAGCTCCTAGTCGACGGCCGAGTCCACTATCGCTCGCAGGAGACCGTAGACCCTGGTTCGCGACCTGAGGATCGGCGACTTCGCCAGCCCCTGTGTCAAGCTCGCACGTCGGCCCGAGCGATCGCGCGATCCGTCGCTTCCCAGGTCGGCATCAGGTAGGCCGCGATGGTAGCGGCGCGACGGTAGCGGCGCGACGGCAACTTCCGGAGGTACCCGAACTCTCTGCCTCTGCCATCAGAGGCCTCCAGATCGTGCGATATCTCATCGTATCTGGCATATCATCGCCTACCAGGGCCGCAGACTGTGGAGCACGTTTCCCTTAGTCGCAACGCTGAAAGCGCTGGTGGGCCCACTGGGAATCGAACCCAGAACCCGCGGATTAAAAGTCCGCTGCTCTGCCGATTGAGCTATAGGCCCGGCGGGGCTCCCGGAGGCGCCCGAACCAGGGGACACTCTACTGGCCGGGCGGCGGGCCCCGGCGGCGGTGACACACTGGGGTGGTGGATCCGCGCTACTGGGGCATCGTCGCCATCCTGGTCGTCGGGACCGCCGTGGTTCTGTACGGTGCCCTGGCGGATCGGGCGGCCACCAAGCGGATGCGGGAACAGCTGGCGGCACCGCCCAACCGTGAGATTCCCACGTTCTCCCCCACGGCCGAAGCGCCGCGGTACCTGAGCGAGCTGGAGGGGCGGCAGCGTCCGGCCGGCTCGGCGGACAATGCCCTGACCGAGGATCAGCGGGTGAGCCTGCGAGATCGGCTCGTGACCGCCACCAAGCTGCCGGCCTCGCTTCCGGATCGGGCGTTCATCACCGACGCCGCCTCCGGCTGGTGCGTCCTCGAGAGCCCGCGGGTCCTGGTGATCGCGGACGAGGTCGACAGCACCCGCGAACTGCTGGGCGGCCTGGAGCAGACTCAGGCCAGCGGGCGGCCGCTCGTCCTCGTCGCTGCGGGCTTCCACGCGGACGTGATCGCGACGCTGGTGGTGAACCACGTCCAGGGAAAGGTGACGTGCCTGCCACTGACGCTGGCCGGTGCAGACCGGGAGAGCGTGTGCGCGCTGACAGGCGCCAAGCCGCTGACGTCGGAGGATCTGAAGTCGGGGTATCTGCCGGCGACCGCTTGGGGTGCGGCGGCGGTCTGGGTGAGTGACGCCCGGGGCAGCCACGTCGTGGTGTAACGCTGCCACTCGCGCGCCCACCGACCTTCCCGACCCGTCGCCCATCCGCTTAGCCGAACCGCCACCGGCGCACGGGCGGCCGCAGGGTCCGCGTAGGCCGGCTGCCCGAGTCGGCGTCTATCCCGCCGCTCGTGCGAGCCGGCCACCCACGCGCCGGCTGCTGCAGGAGCCGCATAGGACGACCTCCCGACCCGCCGCCCATGCCGCCGCTGAGGTGACCCCGCTGCCCGCGCGCCCGACGGCCGCAGCGTCCGCGTACGCCGACTTCCCCACTCGCCGCCTACGCCGCCGATGAGGCGAACCCGCCGCCCGCGCACCCCAACAGCCGCAGCGTCCACAACTCTCAACCACAACGCGGAGGTCTCAAGTACCACTGGAGGTCGATTGAGACCGGCCCCCGACAGGCGGAGACGCCGCCTAGTCGTAGCCCAGTTCCTCCAGGCGGTCGTCGTCGATGCCGAAGAAGTGGGCGATCTCGTGCCACACGGTGATGCGGACCTCCTCGACCACCTCGTCGCGGCTCTCGCACAGCTCCAGGATGGCCTCCCGGAAGATGACGATCCGGTCCGGGAGCACGCCCGCGTACTGCGAATCGCGCTCCGACAAGGGGGTTCCGTCGTAGTAGCCGAGCAGGTCCTCGTCCGGCGCGGGCGCCCGGTCCTCGATGACCAGGACGCAGTTGTCGATCAGGCCGATGATGTCGTCGGGAATCTCGTCGAGCGCCTGCTCGACCAATCGCTCGAATTCGGCCTCGTCGAGGACCACCGCCATGACGCCACGATAGCCGCCGGCCACGCCCGCGAATCACAGGATTGTGATTGTCCCCACGCGCTCGGCGTGTCGTCCGGCCGACCCTCAAGGACGTTGAGGCCGCGGATTCGGCGTCGTTACAGTCCAAGCGACCCGGGCGGCGGGGCGCGGGGTGGTGTGCGTTCACCGGGGAAGCCCTTCCGCCGCCTCCCGAGTACTGCCCGTGAGAGGACCGCCGCATGCGAGGACGACCCAGCCGAGCCACGTTGGGGATCGTGAGCCTGGTCGCGACCGGCCTGATCGCCACCCTCGGCGGCATCACGCTGGCCTACCCGGCGCTGGCGTCGACGTCCTACACGGCCATCAGCCCGGTGTACCTCCGCAAGGGCCCGGCGACCACCTACGCCATCCTGGGCGTGCTCCAGCCGGGCCAGATCGTCGTCGCCTCCGGCGCGGTCGCCGACGGCTGGGTGCCGGTCACCTACCAGGGCGCGCCGGCCTTCGTGAGCGCCCGCTACGTGACGGTCACGGGCGCCACGCCCACGCCGAGCGTCACCGCCTCCGCCACGCCCACGGCGAGCCCGACAGTCCGACCCAGCACGTCCGCGTCCCCGACGCCGACGGCCAGCCCGACGCCCACCGCCTCCCCCACCCCGACGCCCACCACCTCGACCCCGGCCCCGAAGACCAAGGTCGCCACCGGCGACGTCAACGTGCGCACCGGGCCCACGCTCACCCACAGCGTCGTCGGGGTGCTGCGCACGGGGACGTCGATCGCGGTGACCGGCGTCACCTCCGACCGGTTCCTCCAGGTGATCTACCAGGGCAGTCTCCGCTGGGTCTCCGGGCGCTACCTCGCCGACCCGGCGACGCCCCAGCCGACTGTGCCCGTGGTGGTCTTCCAAGCCCGGACGACCGAGGTGCTCGCGCTGCGGACGATCCCGTCCAAGGTCGCCCCCTCGCTGATGGACATCCCCAGGGGTTCCCTGATCGGCCTCACGGGAACCCACAGCGCCAGCTACAGCCAGGCGATCTGGAAGGGCAAGACGGGCTGGGTGCTGACGGGCTACCTCACGGTCGCGCAGAACGCGGTCGGCCCCGCCGTTCCGGCCCTGCCCACGGCGACGGGCCAGCGCTACGTCACGGTCGAGGGAGCCAAGGTCTACGACGGTGCTGGCGCGGACGCGGTCGAGATCGACTCGGTGCCGAAGGCGACGGTCCTGCTGATCACCGGGCGCGTCAGCGGCACCCGCTCCCAGATCATCTACGCCGGCAGCCTGCGTTGGATCGCGACCGCCGTGCTGTCGACGACGCGGCCCGCGGTCACCGTGACCCCCGGCACGGGGTCCCTGGGGTCGATCAGCCTCGACCGGACGAACGTGTACGTCCAGTCCATCGTCCGCGCGATCCGCGCCGAGTTCCCGACGATCAAGACCATGTACGGCTGGCGCTCCTCCAGCGCCTACTCCTCCGACCACCCGGGCGGACGGGCGCTGGACATCATGATCCCGTCCTGGAGCACCGCCTCCGGCAAGGCCACCGGCGACGCGATCGCCCGCTACCTGCAGGAGAACCGCGCCACGTTCCACGTCCACTACCTGATCTGGCGGCAGCGCAGCTGGAACGTCGAGCGCAGCACGGACTACTCCGCGTGGCGTGGGATGTCCGACCGCGGCGGCGCGACGGCGAACCACTACGACCACGTCCACGTGTCGGTCTACGCCCCGTGACGCCCGCGATCACGACGAGCTGCGGCTAGGACAACAACGCCGCGAATTCCGCGTCGGTACGATCGAGGTCCGGCGCCAAAGGCGGCCATCCGGAGGATGCAAGGCAGGAGGGCACCCATGTCGACGTCGCCCTGGATGGCGGTCTCCGTCGTCCTTGCGATGATCCTTCCCGTCGCCGCCTGCGCGTCCACTGCTGCCGGCGGGCCCATCCCGGGGACGTCCTCGTGCACGCAGGAAAAGTCCACCTTCGCCGACGGCGGCCCCAACGCGCAGGGCTACGCAACCCCCGAAGCTGCCGCCGACGCGCTGGTCGCAACCTCCGGCTCCGGAGCGCGCGTCGGGCCGTGGCAACATCAGCAGGACGCGGAGACTCCAACCTCAGCTCGCCTGATCGCCCCGCCCTATCTCGCCTCAGTGCTGCGCCGGGAAGACGGGTCCTGGATCGGCAGCGCGCTCTCGGAGTGCGTGGCGCCGGCGTAAGACTCCAGGCCTGCCAGCGCCCGGGGACGCCACCACCCTCGGATCCGGTTGGCGACTTCTTGGGCGGCGTGGTCGACGCCGTGCTCACCCGGCCACTCCTGAGCCGCCACCTGGACGGCGATTCCGCGTTCGGCGTCCCGCCCCTACCTCTGGTTTGGGTCCGCACCGATCTCATCATCGGTAACTACTTTCACGTTACGTCACTACTTTCGCGTTATAACGCGAAAGTGGCGGACGCTTCCCGAAAGCAGGTACCGATGATGAGATCGGTGCGAGCCCCCGGGAGGACGCGACCGGACTCGGGACAGACCCTGGCGTCCGACCCGACCAAGCAACAGCCGGGTGTCCAACAGCAGAAACGCACCGACCCCCGGACGAGGGCGTCGTCCGGGGGCCGGTGGGTGGAACGGGGCTAACTCAGGCGTTGGCGCCCGCCAGCTTGGACCGCATCTCGGTCGCGTACTGATCGGCGTCGAAGCCGGCCACCAGGTGCCAGACGTTCGGCGACGCGTGACTCACCGCGGGCAGACCAGCGGCCGACAGCGCGGCCTCGTCCACCAGCGAGTCGTCCTTGACCTCGACCCGGACCCGGGTCTCCGCCACGCGATCGACCTTGACCAGGTTGCCCAGGCCGCCCATGCCGGCGATCCACTGCTGCGCCTGGCTGGCCTCCTTGGCCCCGACGGCCACGGCGACCGGCGCGGCCGCGACCGGCGCCTCGACGACGTTTGCGGCGGCGGCAGCGGCCCGCTCCTCGGGGCTCAGGTAGCCGGACATGATCACCAGGAACATCGAGGTGAAGAACGCGGCCGTGATGGCGATCACGTAGACCCACATCGGGCTGAACACCGGGATGGTCAGCAGCGAGGTGAAGGCGAAGGCACCGGTCTTCACGCCACCGGAGCTCCAGCCCAGGATGCCGGTGACCAGGCCGCCCACGAGACAGCCGATCAGCATCCGCGGGTAGATCCGCTTGTAGCGCAGGTGGATGCCGTACAGCGACGGCTCGGAGATGCCACCCAGCAGGCCGGCGGCCAGCGCGCCGATGGAGGTCTGCTGCAACTCGTGGTTACCGTCCCGCGAGGTGAGCCACAGCACACCGGCGGTGGCGCCGAAGCAGGCGAAGTTCCAGGCACCCATCGGACCCTGGATGAAGTCCTGGTGGTTGGTCGTCGCGCTGGCGATGTTGGCCAGCATCAGGGCGTTCAACGGCCAGTGCAGGCCCAGCGGCACCAGGAACGGGTACAGCAGCGGGATCATGATCGCGAAGACGATCGGTGCACTGGTGTTGAGCAAGGCCAGGCCGGCGCCCAGTCCGGTGCCCATCCAGACGCCCAGCGGGCCGATCAGGAAGGCGGTCACCGGGATCATGATGAGCATCGACAGGAACGGCACGAAGACCATCTGGATGTTCTCGGGGAAGACGCGCTTCAGGAACCGGTAGACGACCGCCAGCACCGCGACCATGATCAACGGCACGAAGACCTGGCCACCGTAGCCGTTGAGCTGCATCGGGAACCCGAAGATCTGCGCCACGCAGGTCTCGTTGCCCAGCACCGGGTTCGTGGTGCACACCGTGGTCGGGAACACCTTGGTGTTGGCGAGGCTGAGGTACTCGGGCGTGAACAGGGCCGCCATGATGGTGGCGCCCAGCCACGGATCGACGTTCAGCTTCTTGGCGGCGTTGTAGGCCACCATGATCGGCAGGAAGTACAGCACCGAGCGCCACATCGAATCCCAGAAGATCCAGCTCGCCCCGGCCTCCGCGGCGCGATCCACGCCCTGGAACGGGACGATGTGCAGCGCGTCCAGGACCGCCGCGATCGCAATGATCAGCGAGCCGCCCAGCAGCACACCCAGCAGCGGGCGGAAGCTATCGGACAGGTACTCGAAGAAGTTGTCCAGCCAGGCGTACTTGCCGCGGGCCTTGGCCCGCTCGGCGGCCTTCACGTCGGCATCGGACATCGGGCCGGACTTCGCGGGCCCGGCCCCCTTCTGCATCTCGGGCAGGTTCATGATGTCGGTGAACACCGACTGGACGGCGCCGCCGATGATGATCTGGTAGCGGTCGCCGGACTGCGGCACCGCGCCCATGACCCCCTTGATCTTCTCGACTTCGGCGGTGTTGACCACCGACGAGTCATTGAGTTCGAAGCGCAACCGGGTGGCGCAGTGGGTCAGCGCCGAGATGTTGCCCGGGCCACCAACGGCCTGGACGATCTCACTTGCGGTAGTGGACATTTTCTCTTTCTCTCTTTGTTACTGGGGGGGGAGACCGGGCTCAGGAATCGGTCTGCGGGACGAGTGCCCGCACCTGCGCCGGCGTGCTGCAGGCGACCGCCTTGGCGGCGAGCTCCTTGCATTCGGCGAGGGTGTGGGAGCGAACGGCGGCCTTCACCGACGGGATCGCGGGGATCGAGCAGCTCAGCTCGTCCACCCCAAGGCCCACCAGGATCGGCACGGCCTGCGCGTCGGAGGCGACGCCGCCGCACACGCCCAGCCACTTGCCGTGGGCGTGCAGCGCCTCGGCGGCCTGACCGATCAGGGTCAGGACGGAGGGGTTGCACGGGTCGACCTGCGTGGCCAGCTTGGGATGGCCCCGGTCCATCGCCAGCGTGTAGCTGGTGAGGTCGTTGGTGCCGACGCTGAAGAAGGCGACATCGGAGGCGGCGAACTGCTTGGCCATGACGGCCACGGACGGCACCTCCATCATGATGCCGACGGGGACCTCCGCCGTGGTGCCCAGGGCGGCGCGCTCCTCGTCCCAGATCTTCTTGCAGTATTCCCAGTCGTCCATGGTGGCGATCATCGGGAACATGACGTTCAGCTGAGCGCCGGAGTCGGCCGCCTTGAGAATCGCCCGGGCCTGCACGCGCAGCACCTCGGGACGATCGAAGGCCACCCGCATGCCGCGGATGCCCAGGAACGGGTTCTCCTCGGCCGGGATCGGCAGGTACGGCAGCGGCTTGTCGCCGCCGACGTCCAGCGTCCGGATCACCAGGCGCTGGCCCGGCTTCAGGGCCGCGGAGATGTCGGAGTAGACCTGAGTCTGCTCGTCCTCGGTCGGGGCCGCGCCGCGGCCCAGGAAGACGAACTCGCTGCGGAGCAGGCCCACGCCCTCGGCGCCCTTGGTCATGGCGTCCTGCGCGTCGGCCAGGTCACCGATGTTGGCGACGACCTCGACGCGGTGACCGTCCTTGGTGGCGGCCGAGTCGAAGGCGGCGGCGAGCTCACGCTCCCGGCGGGCGGCCATCTTGACCTGCCGCTCGCGGATCTGGGCGATCTCGTCCTCGCTCACGTTGATGCGCACCGTGCCCTTGGTGCCGTCCAGGATCACCCGGGAGCCGTTGGCCAGGTCGAGCGCGCGCGCCTCGATGCCGGCGACGGCCGGGATATCGAGCGAGCGGGCGATGATCGCCACGTGCGAGCTGGCGCCGCCCTGCGTGGTGCAGAAGCCGACCACCTTGGTGCGGTCCAGGGTCGCCGTGTCGGAGGGGGTCAGGTCCTCGGCCACGAGGATCGAGCCCTCGGGGATCACCGGCTTCTCGGACTTCTGCCCGGTCAGCTCCTCCAGCACCCGGACGCCCACGTCGCGGACGTCGGTCGCGCGGCCGGCCAGCACCTCGTTGGTGAGGGCCGCCAGCTGGGCCGCGTAGGACTCGAAGGCGTTGCGCCAGGCGAAGGCCGCCGACTTGCCCTTGTCGATGCCGGACTTGGCCAGGTCGAGCAGGTCGGGGTCGGACAGCAACTCCTGATGCGCGGAGAAGATGAGCGCCTTGTCGGGGTCGGCCTCCTGACGCAGCTGGGACTCCAGCGCGCTCAGGTCGAGGATCGAGCGGTCGATCGCGGCGTTCAGCTTGCGCACCTCGAGGTGCTTGTCGGACGCGTTCTCCTCCACCTTGATCTCGTCGCGGCGGATCTGCAGGACGGTGCCGACGGCGAGCCCCGGGGAGGCTGCCACGCCGGTCAGCTCGTTGGGGTCCTCGCTCTTGCGGCGGATGGGGGTCTCGGCGACCACGGCCACCGGCGCGGCCTGGGCGCCCTCGGCGGGCAGGTGCTCGACCTCTTCGCCGAGGCCCTCACGCATGGCGGCCGCCAGCTCCTTGACCGCCTTGGCCGAGTCGTGGCCGTCGGCCAGCAGCTGCACCTTCTCGCCCTTGGCGATGCCCATGGCGAGGACGGCGATGAGCGACTTCACGTTGGCCTGCTGCTCGCCGCGCTGGATGCGGATCGTGCTGTCGTACTGCTTGGCGAGGTTCGCCAGCGTCGCGGCCGGACGGGCGTGCAGGCCGGTCGGGTTCGGGATGATGATCGCCTCGGAGACGGCGTGGCCGCCGCCGGCGGCGACCTCGTCCGCGGCGCCGCCCTGGGCGATGCCGGCCTCGGAGGCGACGTCCTTGCCAGCCGTCACGAAACCGACGCGCGGGGCGAAGGACGTCAGGTGGTCGGAGTTGGTGATCACCATCTGAGTCATCACGCTCTTGGCCTTGCGCGCGACCAGGTCGAGGTCGAACTCGATGAGCGGGTCGCCCGCCTTCACGTTGGCGCCGAGCTGCACCTTCGGGGTGAAGCCCTCGCCGTCCATGGCCACGGTGTCGAGGCCGATGTGGAGCAGCAGCTCCAGGCCGCTCTCGTGGCGCAGGGTGACCGCGTGCTTCGAGGCGTGGACGAGGGTGACCTCGCCGTCGCACGGCGCGACGAGGACGTTGCTGATGGGGTCGAGAGAGACGCCCTCCCCCACCATTTTCTTGGCGAAGACGGGGTCGGGGCACTGTTCAATGGGGATGAGGACGCCGGTGAGCGGGGCGATCAGGCTCACCGTCACGTTCCCCTGGGTTACAGACATGGAGGCTCCTGTCGGATTGACGGACGCATGGCACCGTGATGCTCAGGACCGTCGACGTCCGACTCTTGAACGCAAAAGTGAGTGGGGGTCCGACGTCGCCGCTCCTGACACCGCCAGTCTGGGGCACGCCGGGGATTGCCTGCAAGAAAAGCGAAAAACTCTCCGGCAGATGTTGAGTTACATGCGTTTCTTGTTGAAAGCACGAGGCATCGCCCTCGGCCGGGGGGTGGTCAGCCGTGCCTGGGGGTCCTCGGCACCCAGCCAAGCACGGACGGACGGCGAGCGCAGCGATTCCGAACACTTCGCCCGAATCGACCGGCCCTACCCCGGTTCCGCGTGGGCCCCAGCGTGGGAGGCCCCCAGCGTGCGCTAGCGGCGCGTCGCCGTCCGGGGATCGGCCAGGTCGGCGGCCATCGTGAGGGTGCCCAGCAGGTGCGAGCGGAGTCCGAGCTGGGCGGGGACGATGGCCAACTGACTCACCGCGCTCGGCACCCCGTAGCGCACCACGATCTCGCGCATCGGTTCGATCAGGTACTCCCCCGCGGCGGCCAGGTTGCCGCCGACGACGATCATCCCCGGGTTCAGGATGTTCACCAGGTTGGCGGCGGCGACGCCGACCGCCCGCCCGGTGTCGCCCAGTGCCCGCAGGCAGGCCGGGTCGCCGGCGGCCGCGGCCTTCACGATGTCGTCCATGGTGTGCAGCCGGGGATGCATCTGGCTCAGCAGCCCGATCACCCGCGGGGTGGCAGCGATCGTCTCCAGGCAGCCGCGGTTGCCGCAGCGGCAGAACGCACCGCGCTCGTCGACGGTGGTGTGGCCGATCTCGCCGCTCACCCCGTTGTTGCCGCGGAACAGGCGACCGTCGAGGATCAGGCCCGCGCCGATGCCGTGGGACAGCTTGAGGTACACGACGTTGTCGAGGCCGCGCGCCGCCCCCCACAGGTGCTCGCCCAGCGCGCCGGCGTTGGCGTCGTTGTCGATGGCCACCGGGACATCGAAGCGACGCTCGGCCAGGGCCACCAGGTCGATGTCGGCCCAGCCGGGCAGCACCAGCCGGGACCCGATCACGCGCCCGGCGTTGTCGATCGGCGCCGGCAGCGACACCGCCCCGGCCACGATGCGCCCGGGCGACAGCGAGCCGCGCTGCAGCAGATAGTCCCGCAGCGAGACCGCCTTCTCCAGCCCCTGCCGGTGATCGTGGCCGAGCGGCATCGCGGCGCGGGTTTCGGCGATCACCTCCAGCGTCATGGTCGCCAGCGCGACGGCCACGTGGCCGTGCCAGAAATCGACCCCCCAGGAGCAGCCGTCCGTCCGAGGCGAGCCGCACCATCCGGCCGCGTCGTCCGCCGTGCTCCTCGTCCACATCCAGGACCTGCGACTCGGTCAGCTCCCGGACGATGTTGGACACCGTCGAGGGGGCCAGGGCCGTGCGGCGCGCCAATTCGGCCTGGGTCAGCTGGCCGCCGAGGCGTAGCGCCTCCAACACGCGCGCCTCGTTGGCGCTGCGCAGCGACGACTGGGAGCCCGGGCGGTCCTCCTCGAAGCCGTTGCCGTCATGTTGTGTAGACACAGGTCGCATTCCATCAGCTGACTGGACGATTGATGGAGTCTAATGCCTGTGACTGCCTGGGGATCGGCCCGAGTCAGACTGGGTTCCCGTGGCTTGCCCGCCCGCGACCGGGGAGGTCGAAGGCCCAGGGGCCGCGCTGTATAGTCTTCCGGTCGGGTCCCCATCGTCTAGCGGCCTAGGACACCGCCCTTTC
>CAZBMH010000011.1:0-51285 GCA_964492685.1 uncultured Micropruina sp.
TCGACATCGGGATCCGTGACTCCTGGAAGGACGCGCTGCGCGAGGTCGAGGAGGCGGGCGGCACGCCGTACCCGATCCCGGCCGGCGCGTCGGAGCACCCGCTGGGCGGGCTCGGCTTCGCCAATTGGGCGTTCGAGGTGGCCGAGCAGGAGCGGCAGCTCGGGGTCTTCTTCGACACGATCATCGTCTGCACCGTCACCGGCTCGACCCACGCGGGCATGATCGCGGGCGTCGCCGCGCTGGAGGAGCAGACAGGCGTGGGGCGCCGGGTGATCGGCATCGACGCGTCCGCCACGCTGGAGCAGACCCGCGACCAGGTGGCCCGGATCGCCCGCAACACCGCCGCGCTGATCGAGCTGGGCCGCGACCTGCGGGACGACGAGATCACCGTCCTGGAGGGCTGGGCCGGCGAGCTGTACGGGGTTCCGGTCGAGTCGACGATGGAGGCGATCCGGCTCAGCGCCCAGCTGGAGGCGATGATCACCGACCCGGTCTACGAGGGCAAGTCGATGGCCGGGCTCATCGACCTGGTCACGTCCGGCGAGATCGGCAAGGACTCCACGGTGCTGTACGCCCACCTCGGCGGGCAGCCGGCGATCAACGCCTACCACCGCCTTTGGAGCTGAGGCCCACTCCGCAGGCACCCGGGTCGGCCCCAATCGCGACTCCGCCCGCGAAAGGTGCGTGTTGCCCGCGACATTCCGCGGGCAACGCGCCACTTTCGGGGGCGAAGTGGGACGGCCCGGTTCCAGACGCGCAGCTGGCGCTGACGTCAGAGCGGCCCCCGCGAGCTGTTCGCCAGGCCTGCGCGAGCGGCCCGCAGCAGGCCGCTGCCGCGGCGTCCGTACCCGGGTTACTCGCCGGTCTCGCCGTCGATGGCCTCGCGCAGCAGGTCGGCGTGGCCGTTGTGGCGGGCGTACTCCTCGATCAGGTGAACCAGGATCCAGCGCAGGCTTGCGGCGCTGCCGTCCGGGAAGGTCCTGACCGCGAGCCGTCCCAGGTCGCCGGACGCCAGCGCCTCGGCGACCGACTCCCGGCTGCGCTCGACCGCCGCGGCCCACAGGGCGCGGAGCTCCTCGGGGGTGTCGTCGGCCGCGGAGTGCCAGTCCCAGTCGTTGTCGGCGGCCCAGTCGACCGCGTCGAACGGGGCGGGCTCGGGGCGGTCCCACAGCCAGCGGACGCACCAGCTGCCCTCGACGAGCGCCAGGTGCTTCAGCATTCCGCCGAGCGTCATGGACGAGGCCGCCGTGCGCGCGGCCAGCCCGGCGGCGTCCAGGCCGCGGGTCTTCCACTCCAACGTGGCCCGCTGGTAGTCGAGGAAGCCGAGCAGGGTGCCCAGCTCGTCCGCGTCCAGGGGCGGCTCGGGGCGGCCCTGCTCGTCGATGATCGTCATCGCCCGATCATCCCAGGACGAGCGCCGCGATCGCGGCCGCCACCGCCAGCAGCGGCAGGAAACCCTGCGTGATCGCGGCCCGGCGCTTGTCCGGCGAGGTGACGAACAGCAGCAGCGCGGCGGCCAGCATCGACCCGGTGCCGGCCAGCAGCAGGGCCGCGCCGATCTCGGCCTGCCCGGCACCCCAGAACGCCACCCCGGCGAGGGCGATCAGCGCCAGGAACAGGTTGTAGAAGCCCTGGTTGAACGCCAGCTCCCGCGTCGCCTCGGCCTGTTGCCGCGTGGTTCGGAAGACCGCGCGGGCCCTGGTCGTCCAGACGAAGGACTCGAGCCACCAGATGTAGCAGTGGAGCGCGGCCGCCAGGACGGCCAGGACGAGGGCCAGGATCACCATGGCGGGCAGGCTACTCCCCCGCCCCCGGCCACCGCGCGGCCGTCCTTCCTGGGGACCGCACCGATCTCATCATCGGTAACTACTTTCACCTTGCGTCTCTACTCTCACGTAATAACGCGAAAGTGACGGACGCTTCCTGCCAGTAGTTACCGATGATGAGATCCGTGCGCGGCCCGGGGGACGGGGGCGCGGCGGCCCTACTCGGACGAGTCCTGGGGCGCGGGCGTGGGCTGCGGCGCCGCGGGTGTCGGGGCCGGCGCGGACTCCGGACCGGGGGCGGGGGCGGTCGGCTGATAGGGCGCCGGCTGGAAGCCCGGGGCCGGACGCGAGGCCCGGGTGCGACGGCGCCAGATCGCCAGCGGCCAGATCACCAGGGCGGCGACCAGGGCGAAGGGCAACAGGGCGCCGAGGGCGACCAGCAGCACGTTCACCGACTTCATCAGCGCGGTCCAGCCGTCGGTCAGCCCGTTCAAGAACGGGTTGGTCGAGGGGGCCACCTGCCCGGGCGCGATCAGGGTGACGGACACCGGGGACATCGCGACCTGGTCCTTCAGCGCCGCCTGCTGGGCCAGCGTCGACTCCAGCTCGGTCTGGCGGGACGTCAGCTCGGCCTCGACCTGGGCGATGGCGGCGATCGAGCCCGTCCGGTCCATCAGCAACCGGATCCGGGCGATCGACTCGCGCAGGGTCCTGATCCGCGACTCCACGTCGACGAGCTGCATCGTCACGTCCGCGGCGTTGGTGGAGCGCAGCTTCAGCTCCCCCACCTTGGCGGCGTCGTTCATGAACTGGTCGAGCTTCGACGCGGGCACCGACAGCACGATCCGGCTCACCTGATCGCTCTCGGTCGCATCCGTGCGCAGGCTCTCGGAGGTGACCAGGCCGCCGACGGCGGTGGCCAGGTCGGTCAGCTGCCCGGCGGCCAGGATCACGTCCTTGACCGCGACGGTCAGCGAGCCGTTGCGGGCGATCTGCCGATCGGTCGTCCCGGGGACCTCGGCGGGCACTCCGCCGGGAAGACCACCGACGGCGCCGCCCTCCGCGGGAACCTTGTCGTACAGCGTGCCGGACCCGTCCTCCGCGGGCATGGCGGCGGTCGACGCCTCGGGCGCGACCGCGGGCGAGGCGCCGCAGCCCGTCAGGCCGAGCACCAGGCAGGACAGCGCTGCGAGGGTCCAGCGCCCAGACTTCGTCGTTGTCATCACACCCTTAATACGACCCGCCCGGCGGGAATGTTGCGCCGAGAGCGGACCGATGCGGATTCGTGACCGGAACGTTGCACAATCAGCGGGTGGAACTCGCCGTCTTCGTCGTCGCCCTGGTCGCGGTCGTCCTGTTCGTCGCCACCCTGGCCCGTCGCCTCGGCACCTCCGCTCCGCTGCTGCTGACGGTCGTCGGCATCGGCGTGGGGTACCTGCCGGGGGTGCCGCTGATCGAGGTCGACCGCGAGATCGTCCTACTCGGGCTGCTGCCCCCCCTGCTGTACGCCGCCGCGATCCGCACGTCCCTGATCGACCTGAGGGCGAACCTGCGCGGCATCGCGCTGCTCTCGGTCGGCCTGGTGATCTTCACCGCCGTCGGGGTGGGGCTGCTCGTGTGGTGGCTGCTGGGGGTGCCGCTGCCGCTGGCCATCGCCTTCGGCGGCGTCGTCGCTCCCCCGGACGCGGTCGCCGCCACCACGGTCGCCAAACGCATCGGGCTGCCGCGCCAGCTGGTCAGCCTGCTGGAGGGCGAGTCGCTGTTCAACGACGCCACCGCCCTGGTCATCGTCCGGATGGGGCTGGTGGCGCTGGGCACCACGGTCAGCGTCGCCGAGGTCGGTGGGCAGTTCCTCTGGGCGGCCGGCGGCGGCGTGGCGATCGGGGTGCTGGCCGCCTTCCTGATCGGCCTGGTCCGGCGCAGGATCACCCACACCGTGACCGACACCGCCCTGTCGCTGCTGTGCCCGTGGCTGGCCTACCTGCCCGCCGAGGAGGTGCACGCGTCCGGCGTGCTGGCCGTCGTCACCGCCGGGGTGCTGCTGGGCCACAAGTCGATGTACTTCCAGACCGCCCAGTCGCGCATCGCCGAGCGCCTCAACTGGGCGACGATCCAGTTCGTTCTGGAGAACGCGGTCTTCCTGCTCATCGGCCTGCAGGCCCACGCCATCGTGGACAGGGTCGCCGACGTCGGGCTCACCCGGTTGGTCCTCGTCAGCGCGGTGGTGCTGGCCGTCGTGATCGCGCTGCGGCCGTTGTGGATCTTCGCCACCATGCCGGTCTGGCGGCCCTCGCGCCTGTCGTGGGCGAGCGCGTCGCGGGCCGCGGCCGTCAGCTCCTGGGCGGGGATGCGCGGCGTGGTCACCCTGGCCGCGGCGTTCACGCTGCCCGCCGACGCCCCGCAGCGGGACCTGCTCGTCCTGCTGGCGCTGGTCGTCACGGCCGGCACCCTGCTGCTCCAGGGGTACTCGTTGCCCTGGCTGGCGCGGACGGTGGGCGTCCGCGGCGACGATCCCCGCGAGGACGCGCTCCAGGTGGCCACCGTCCTGGAGCGCAGCGTCGCGGCCGGCGAGGCCCGGTTGGACGAGCTCGTGGACGCCGACACCCCCAGGGCCGCCGTGGTCGCGCTGCGTGCGGCGGCCGAGCGTCGCCGCCACGCCGCCTGGGAACGGCTTGGCAGCGACGCCGCCGTCGACAGCCCGAGCGACGCCTACGTCCGGCTGCGCCGCGAGATGATCGACGCCGAGCGAGCCAAGCTGCTGAAGATCCGCGACAGCGGCCAGGTGTCCAGCGAGGTGCTGCAGGGCGTGCTCGGGATGATCGACATCGAGGAGTCGACGCTGAGCGGCTACGCCCGGCGCACCGCCCCGGTCGGCGGCGGAGTGCTGCAGACGCCCGAGCACGTGCGCGGCGCGTGCGCCCACCTGGACGAGGCACCGGAGTTCCCACCGTCGCCGATCACCCCGGAGGGCTGCCAGGAGTGCCTGGCCGAGGGGCTGTCCTGGGTGAACCTGCGCCTCTGCCTGACGTGCGGGCACGTGGGCTGCTGCGATTCCAGCCAGGGACGCCACGCGAGCGCCCACTTCGCGGGGACCGGGCACCCGGTGATGCGCAGCTTCGAACCCGGCGAGGAGTGGCGCTGGTGCTTCGTGGACTCGCTGACGGGCTGACCGGGTCGCCGGCCCCGCCCCCACCCGTTTCCGAACCGACCCGGATGCATTAGCGTCGCGTCAGACACCCGTTCCGCCCGCCGACAGGAGCCACCCCATGAGCTACACCGCCACCACGTCCGGGTTCCCCTGCTGGTACGAGCTGGGGACCAGCGACCTGGACGGGGCCGCCGCGTTCTACGAGGCCGTCCTCGGCTGGAAGGTCGTCTCGGCGGGCATGCCGGAGCTCGACTACCGCCTGGGGAACGCCCCGGACGGCTTCGGCGTCGCCGGCCTGATGGACGCCGAGGGGGCGCCGTCGGCGTGGCGCTTCTACCTGGAGGTCGCCGACTGCGACGCGGCCGCCGCCACCGTGAGCGCCACCGGCGGCACCATCGTGATGCCCCCGGCCGATATCCCCGGCACCGGCCGCTTCGCGGTGGCCCTCGACCCCCAGGGCGCCGTTTTCGCCCTGCTGGCCCCGGCCCCCATGGGGGGCGAGGCCCCGAGCGTGGGCGCCTACGCCCCCGAGCTGGTCGGCCACGGCGCCTGGCAGGAGCTGTCGACCCCCGATCCGGAGGCCGCCTTCGGCTTCTACGCCACCCTGGTCGGCTGGACCAAGGGCACCACCCTGGACATGGGGACCGACGGCGTGTACCAGCTGGTCCAGGCCCAGGGCAACGACGTGGGCGGCCTGATGGTGCCCGGGTCGGGCCAGGGCCCCGCCTGGCTCTGCTACTTCACCGTGGACTCCACCGCCGCAGCGGTCGAACGCATCAAGGCCGCGGGCGGCTCCGTGCTCCACGGCCCGGCGGAGGTTCCCGGCGGGGCGTTCATCGCGATCGCCGTCGACCCCCAGGGCGCGGCGTTCGGCGTCACCGGCCCGCGGTAGGCTCCGGCGACCCGGCGGCGGCCGGGGGTCCCCCGAGTTCCGGGCCGTCGGTGGTGTCCGGGGCGGCCTCCTCGTAGCTGCGCGCGAGGATCCGATAGCTGCGGGAGGCGAACGCCGCCAGGGTGAGGGCGAGCCCCAGCACCCCGGTGACGACGAAGATCAGCGCCATGCCGCGCGTCTGGCCCTCCCCCAGCAGCCAGGCGAACGCGCCCTGGCCTTCCGGGGTGGCGAAGTACGGGATCACCCAGAACTGGGCGATCGGGCCGATCACGAAGGCGCTCAGCGGGGAGGCCGCGATCTCGACGCTCTGCGCGAAGCCGAACACCCGGCCCTGTTTCTCGAAGGGCACCACCCGCTGCAACACCGTCTGCTCGGCGGCCTCGGCCACCGGGATCAGGGCCATGTAGACGAGGATCCCGACGGCCAACAGCCAGATCGACTCGCGCAGCGTGAAGACGATCCCGATCGTCCACATGCCGACGTTGGCCAGCAGCAACGCCCGCAGCGGCCGCGCCCCCAGCCCCTTGGCGGCCACCCAGCCGCTGCCGATCATGAAGCCGAAGCTGAGCACGCCCCACAGGACTCCCCAGACCTCGACCGAGACCAGCGTCAGCCCGTAGGGGTCCATCAGCGCCATGAAGACGCCGCCGAGCAGGTTGTTGAAGGTGGCGAAGAACACCAGCCCCAGCAACCCGGGGACCGCGCGCACCCCCTGCCAGGCGCCCCGGAAGTCGACCCGCTGCGGCACCCCCTCGGCGTGGACGATCTCCGGCTCGGGGATCCGGACGGTGAGCAGGTGCAGCAGCGAGAACAGCGTCAGCACGACCGCGATCACCAGCGTCCAGTACATCCCCAGCTGCCCCACGGCCAGCCCGGAGAACACCGACGTGATGGCGAAGCTCAGCCCCATCGCCATCCCCACCATGCCGTTGGCCTTGTCGCGGCCCTCATCGGGGACGAGCAGCGTGACGCAGGTGCTCAGCGCCAGCCCGCGCATGCTCTCCACGACCGCGCCGATCAGGATCACCGCCACGAAGACGACGAACGGCCCGCTGCCGATGCGCAGCACCTCGGCGGTCGGCACGGCGACGAACCAGGCCAGCGCCGCGGCGTAGGCGACCACGGTGATGAGGGTGGCCACCACCATCACCTGCTTCTTGCGGTGCCGGTCCACGACGGTGCCGAACGGCACCCCCAGCACGGCCAGCAGCAGCAGGTAGCTACCGCCGATGATGGCCGTCGCCAGCACCGACTTGGTCTCCAGGTACAGCCAGAACGTCAGCGCGAACCACAGGAAGCTGGTGGTGACGTTGGCGATGAGCGTGTTGACCAGGACGCCGTAGAACGCGGGCAGGTCACCGCCGCCCGGTGTCGCCCCAACGCGGCCGGCGGACCCGGGCGGCTCGGCCGCGTCCCGCTGGCTCATGGGGTCTCCCTTCGCAGGGTGATCACCCTACGACGTGCCCCCGACACCCAACAGGTCGAGGGCGGCCATGGCGGCGTTGTGACCCGCGATGCCGCTGACCCCGCCGCCGCGGCGCGCCCCCGAACCGCACAGCAGGACGCGGTCGTGATCGGTGGCCACCCCCCAGCGCCGGGCCGGGGTGTCGAGCTCCTCGTCCGGGCCAGCCCAGGGCCAGGCCAGCGGGCCGTGGAAGATGTGCCCGCCGGGCATCCCCAGCGCCTGCTCCAGGTCGCGGGTGGTCTTCACCTCGACGCACGGGTCGCCGTTGCCGTCGGTGGCCAGCAGCGGCTCGATCGGCTCGGCGAGCACCCCGTCCAGCGAGGACAGCACGGCGCGCCGCAGCCGGTCGCGCAGCGCGTCGTTGCCGAACCGGTCCACGAGCGAGTCGGGGACGTGCAGCCCGAACACGGTCAGGGTCTGCATGCCCGCCAGGTCGGGGCCGAGGATGGACCTGTCGGCCAGCGAGTGGCAGTAGATCTCGCACGGCAGCGGCTCCGGGACGGCCCCCGCGGCGGCCGTCGCGTGCGCCCGCTCCAGGCCGGTGAACGATTCGTTGACGTGGAACGTGCCGCCGAAGGCCACCTCCGGCGGCAGCCCCTCGCGCACGGCGGGCAGCCGCCGCAGCAGCAGGTTCACCTTCACCTGGGCGCCCTCGGGCCGGGCTGCGGTCTCGCCGAGCAGGCGCGCCAGCACGGCGGGCGCCACCCCGGACAGGACGAGGTCGCCGGTCAGCCTCCGCTCGTCGTCGCCCACCCGGTAGCGAACCTCCCCGTCGGGGCTGACGCCGGTCACCTCGGCCCCCGTGACGATCGTGGCCCCGGCGTCGCGGGCGGCCCGCTCCAGCCCGGCGCTGACCACGCCCATCCCGCCGATCGGCAGGTCCCAGGCCCCCGTCCGGCCGCCGATCACGTGGTACAGGAAGCAGCGGTTGGCGTCGCCGGAGTCGTCCTCCAGCGACGCGAACGTGCCGATCAGCGCGTCCGTGGCCACCCCGCCGCGGACGAGGTCGTCGGCCACCGCGTCGCGGATGGTCTCGCCGATGGGCCACTCGATGAACGGCCCCCAGTCGGCGCCGAGCAGCGCCCGCGCCTCGGCCGCCGTGGGCAGCGGCCCGGTCACCGTCGGGAACAGCGCCCGCGCCAGGCGCCCGGTCCGCCCGTAGAAGGCGGCGAACCGCCCGGCGTCGGCGGCCGCGCCGATGCCCGCGAACGAGGCCGCGGTGGCGGCCGGATCCGCGGAGTCGATCAGCAGCCCGCGGTCGGAGCCCGGCACCGGGGTGTAGGACGAGTAGCGCCGCCTCGCGAGCCGGACGTCCAGCCCGAGGTCGGCGACGATCGAGGCGGGCAGCAGGCTGACCAGGTAGGAGTAGCGCGAGAGCCGCGCGTCCATCCCCGGGAAGGCGGGCGCGGAGATGGCGGCGCCGCCGACGTGATCGAGCCGCTCCAGGACGGTCACCGCCACCCCGGCCCGGGCCAGGTAGGCGGCCGCGGTCAGGGCGTTGTGCCCGCCACCCACGACGACCACGCGCGGCATCACAGCACCACCGAGAACGTCGAGCCGTCGCGGCCGGTGGCGAGCCGCAGCAGCCGCTCCCCCTGCCCGGTGAGGACGGCCGCCCGGCCGAGGATCGCCACCGTCGCGGCGACGGCCTCGTCCGGGAGCCGGATCGGCAGGCGGAGGCAGGCCGCCAGGTCGGTGCCGTGGACGACCAGCTCGACGATCCGGGTGTCCAGGTAGTCGCCCAGCCGCATCGCGCCCAGGGCGGTCTCGATCACCTCGTCGGGGTCGGGATGCGCGGCGAGCGCCGCCTCGGCCTCGGCGAGCAGACCGGCAAAGGTCGCGGCGGGGTCGGCACCGAGGGCCGCCCCCGCGTCGACGCCGCGCTGGGCGACGCCGTCCTGCAGGGTCGCCGCCCCGCGATGGCCGGCGGCCAGGTACTCCGCGGCGCCCGCCAGCTCCAGGACCGCGGCCGGCCGCGCCGCGTTCTGGGTGACCGTGCTCAGCGCGCGTCCGGTGTGGCCCACGAGGGCGCGCACGTCCCAGGACCCCAGGGCCGGGTTGTCCCAGGCGTCGTCCGGGACTCGTCGGACGAGGTCGAGCACCGCCGCGGCGCTGGCCAGATAGAGCTGCCGAGTGTCCATGGCGACACGCTAGCGGCGACACCGCTCGCCCCGGGGGCGAGCAACCGGGCAATCACTCCCCGGTGAGCGGGCGGCGCGTCCACCCGCCCAGGTTCGCGGGCCCGGGAGCGGTGGGTTTCAGTCGGCGTTTCAAGGCCTTCAGGTGCTGCAGCCAACGGGCTCGCCGCTGCGTCGTTGGCGCACGGCACCCACCATCCGGTTGGTGGGCCCACGAGCGCCGGGGTCGAAAATGGTGATCTATGGTTACTGCGTGACCCAGGGCCCCGAACGCCACGCTCCGAGCAGCGCCGAGCTCGGTGACCCGCGCGCCCGCATCCTCGACTCCGCGACCCGCGAGTTCGCCCGCTCCGGTTTCACCGGCACATCCCTGGAACGGATCGCCGGCGGGGCCGGGCTCTCCAAGGCCGGGGTCTTGCACCACTTCTCCAGCAAGGCCGCCATCCCTTGTGCCCTGCTCGGCGGCCGAGACGACGCGGGCGTCCGGCTCACCGAGGCCGAGTCGACCTCGCTCGACGTGCTGGACAGCCTGGTGACCGTCGCCCGCCGCGACCTGCAGCAGCCGCTGGACACCCGCGTCTTCGCCGTCCTGGCCGGGGAGGCGCTCGGCCTGGAGAGCCCCCTGCGCTCCTGGTTTCGGCAGCGCTACGCCGACCTGAGCGCCCAGATCGCCGCAGCCCTCGACAACGCGGTGTCCGAGGGTCTGGTGCGACCCGAGGTGGACACCGCCGCGGTGGCCGCCGAGGCGCTGGCGATGATGGACGGCCTGCAGCTGCAGTACCTCCTGGACGACGACGAGGCCGCCTATCTCGGCCGGTTCACCGCCGCGATCGAGCGGCTGATCGACAGCATCAAGGCCTGAGCACCCGCCCGGGCGGCGGTTCGGGCCGACCGAAACGACCGATCCGAGAGTTTTGTTGATCCCCAACAACGATCGCTCCCAATCTGGCCTTCCCGCTTCGTTTCCTTGTCAGTAACCTCCAATCGGGGGCCCCGGAGAGGCGTCCGCGCGGGGGTCTCGGACACCGTTTCGGCCCCACTGGGCCGAGACTCTTTGCGGACCCGAGCGACAAATCCGCGTGGGTGCATGAGAATGGCGCTGTCAGTCAAGGAACGGAGTCGGATCGGTGTCGGAGGACGTGAGTCGCTACTCCTCACCCCTGCCGGGGGTGGCGAGGATGGCAGCCCAGCACCTGGTCATGAAGCCGTACATCTGGTCGGCGCTCCACGTCCACGAGCACGGGCGGCGCAACCTCGACGGGCTGAAGGCTCCGTTCGTGGTGATCGCCAACCACTCGAGCCACCTCGACGCCCCGCTGGTCATGGGCGGGCTGCCGCGGCGGCTGAGCCGCAACCTGGCCGCCGGCGCCGCCGCCGACTACTTCTTCGACAAGTGGTACACCGCCGCGTCGACCATCCTGTTCTTCAACTCGTTCCCGGTCGACCGCAAGGGCCTGCGCAACCGCAAGGGGCTCGCGGGCGTGCTGCTGAACGAGGGCGTGCCGCTGCTGCTGTTCCCGGAGGGCACCCGGTCGCGCACCGGAGCGATGGCGAACTTCAAGCCGGGCGCCGCCGCCCTGTCGATCAGCCGCAACGTGCCCGTGCTGCCGATCGCGCTGGTCGGCGCGTACGCGGCGATGCCCTACGGCGCCAAGACCCCGGTTCCCGGCCGCCCGGACGTCCACATCGTCTTCGGACGCCCGCTGAAGGCCGCCCCCGGCGAGATCGCCCACCAGTTCTCGGAGCGGCTCTACCGCTACGTGGTGGAGATGCACGACACCACCGCCCGGGCGTACGGGATGCCGACCCAGTCGGACTTCCACCGGGCCGTCGCGCTGCGCAAGGCGGCGACCCAGGCCGCCGAGCAGGCCGCCAGCGAACCGGAGGCGGACGCGGCGACCGCCGGCTGAGCCCGGGCCTCTCCGCGCGGCGCCGCCGGCCGAGGCCGTTACCCGAGGGCGACGAGCTCGGAGGCGAGGACCGTGCGCTTGCGCAGCACCGCGGCGGCGCTGGCCGCCACCGCCACCAGCAGCCACCCCACCAGGCCGTACGCCGCGCTCGCGGCCCCGGACGAGTCGGTGAGCAGGGCGCGCAGGCCGTCCAGGGCCGGGGTGACCGGCGAGAACGGACGGACGGCGTCGAAGAACTCCGGCACCGCGGTGGTGACCGCGCTGGCCGCGCCCATCACCGCCAGCGCCACGCCGAGCAGACGTCCGGCCACGCCGAGCCAGGCCGCCAGGGCGTGGTTGACCGCGACGAAGGCCGCCCCGGCCAGCAGCAGGAAGGCGGTCACCACGACCACCTTGCCCGCGGGCAGCCCCAGCAGCACCGAGCCGAGGACGGCCAGCGCCAGCGCCTGGGCGGCGGCGACGATGACGCCCGGGGTGAGCGCCTCCCACAGCAGCGCCGCGGACGACTTGGTGGACAGGGCCATCCCCGGCCCGATGGCGGCGATGATCGTGTAGGTGGCCAGGGCGCCGAGCCACAGCGACAGCACCAGCAGGAGGCTGGCCAGCGCGGTGGTCGGCGAGACCAGGGCGTCCAGGTTCGTCGTCCGGATCGGGGACGAGACGGCCGCGGCCAGCGACTCGCGTTCGCCCTTGGTGTAGCTGGGCACCTTGGTGGCGCCGGTGGCCAGGCCGTCGGCCAGGGTGCGGCTGCCGTCGCTCAGCTGCTCGGCGCCGTCGGCCAGCTTCCCCAGGCCGTCGCTCAGCTCGGTCGAGCCTGACGCGGCCTGGTCGACCCCGTCGGTGTAGCGGCCCAGCCCGTCGGCGAACTCCTTCAGCCCGGCGGTCAGCTTGGCCGACCCGTCCTGGAGCTTGCCGATGCCGTCGACCAGCGCGGGCATCCCGTCCGCGAGCGCCGCGGTTCCCGACACCAGCTCCGCACCGCCGGCCTGCAGGGCGGCGAGTTGGGCGGCGGCGTCGGGGTCGGGGGCCATCGCGGAGACCTGCGTGTTCAGCGTGGCCAGCCCGTCGGCCAGCTCCGAAGCGCCGGTCGCCAGCGGCGCCACCTGCTGCGCGGCGATGCCCGTGCCGGTGGCCAGCCCGGCGAAGAACGCCTGGCACTGCTCGGCGGTGTACCCGGACGGGCACGGCACCCCGGACGACGTCGGGTCGGACGAGATCCCCGCCATGCCCTGCCGGAACTGAGCGATCCCGCCCGAGAGCTGCGTGGCGCCCGTCGACAGCTGATCCACGCCGGCGATCAGCTGCGGCAGCTGCCCCATCGACGCCCGGGTCTGGTCGATCAGCTGATCGACGCCGCCCACGTACTGCTTGACCCCCGCGGCCAGCGCCTTGGTGTCGGCGGGCAGGGTGGCGGCCCCGGATTCCAGGGACGACAGGCCCCCGGTCAGCTTGGCCGATCCGGAGGAGAGCTGGCCCGCACCGGAGGTCAACGACCCCGAGTTGGCCGCCAGCGTCCCGATGCCGTCGCTCAGCTGGCCGGCGCCGTCCCGCGCCTGGCCCACGCCGTCGGCCAGCTCCTCGGCGCCGTCGGCGAGCTTGCCGGCCCCGTCCGCGACGGTCTCGAATTGCTCGCCCATGTCGTTGAACCCGAGGTAGATCCGGTCCAGGTAGGCCGTGGTCAGGGTCTCGTTGAGGGTCTTGGCGGCCGCGTCCGCGATCACCGTGCCCAGGGTGCCGTCGGCGAGGCCGGCGACCGGCGACGTCCGCACCTCGATGGTCGCCTGCCCGGCGTCGGCGGCGTCCTCGGCGTACGAGGTGGCCATCGCGGAGAAGTTCTTCGGGATCACCACGACGGCGGCGTAGCGCCCCGAGGTGAGCCCCGGGTAGGCGTGCGCCTCGTCCGCGAGCACCCAGGTGAAGTTCTCGGCCCGGTCGCCGTCGACGAGGTTCGCGCTGAGCTGGCGGCCCAGCGGGATGATCTGGCCGTCGATGGTGACGGCCTCGTCCAGGTTCACCACGGCGGCCTCGACCTTATGGAGCCGGTCGGACGCGTTCCAGGTGCCCCACAGGAAGCCCCCGGCCACCAGCACCGGCAGCAGGATCAGGGCGGTGAAGATCTTCCACTTAGACATGCGCGGCTTCCTTGGTGAGGCGGAGCACCCGGACGTCGCCGGGCAGCAGATCGGAGAGGTCGGCGCCCACGGCATGGGCCACGATGGCGGCCCGGTCGGGCGAGGCGGCCACGGCCGCCAGGGTCTCGGCGAGGCGGCGCCGGGCCCGTCCGCTGAACTGATCGGCGTTGTCGACCAGCAGCACCGGGCCGTGGAACCGGGTCAGCGGCTCCCGGATGGCCGGCGACGCGTAGGCCGCCACCGCGCGCACCTGCGAGGCCTGCTCGGGCAGGACGAAGCCCGCCACCTTCGCCTCGCCGGCGTCGGGGACGAAGCGGCCCCCCAGGGCCAGCAGCAGCGCCCGGCGGGCGGTCGACTGCCCCTCGACCACCAGCACCTCGCCGGGCGTGACGTGGAGGTCAACGTCGCTGAACAGGTCGCCGGCGCCGAGCCCCTCGGCGTGGACGAGGGAGCCCTCGGCGGCCGGCCAGTCGGCCAAGCTGAGCTGATGGGCCAGGGACTCGCCCTCGACGTCCATCACGGGCAGCAGCCGGTCCAGCCAGGAGGGCAACCACCAGGCGTGGCGGCCGAGCAGCGTCATGACGGCCGGGCCCAGCGTCATCCGGATCAGGAACGCGTCCAACGCCACCCCGATGGCCAGGCTGAACGCGATCGGCTTGATCACGCCCTCGCCCTCGGGGACGAAGAACGCGAACACCGCGAACATGATCAGGGCGGCCGCGATGACCACCTTCGCGGAGTGCACGAAGCCGTCGGTCACCGAGTGCTCGGTGTTGCCGTGGACGAACTCCTCCCGCATCCGGGAGACCAGGAAGACCTCGTAGTCCATGGCCAGGCCGAACAGGATGCCCATCAGCATGATCGGCAGGAAGCTGATCACCGGGCCGGTCTCCTGCAGGTTGATGGCCTGCTTGAACCAGCCCTGGTTGAAGACCAGCGCGGTGGCGCCGAACGCCCCGCCGACGCTGAGCAGGTAACCGAGGGCGGCCTTGACCGGCACCCAGATCGAGCGGAACACCATCATCAGCAGCACCAGCGACAGGCCGACCACGAAGATCCCGAACGGCAGCAGGGCGCCCGCGAGCCGGTTGCTGACGTCGATCTGGACGGCGGTGCTGCCGGTGACGGCGGTGTCAATGCCGTAGTCGGCGAGCCATTGGGCGTGGCGATCCCGGAGCCGCTGCACCAGTTCGGTGGTGGCCGGGTCGTCCGGGCCGGTGGTCGGGACGATCTGAACCAGGCCGGTGTCGGCGTTCTCGTTGGGGGTGGCGACCGTGATGCCCTGGACGCCGGGGATCGTCAGGATGTCATCGCGGAGGCCGTCCATGATGCCCAGCGGGTCGTCGGATTCGACGATGGTGCCGGTGATGATCAGCGGCCCGTTCTGGCCGATGCCGAACTCGCGGGTGATCAGGTCGAACGTGACCCGGTCCTGGGCGCCCGGCAGGCTTCGGCCCGAGTTGGGCAGGGCCAGGGCCAGGTCCTTGGCGGGGTAGGCCAGCGCGCCGAGGGCGGCGACGACCAGGACGGTGGTGATGATCGGGAACTTCGTGACCACGCCCACCCACCACCGGGAGGGGCCTCGGGTGGCGGCCGGGGCGTGCGCTGCGGGGGTCGCGGCGATCGCGGTCGCCTGCTCTGCGGCGCGCCCCGCCGCCGCCTTCTTCGTCCGTCCCGCCCGCTCGGCGCGGGGTCGCAGCCGCTCCCCGGCGAAGCCCAGGAACGCCGGCAGCAGCGTGAGGGAGAGCAGGACGGCGAAGGCGACCCCGACCGCCGAGAACGCCCCCATGATGCCCAGGAAGGGGATGCCGGCCAGCGAGAGGCCGACCAGCGCGACGATCACGGTCAGCCCGGCGAACACCACCGCCGACCCGGCCGTGGCCACCGCCCGGGCCGCCGACTCCTCGACCTCCAGCCCCGACGCGAGCTGGTCGCGGTGCCGGGAGACGATGAACAGGGCGTAGTCGATGCCGACCGCGAGGGCCAGCATGATCGCCAGGATCAGGCTGGTGGAGTTGATGGAGATGACGCCGGCCCCGATCATCGTCACGGTCGACACCAGGCCGACGCCGAGGACCGCGGTCGCCACGGGCATGAGCGCGGCCACCCACGAACCCAGCACCACCAGCAAGACGATCAGCGCGATGACCAGGCCGAACGCCTCGATGATGGTCAGCTTGGGCAGGTGCAGGCTGTAGACCTCGCCACCCAGATGGATCTCGGAGCCGGGGATCAGCGCCGCCATCGCGGCGCCCGCCTCGTTCAGCTCCTCGCGCTGGGAGTCAGGGAACGTCGACATCGTCCCGGCCACCCGGACGCCGGCGAGCGCGGCGTGACCGTCCGGGGTGATCCGTCCGTCGATGTGCTCGTTGTAGGGCGACTGCACCCCATTGACGAAGGGCAGCTCCTCCAGCAGGGCGAAGCCCTCCTCGACCTTCTCCCGCAGCGCGGGCTCCCGCAGCGACGAGCCCTCGGGGGCGATGATCAGCAGGTTCGCCGAGGCGTCCGCGGCCTCCGGGAACGTCATCTTCAGCTGGTCGAGGGCCGCCTGCGAACTGGCGCCGGGGATCTCGAAGGCGTCGTCGAAGCTGCCGCCCCCCACGCCCACGCCGATGCCGAGGGCCATCAGCAGGGCCAGCCAGGCGGCCAGCACCCGGCCCCGGTGGCGGTAGCAGGCCCGCCCGATGCGGTACAGCAGTGACGACATGGGTCCCCGTCTCGTGGAAGCGATTCGATACAAGAGTGTATTGAATACATCCATGTATGCAAATGCTAGGCTGGGACCATCTCACAAGGAGGACGATGAGCGAGGCGGTGACCCCGCGGCGGGCGGCGACGCGCGAGCGGCTGATGGACGCCGCCGTCGTGATGTTCGCCGAGAAGGGCGTGCTGGGCGCCACCGTCGAGGAGATCTGCGAGCAGGCCGGTTTCAGCCGCGGGGCGTTTTACTCCAACTTCGACAGCAAGGACGACCTCTGCCTCGCCGTGATCCAGCGGCAGGGGCTGGCGAACCTGACGGCCGCGCAGCGGGTCACCGCCGAGGCCACCGCGTTAATCGGGACGCACGACCTGGACGAGCTGATCGACGGCGGCGTCGCCATGTTCGCGGCCACCCAACCCCAGGAGCCCGCGGAGGCGATCGCGACCATCGAGCTGCGGCTGTACGCGGCCCGCAACCCGGCCGTCCGCGCGGCGGTGAACGCGATCAGCGAGCAGCTGAGCGAGACCTTCGCCGCCGTGCTGTCCGCGGCCTTCGAGGCCGCCGGGGCCCGCTCCACGATCCCGATGCCGCAGGCCATCGACCTGCTGTACGGCGCCTGCCAGAACGCCGCCCTCAGCGCGATCATCGGCGGCCGCGAGACCCCGCGCGAGGTCCTCACCCGCCAGCTCGCCGCCATCATCCGCGGCGTCACCGAGCGGGACGCCGACCCCCCCTCGTCCTGACCATTGAGCGGCGTCCACGGGACGCCGACACCACCGTCCTGAACCCTTGAGCCGCGGCCGCGCCTCGCACCAGGCTCAGGGCACTGCCCCGCCCTGACTTCGCCCCCATTCGAGGCACGTCGCCCGCGGCAGAACGGGGGCTACGTGTTAGCAACGGGGGCGAAGTGGAGTCGTCCGCCGGTCCGGGACGGGCAGGGACCCCGACGTGTCCCGTCACGCCGGCCCGACGTGCTTGAGCGCCTCGCGCTTCGACAGCCCCGACAACTCGGCAGCGTGCGCGGCGACGTAGCCGCGCACCCAGTCGGGGTCGGTGCCGGCGTACTGGCGCAGCGCCCAGCCGATGGCCTTGCGGGCGAAGAAGTCCTTGTCGGGGACGCTGGGGCGCACGCAGTCGGCGAGCAGCCCGGCGTCGGTGTCCTCGCCAAAGCCCAGCTGGGAGAGGATGGCGCTGCGCCGCACCCACAGGTTGGGGTCGCCGGCCCACTCGCGCATGATCGGCGCGATCGCGACCGGGTCGGCCCGCAGCACCGTCCCGACGCAGTGCCCGGCCAGCTCGTCCACCACGTCCCACCACGCGCCTTCGACGATCAGCCGCCGGATCAGGACGAGGTTGGCGGGCTCGGCCGCCCACGCGCGGGCGCTGCGGTGCCGCAGCAGCGCGATCGCCGCGTACCACTGCTCGCGGTGGGTCGCGCCGTCCCACACGTCCGCCACCGAGGCCCGCCACTCGTCCGCGGACGCCTGCGGATGCGCGGCCAACACCCGGCCGACCACCCGCCGCGTCTCGGGCATCGACAGGCCGTAGTACGGCATGGCCGACTTCATGTAGCGCTGCTGCGCCGCCGCCCGCTCCGGGTTGGCGTGCGCCGCCAGCGCCCGGTCGAGCTCGTCCGTCAGCGTCATGGTGTCGAAACTACCCAACCGTCGCGGATACGGGCTCCGACGAACGTCTCGGGACTGGTGAACCTACTCGCTGAGCGCCTCCTTCTCACGCCTGCCAGCGCCGGCTCACCTCATCCAGCGAGTAGATTCACGACTGTGCGCCCAGTCCTCGCGTGGGTTCCCCCGCGAGAGCCAGGCGCAGCTCGGTGAGCACGCCCGCCTCGTCGGCCGTCAGCCGCTTCCACGTGAAGCGCAATACTCGGTAGCCCGCGTTGGTCAGGGCGTTCTGGCGGATCCTGTCAGCCTCGAAGGCCTCGGGACGGCTGTGCACCTGGTAGCCGTCGAACTCCACCACCAAGCGCTCCTCCTCGAACAGGACGTCCGGAAAGCATCGCCGGCCCTCAAGGACCAGCTCCACGTTGGCCCGCCAGCCGACGATCTTGTGCCGTCGCAACAGGCCGTGCAGGAGCCGTTCGCCGCCCGACCAGGGGTTATCGAGGCTGGTCGCCACGACCCGCCGCCGGACGGTGTGGCCGCGACCCCCCTTGAGCGCGGGCAACGCGGCGGCGAGCTCGGCGGGACGGACGACGCCCGCCCGCAGGAAGCGCTCGACCAGGGCCCCGTCGTCCTCGCCTGCGGCGGACACGGCCAGGAACGCCGGAGAGGGGCACCTGAGCCCACCGACACGGCGGACGTGGCTGGCGTCCACACGTCGGTTCACGAGCCGCAGGCCGGGGATCGGCTTCGCGGTGTAGGGAAGGGCCAGGGTCAGCAGCTCGCCGTCCGCCATCGGCGTAGCGGCCAGCGTGCCGAGCAGTGCAGCGGCGGCGGTCTCGCCCCACAGCACCGCCCGGGGCAGTCGCGCGAGCGCGGCCGCGCAACGGGTAAAGCGGCCCTCGGCGTACCGGGCGTCCGCGAACACGCCCGGGTGGACGCGGACGATGGCGCCGCAGCGGACGAGGTAGTCGAAGGCGGCCCGCAAACCGGCGTGATCGGCCTGCCGAAGGACGCCATTGTTCATGGCCATGATGTCGCTGAGCACCAGCAGCTGGTGGTCCGAGGGGGGCATGGGTCCATCCCAGTCCGCGCGGGCACCGCCGGGGGCGTCGTCCGGTCCGCGAGACTCTCGACAGGGACGACGCGCCCGCCGCCCGGGGACGCGCCCAGCAGCCGCCGCGCGTCCGGCCGCGAACCTACTCGCCCGATGACCCATCGACGCGCTGACCAAGCGTCTCCCGCTCCGTCGAGCGAGTAGGTTCGCGACGCGCCGCAGCCAACGCCGGTGCCGTCGGTGCGGACGCCACCCAGCCCACCACCGGACGGGGGGCCCGGCGGCCGCTTCCCGGCGGACGCTCAGGAGGCCCAGCGGCCGGTGAAGAACAGCCAGGCCCAGTAGGCGCCACCGGCCAGGCCGGCGGCGACCAGCGCCAGTGTCAGCACCCCGCGGACCACTCGCCGGGGGCGCGAGCCCGACCACCAGGGCGCCTCAGAGGCGTCAGCGAGCAGCAGGAACAGCGGGAACCACAACAACACCGCCCGGTTCACCGAGAAGAACCAGTACGACACCGAGAACGCCAGCACCTGCAGCCCCACCCAGACGGCCTCGGCCCAACGCCGACGCAGCAGGCAGACGAGCGTCACCAGCGCGCCGACCGCCATCGAGATCAACTCGGCGCGGAACACCCATGCCCACTCGGGGAAGTCCGGGAAGGCCGTGGACGAGGCCGCGTCCAGGGTGTTGCGTAGCGACTCCCAGGGCCAGGTCAGCCCCCGGGCCCAGCCGGCGGCCTGGGCGTCGTACCAGGCCGTCCAGCTGCCGGTGAGGACGAAGAGGTAGGCCGCGTAGCCCAGCAGGACGCCGGTCGGCAGCAGCAGCCACCCGAGCCGCGACAGCCGACCGCGCAGCGCGGACGAGCACGGCGTGGTGAGCGCCAGCACGGCCAGGGCGACGACCAGGAACAGCCCGGACACCCGCAGCGTGCAGGCCACCGCCGCCAGCCCGGCGGCCGCGCCCCAGCGTCCGGCGCGCGCCCGCTCCCAGGCCCAGAAGGCGGCCGCGCAGAACGCGGACTCCGTGTACGGAACCAGGGTGAAGACCGTCGTCGGCACCAGCAGCCAGGCGATGGCGGCCACGCCGCCGCCCAGCCGGTACAGCGCCCAGCAGGCCAATGCCGAGGCCGCGACCGCCAGCAGCACCCCGCCCCACAGCGGCGGCACCCCCAGCACCGTCACCTGACGCAGCAGCAGCGGCCAGCCCGGGAAGTAGGCGATGTCGTTGGTGGCGACGTAACCGAACTCGGCGATGTCGAAGAAGTGCCGCACGTCCCAGTTGGCGAGCATCGCCTCGGCGTCGCGGCCGCTCTGGCGGGCGACGAGCAGCGCCACCAGCACCAGCAACAGCCGCGTCCCCAGCCAGGCCTGGACGACGAGGCGGGCCCGGTCGCCGCTCAGCGCCGCCACGGCAGCAGCCGGTCCGACCAGGCGGTGAACCAGGCCGCGTCCGGGGCCTCGTCCAGCACGCCGCCGTGGGGATCGTCCCAGCCGTCCTGCCGCAGCGGGTCACGACCGGGCCGGTACATGTCGACCACGACCCGGCAGGCCAGCCACAGCTCGACCGCGATCCGCAGCAGCACCGAGAGGGAGTAGAGGCGATCCGAGCCGCTGCCCGAGCTGAGCGTGCCGCCCAAATGCGCCCAGATCGCGCCGAAGTACAGCACCTCCGCGACGGTGAAGATCGTCCAGTCCAGCCACCGCGGCCGCGCCAGGACGAGCAGCGGCAGCAGCCACAGCATGTACTGCGGCGAATACACCTTGTTGAGGACGAGGAACAGCACCACCATCAGGAACACGCCCTGCGACAGCCGGGGCCGCCGGGGGGCGAGCAGCATCAGCAGGCAGATGACCGTCGTCCCGAGCACCATCCCCACCGACACGAGGCGCGACAGGTTGTCGACGGGGATGCCCGCCAGCGAGAGGACGTACCAGAGCGAGCCGAGTTCGGCGCCGCGGTCGACGTTGAACGTCCAGAAGTAGGTCCATCCCGACGGGCTCATCAGGTAGACCGGCAGGTTCACCGCCAGCCACGACCCCGCGGTGGCCAGGGTGGTGACGGCGAAGGGGCGGAACTTGCCCGTCCGGAAGCACAGCACGGCCAACGGAACCAGCAGCAGGATCGGGTACAGCTTCGCCGCGATCCCCAGACCGATCCAGATGCCCGCCCAGACCGTGCGCTGCCGCGACCACGAGTAGATGGCCAGCGACGTGAACGCCAACACCATCAGGTCCCAGTTGATGAGCCCGGCCGCCATCACCGTGGGCGAGATCGCGATCATCAGTGCGTCCCAGGGGCGGCGCAGCCGCAGGTGGGCCCACAGCAGGACGAGGAAGAACGCGAACATCATCAGCGCCGTGACCCCGCCGAAGAGGTCCGCCGCGTGGGACTTCGCGGCGTCCGACACCTCCGGGCCGAGTTCGCCGCCCAGCAGCACCACGGCCCGCCGCGCGATCTCCATGAGCGCCCCGATGAGCACCGGGTATTCGACGTCGGCCCCGACGAACGGCACGAGCCCGTCGGCGAGCCCCCGCCAGTAGAAGAGGGGCCGGATGTCGCTGTAACACATGGACGCATAGACGTCCGCACCCAGCGAGCAAGGCAGTTGCCGCAGCATCAGGATCAGCCAGCTGAGCGTGCCCAGGAAGAACACCCAGGTGTTGGGGTTGCGCCACACGCCGCCGCCGGCCGCCCGCTGACCGAGGCGTCCGCCAAGCAGCTGGGACGGGTCGAGGGACGGCTGGGGCACGCCCACACTCTAGTGTCGAGCGCCCAGCCCGGGAGGAGGCCGACCAACCCCGGCCTGGGCCGCCGTTGGGCGAGGGCCGGGCGTCAGGGGCTGGCCGTCGGCTTCTTCGTCGGGCCCGGCGGCTCCGTCACCGGCGGAGTGGTCGGCGGCCCGCTCGGGCTCTCCGAGGGGTTCGGCGCGGTCTCGGTCGGCAGCGGCTCGGTCGGGGTCACCGAGGGGCTGGGGGTGGCCGTGGCCGACGGCTTGGGGGTGTGCGTCGGCTTCTGGGTGGAGACGCGCCTGGTCGGCTCGTCCCAGCCCTCCTGCGGCAGCCCCTTCTGGGCGACCTTCATGTACTGCAGCCAGGTGGACAACGGCGGGCCCGAGCCGAAGAACCCGGGGTAGTACTCGTCCAGGTTGTCGGTGCCCTGGTCGCCGGCCACGTACATGACGGCCGTGGAGATCTGCCGGGTGTAGCCGACGAACCAGCAGGCCTGCGTCTTCGAGCCGCCCGCCGCGTTCCGGACGTAGTAGGTGCCCGTCTTGCCCGCCAGGGGGTAGCCCAGCGCGGACGCCCTGGCGCCGGTGCCGTCCGAGGTGACGTTGCTGAGCGCGTAGTTCACGTCGATCGCGACGTCCGGCTCGATGGTCTGCGTCTGGGCGGACGAGGACCGGTACAGCACCTGCCCGGCCGCGTCGGTCACCTCGCGCACGACGTGCGGCGTGACCTGCTTGCCGTTGTTGGCGAAGGTGGCGTAACCGGCAGCCTGATGAAGCGGGCTGACCTGCGGCCGACCCAGCGGGGCCTGCCGGGCGTCCGGCACCCAGTCCACGGACGAGGGGAGCCCCGCGTCGTTGGCCGCCTGGAGCGCGGCCGCCCCACCGTCGGGGATGCTGTAGAGCATGTCGACGTAGGCGGTGTTGATCGACTTGGTCGTGGCCTGGAGCAGCGTGACCGACCCGTAGCGGGAGCCGCCGGCGTTGGTCACCGGGGTGGTGTTGCCCGGGGGCGTCCAGGAATTTCCGTTGAAGTGGTCGGCCAGCGTGACCCCGTCGCGCAGCCCGGCGACCAGGGCGTAGGGCTTGAACGTCGAGCCGACCGGGCGGGCGTTGGTGGCCCAGTTCCAGGAGCTCTTCACATAGTCGGGGCCGCCGTAGAGGGCGATCACCTCGCCGGTGGCGTTGCGGACGGACGCGAGCCCCGCGTGGAGGTCCTTGGCCTTCTTCTTGCCGAACTTCACGGTCTGGGCGGTGATGTCGGTGGCCGCCTTGACCGCGGCCTCCTGCGCCTTGGCGTCGAAGGTGCTGACGATCTTCAGCCCACCGCCGTTGATCTGGTCCTCGCTGAACCCGTTGGCCTTCAGCTCGGACTCCACCATCTTCAGCAGGAAGCCGGTGGGGCCGCCGAACCGGGAATCCTTCTCCACCTCGGGGAAGGTGGGCAGTTGGCCGTAGATCGGGGCCTTCTCGGCCTCGGTGATCTTGCCCATCTCGACCAGGCCGTTCAACGTGTACTGGTAGCGCTCCAGCAGGTCGGCCGCGTTCGCCTCGCCTTGGGCCGGATCCAGCTTGCCCGGGTTGTTCACCATCGCGGTGAGCGCCACCGCCTCGGCGAGGGTCAGCTTGCTGGCGGGCTTGTCCATGAACGCTTGGCTGGCGGCCTCGATGCCGTAGGCGCCGCGGCCGAAGTACACGGTGTTCAGGTAGCCGCCGAGGATCTCCTCCTTGGACATCTCGGAGCCCATCTTGGCCGCGAGCAGGATCTCGGTGAACTTGCGGGTGAAGGTGCGGTCCTGGGTAAGGTACATGACCTTGATGTACTGCTGGGTGATGGTGGAGCCGCCGCTGGCGTAGTCGTCGCCTTTGGTTACCAGCGACAACGCCGCCCGCAGCATGCCGGGGATGGAGATGCCGGGGTCCGTCCAGAAGGAGCGGTTCTCGCCGGCGACCATCGCGTCCTTGACGTTCTGCGGGATGTCCTCGTAGGCGAGCGTCACGCGGTTCTGGATGGAGTAGCTGCCCAGCTTCTCCTTGCCGTCGGCGTAGTAGACGAAGGACGTGTTGGTCTGGAAGTCCGCGTTCGGGTCGGGCAGCTTGATCTGCGTGTAGGCCACGCCCAGCGCGGTCGCCCCGGCCAGCATGACCACCAGGATGCCGATGCCGGTCCACTGCCAGAACCGTCGCCACCCCCCCGTGGCGCGACGCGGGGCGGGCTTGACCGCCCGGGTTGGTTTCTTAGCCATAGATGTCCTCGACGGTTTGCTGGCGGCGGGGCGGGCGACGGCGCACGCCGTCCCCCAGAAGGTAGGAGTGGATGAGGTGGTTCCAGCCGCACTCGAGGCACACCTCGACCACGCGGACGTTGAACTCGCCGACCTCGGCCTGCATCCGATCCAGTTCCTCGGTCGACTTGATCCGTCCCGAGTACTGCCCCAGTTGGTCGCCGAAGGTGTAGCTCAGGGTGACCATCCGGGGCTTGGCACAGATGGGGCAGGGGTCCGGATGTTCCTCCCCGTGATGCAGCGCGGCGCGCAGCAGCAGCGGGTCGGCGTCGCAGACCTCCTGGCGCGACATGGTGCGCTGGGGGCGCCGCAGCGCCTGCAGGGTATTCCGGCGTTGCAGCGCGTAATTGATCTCCTCGCGCTTGGACCACATGGGTTCAAGGGTAGGCGGCAGGCCCAACGCAGGTCGAACCCGGACGGTCGTCCGGGGTGAGCGGTCGGCCCGGCGGCCGGGCTCGGTTATGTCAGCGTGGACCCGATCGCGGTGCGAATCGCCTTGTCGGGCAGGTAGGCCTTCGTGATCGCGACGGAGATGCCGACGAGCTGGGCATCGTCGGCGTAGCAGAGGTACAGCGGCTCGAACCGCGGCCTGAACTTGGCCTTGAAGGAGTGCAGGCTCGCGAAGCCGTAGAACGGCTCCAGCCGGGTGGCGATCATGTCGAGCACCACCTCGATCGGACCCGGGGAGGCCTCCCCCCGGCTCAGCGGCGAGGCCGACAGACTGATGAACTGATAGCCCTCTTCCTTCAGCAGCGTGGCGCTCGCCGCGATCAGGAACTCGACCACCCCCTTCATCGTGTCCTCGGTCAGGCGCCGCTGCATGATGTCGAGCGTCCAGCCGACGACCTGGCCGTCGCCGTAGACGGGCAGCCAGCTCGTCATGCCATGGACGCCCCCCTCGGGGTCGACGGCGAGGTGCAGCCGCACCTCCGGGTCGAGCGCCTCGTGCAGCGTCCCCAGGGTGAACCCGAGCGGCGGGAGCGCCTTGTCGCCGGCCCAGCTCTCCGCGATCGCTCGCAGCTGGTCCGCGATCTCGGGGGGCGCGTCGCTCAGGCGGATCGCCTGCAGCGTGATGCCGCGTTTGCCCGCCTGGTTGATCGCGCTGCGGACGCTCTGCCAGGACTTCCCGGTGAACGCGAGCCCGGGCAGCTCGATCACGGTGTCCTCGGCGACGATGATCGACTTGAAGCCCAGCTCGGCGGCCCGCTGCCGGAAGGAGTCGGTGACCGCGTAGAACACCGGGTGCCAGCCGCGCCGCTCGCACAGGTCGAGGAAGCTGCCGATGCCGGCGGCCACGGCCGAGGGGGCGCCGATGGGGTCGCTCAGCACGACGGCGAAGTTGTTCTCCAAGCGGTAGCCCACCCCGACCGTCCGCTCGGCGTTGAGCCAGAAGCTCATGCCCTCCCAACGCGTCATCCACCCGATCGAGGTGGTGCCGCTGCGGTGGAGGAGGTCGTCGTACTCGGCGAATTGGCCGCGGCCGTCACGGGATCGCAGGGTGTTGGCCACCAGGACGCCGAGCGCGATGAGGACGGCCGCCAGCCACAGGTAGCTGATGCCCTCGACAAGGACGTGCCCCGCCGCGGTCTGCGGCTCGAAGGCCCCGCTGCTGAGCCCGAAGATCTGGAGGAAGGCCTCGACCACGGCCATGCCCAGGTCGGGTTCGGGCGAGAAATTGCTCCGCAGCAGGACGATCGACAGGGCGTTGACGGCGAACAGCCCCCCGGCCACGAGAGCGAGGTTTCGGTACACAGTCCGCCGGATGAGCCGGTCCCCCACGACCCGGAACGAGTCCCGGAAGATCACCAGCAGGACGAGCAGCGCGCCGTTGATCCCCAGCGTGAAGGGCCCCGCGGCGGTGTCGAACCCGAACACCAGCCACGCGACCGACAACAGAGCGACGAAGGCGGCGGTGACCAGCAGCGTGATCCGCCAGGCGATGCGCCTGCCCGCGTAGAGGCCGTAGGCCATCAGGCCGAGGAAGCTGGTGCCGATCACCACCAGGGCGGCCGTCGTCGCGTCCGCCGGCTCCGTCGCGTTGAGCTGAAGAAGGCCCCGCTGGCCGCGGGCCAGGTTCGAGATCACCAGGGAGAGGAGGTTGAAGATCACGACCTGGGTGACGAGGTTTCGTCGGGCCCGGGTGTCGAAGGAGAAGCCGGGCGACTCGTAGGGGCGCTTGACGACGAGGGGGCCGATCGCGAAGCCGACGAGCAGGCCGACGAAGTGGGTCAGGTCCCCCAGCCCGCCCGAGAAGAGGACGGCCGCGGCAACGTAGAGCAGCAGCCCGGAGCGCACCCGCTGCCGCCAGGACCGTTCCAGCGCCGCGGTCCCCGCGCCGATCGCGCCCACCCCCGCATTCGACATGCCCACGTCCCGAACCGTGGCGAGATCGACCGCCCACCACACCCCCAGCGGCGTCAGGGCGGACAGGACCCAGCAGACGATGAGGACGGCCGCACAGTGGGTGACGAAGAAGGCGGCCAGCATCCGCGGGGCGCCGAACTTGAGCTCGAGGTAGCCGCCACCGACGGCGACCGTGGGGAGGATGAACAGGGCCGTCCACGGCACCGGGATGACGAAGGCGCCCAGCACGATGTTCCACCAGGCGCCCGCGGAGAGGGTCGCAAGCCCCCAGCCGTAGGCGTCGATCACGCCCGACTCACCCGCCGGCACCCACAGGGATCGGGTGACGACACCGACCACGAGAATGAGGCCGACGACCGCGGTGGTGACGGGCACCTTCTTGACCCACCACAGCGCCTCGCGCACCAGCGAGTTCATGAATCCCAGGCCCCCCTGCGAGAGAAAAACACGACATGACAAGCACCTGGGGCGGGTCGTTCGCCGGTCAGCCTAGCCGACCACGAGGAGGGTCCTGCGCAGGTCGAACCCGGCGGTGATGCGGGGCCGGACGAGCTCAGCCCACCAGCCTGGCCCGGAGCTGGTCGCGGACGGTGGCCGACAGCCCCAGCCCGGTGCTCAGGTAGCCCTCGACGCTGCCGAAGAGCCGCTTCGCCTCGCTGAGCCCGGCGGTGAACTGGCCCGTGGTCAGCGTGTTCGTCCCCAGGTAGGTGTTGCTCTTCAACCACTCGGCGATGACGGCGGACTCGCTGGCCCCGAGCGCCAGCTGGATCATCGCCACGATCCAGCCGGTCCGGTCCTTGCCGTAGGTGCAGTGCAGCACCACCGGGTTCGTGGCGGCGGCGATCGTCCGGATGGCCTCGGCGATCTTGCCCCGGCGGTACGGGCTGGAGGCGAACTTCCGGTACATCTCGTACGCGTCGCTGGACGTGGTGGTGCCGAACACGTCGATGGTCGTCCGAGCGATCCCGGCGATGGCGCGGTCCGGCGAGGCCGCGATCGTTGCGGGCTGCCGCAGGTCGATGATCCGGGTCACGTCCAGGTCGAGCAGGATCGCGCAATCCATCCCGCTGAGGGACGCCAGCTTGTTGGAGCGATAGACCAGGCCGCGGCGCAGCCGGCCGCCGGCGACGGCCAGCCCCGAGCCGGTCCCGGCCGCGTCCCGGAAGTTGCGAGCACCCCGCAGCCGGACGGTCTTGGCCGCGGGAACCGCCTTGCCCCCGTCGGCGCTGCTCCACCACACCCGGCCCGCGGTGCAGCGTTGCGTGGAGGTCGCGTAGGTGGCGCGGCGGGCCGCCACGCCCATCGGGATCCCGAGGGCGGCCACGCCCCCAGCCTCGCCGAACGTCGCCCGGATGCGGCCACGCAGGATGGCCGCCCCCCTCGGGGAGGTGTACATCAGCGCGCCGGTGAACTTCTGCTTGGTGCCGCCGGTGATCGCGTACTCGTCGGTCGTCGGCGTTCCCACCAGGTCGCGGTTCGGCAGCCACAGGTCGTAGATCGCGCCCTGGATCGTGAAGCCGTTGATCCGCGTCGCCGCCCGCGCCTCCTGGGCCGAGAGGAGTCCCGGCCCCATCAGAGCCGCCCCCGCGGCGATCCCCAGGACGTCACGGCGGCTCAGCATCGCAGCAGTATGGCCCCTCGGCGGTCCTCGCCGCGAGTCGGCAGGCGTCGGGGGTCGGGAGCGCAGGCGGGGCCGGGTGCCGTATGCTCAGGAAGCCTTCGGGGCGTTGGCGCAGTTGGTAGCGCGATTGCTTTGCAAGCAATAGGCCACGGGTTCGAGTCCCGTACGCTCCACCCCGATCAGCCGGCGAGGCCGCCGAGCGAGAACCCCACCCAGGCCGCCAGTAGCGCGGCGAGGAGCATGCCCAGGCCGGTGATCGCCGCGGCGGCGAAGCGGCGGGCGGTCAGGAGCCGGACGGTCTCGACGCTGGCGGTGCTGAACGTCGTGAAGCCGCCCATCAGCCCCGTGCCCAGGACGAGCAGCCACGCGGGCGGGATCAGGTGCTGCGCCAGGCCGGCCAACAGCCCCAGGACGAACGAGCCGCCGATGTTGATGGCGAGGGTCCCGAACGGCAGGAAGGTTCCCCAGCGCTCGCGGGCCGCGCCGTCGAGGAAGAGCCGCAGCGCGGCCCCCGCGCCGCCGGCCAGCGCGGTCACCAGGAAGAGCAGCGGGGTCACGCGGCCCCCCGCGTGGGGAGCCGCGCCGCCAGGACGATGCCCGCGGCGGCCGCGACCAGGCCGGCGAGCAGCGAGCCCACGGCGTAAACCAGCGCCTGGCTCAGGTGGCCGGACGCGGCGAGGGTGACCGAGTCGACGCTCAGGGCGCTGTAGGTGGTGTAGCCGCCCAGCACCCCCGTGCCGAGGAAGAGCCGCAGCGCGCGGCGACGGCCCTCGTCCGGCCCCCGGCGAGACAGCGACTCCAGCAGGACCCCCAGGACGAACGCACCGGTCAGGTTGGCCACCAGGATCCCGACGGGCCAGCCAGCCACCGGCGGCATCACCAGGCCGATCGCCTCCCGCAGCGCCGTGCCGAGCGCGCCCCCGACGAAGACCAGACCCAGGTACCGCCCGTGGGTGTGAAGCCGCCGGCGGGTCACTCCAGCCCGATCGGGTCGAGCGGGACCACCACCAGCGGCCGATGCTGCCGATGCGCCAGCCGGGAACCCACCGACACGTTGAAGAGCTCGCGCAGGTTCCGACGGGCGGAGCCGCGGTACGTCCCGATGACGATCATCGACGCCCCCAGGCGCTGCGCCAGCCGTGACAGCGCGTCCGCGGGATCTCCGGCCAGCGTCCGGGTCGACCAGCGCACCCCGCGACCGTTGAGCAGCTCCGGCAGCCGCGCCAGCATGCCGGAGTCGAAGGCGCCCTCGGCCCAGTCCTCGGCGTCGGCGTCCACGGGGCGGGAGCGCACAGTGCCGTCGGCGTTCTCGGACACGGGGTAGTTGCCGGCGTCGACGTAGGCGCACACCAACTCGACGCCGAAGCGCTCGGCGAACTCGGCCGCGGTCAGCACCACGGCATCAGGCTGATGCGGCGTGACGCCAACGACGACGCAGCCGCCGGTCATCGGTTGAACTGTTCGTTCTTGTGCTTGGCCCAGTAGTCGCTCATGGTGTCGGTCTTCATGGCCTCCGACATCTCGGCGAGCTGCTTGAAGTTGACCAGGTCCACGGCCCCGGAGGAGTTGTTGGCGAACCCGGCCAGGGGGGCCTGCAGCGTGATGATGTCGGCCGCGCCGGTGATCCTCAGGCTCGTCGCCAGCTCGAACATCTTGTCCACCGTCAGCTTGTCGTCCACGGTGAAGAACTGGCCGATCTTGCCCGCGACCTTGGCGAATGTGACCGGGTTGGCCATCACCGACGGCTTCATCAGCTTGACCGCGATCGCCTTGACGACCGCGCGCTGCCGGGCGGCCCGGCCCAGGTCGCCGCCCGCGACGTTGTAGCGGTCCCGGACGTAGATGAGCGCCTCGTCGCCCTTGATGGTGATGTCGCCGCGCGGGTAGTCGTAGCCCAGCGCCGGCACCGAGGAGGCGCTCTCGTTGAAGACCGTGACCCCGTCCAGCTCCTCGGTGAGCCCGATGAAACCCTCGAAGTCGGTCACCACGACGTGATGCATCCGCACGTCGGTCAGGGACTCCAGGGTGCGGACGGCCAGCGGCACCCCGCCGAAGGAGTAGGCCGCATTGATCTTGTTCTTGCCGTGGCCCGGGATCTCGACGTACATGTCGCGCGGGAAGGAGACCAGATAGACCTTGCTGCGATCCCCGCTGATGTGGGCGATCATCAGCGAGTCCGAGCGGCCGCGATCCTGCCCCCGGCTGTCGCTGCCCATCAGGACGAAGTTCATCGGGGCGCCGACGGTCTCGGTGTCCACCGGCTGGCCCTCGTAGCTGGGCAGCAGCGATTCGTCGCGCTCGATCGAGGTGATCGCGAGCAGCGCCTGGATGACGTAGAAGCCCACCCCCACCACCATCGTGAGCAGCAGGACGAGCAGCAGCGCGAGCCACTTGCGCACCTTGCGCTTGGCGGCCCGGCGCGGACCCGCGGACGGCTCGCTCGGCGGTTCGTCGCTCAGCAGCCGGCCCAGGCCGTCGCCGTCGTCGCCGCTCATAGGTCGACCCGATCCGTCTGGGCCGCCCACGCTTCGGCCGCCCGTTCGGTCTCCCGGCGCTTGGAACCGAGGACGATGAAGGTCGCCCCCAGCGCAGCCGCCACCCCCCACAGGAAATTCCTCACGGGCTCCAGCCTACCGAGAAGGGGAAGGGAGGCCCGTTGGCCCGCGTCAGGGGGGCGGGCGTCACCGCGTCGGCAGGCTCCGCAGCCAGTCCCACGCATCGGGTCGAGACTGTGTGAAACCGGCCAGCGTGTCGGACTTGAGGGCGTCGCGGAGCTGGGCAAGCTCGGCCGGATCCGCCACGAGAACCACCACTCCGTCCTCCAGCTGGGCCCGCGCCACCGGGATCGGGGTCGACGCGAACGAACCGCCACCGAAGCGAAGGCCGAGCGCGGTCTGGCGCGCCGCCTCGGGGGTGAGTCCCTCGTCCACGGTGAGGCAGCCGATCAGCACGTTGGTGACCCGCTCCAACCGCGAGGAGTCGCTGAGCACCGCGCCCTCGGCCAACCGGGCCACCACCGCCGAGAGGACGGCCGTCGTCCGCTCCAGGCGCAGCACGGGTTCATCCGCGGCGAGGTAGGCGGCGAGGCCGCGATCCGGCGGCGGCGGGGACCCGCCCGACTTGGCGGCGACGGTCACGGCGGTCATGCCGGAGGTTCCATCGCTCGACAGGCCGCCCACCGCGTCGATCAGGGCGGGGACCCGCGGCACGCTGACAACCACCTGATGATCCATCCGCACGTCGAGCAGCGACTCGATGCCCTGCAGCAGCAAGGCCGGGCGATCGGCCCACAGCTCGCCCAGGGTCCGAGCCCCGGCATTGCGGCGCGCCACCACCTTGAGGTTGGTGGGCAGCGCCACGAGATCGAGCCGTTCCCGCCCGGCCGACAGGTGGCCGACCAGCGCGGCGGTCAACGCGTCGTCGGCATCGACGGTCAGGATCAGGTAGTTCTGCGGTTGGACACCGCCGGCGGACGGCGCAGCCGGGCGGCCGTCGTACTCGGGGAGGGGCTCACCGCGGGGGATTCCCGACACCGCCTGGCCGATGATGCCCAGGTAGAGCGACGCCAACGCCAGCATCCCCGTCACCACGGCGGCGCCCCCGATCAGGGCGACGGCCACGAGGCGGTCGGTGCGGCGGCTCATGGCCCAAGGCTAGGCGACGAGCCAAGCGCCTACGCTTGGCCACGATGAACACCCGCGAGTTGCTCTTTCCCCCCGGCGCCACCCGGCACGACTGGGTACTCGACGGCGTGCTCACCGGGACCGTGTTCATCGGGACGGTGGTCCCCTACTGGGCGCTGGGCGCCTACAACGGGGTCGCCCCCTGGCTGTGGCTTCTTGCGCTGACCCTCATGGTGCTGCCGTTGGCGATCCGGCGACACTCGCCGCTGCTGATGCTGGCGGGCTGCTCGGTGGCCGGCGTGGTGCAGCTGCTGGTGTGCTCGATCTTCACCGGGCCGCTGATCGCGCTGCCGATCGTGGCCTACACCGTGGCCCGCTGGATCCCCGGACCGCCGGCGCGGCTGGTGGTGGCGATCGGGGCCGTCGGCGCGTTCCTGGGGCCGCTGCGCTGGACCTTCACCGGCATCGGGCTGGGGATGAACCTCCGGACCATGATCATCTTCGCCCTGGAGGCGTTCGTCTGCCTCGGACTGATCATCACCCCCTACGCGATCGGGCGCCGGGTGCGAGAGTCCACCGAGGCGCACCAGGACCGGGTCGCGGCCGCCGACGAGCGCTACCAGCTCCTGCTCGCCGAGCGGGACCAGCAGGTGCGGCTGTCAGAGTCCCGCGCCCGGACGATGATCGCCCGGGAACTGCACGACATCGTCGCCCACTCGCTGTCGATCATGATCGTCCAGGCGGAGGGGGGACGGGCGGTCGCGGCCAAGAAGCCGGAGGCCGCCGTCCAGGCGCTGGACACCATCGCCGAGACCGGCCGCGACGCCCTGGGCGAGATGCGCCGCATCGTGGGCGTGCTGCGGCGCGAGCCCGAGTTCAACACGCCCGTCGACTACGCGCCCGCCCCGCGGCTGGCCGACATCGGCGAGCTCGTCCACCGCACGACCGACCGCGCCCACCTGCGCACGGTGGGCGACCCGCCGCGGGTCAGCCCCGCGCTGGAGCTGACGATCTACCGGGTCGTCCAGGAGGCGCTCACCAACTTCCTCAAGCACGCCGGCCCGCAGGCCACCGCGACGGTCACGCTGACGTACGGCCGCAGCGAGATCGTCGCCGAGATCCTCGACAACGGGCCCGGGCCGGCCCATGACGGCCCGCCCGGCCACGGACTGCGCGGCATGAGCGAGCGGGTCACGTCCATGGGCGGACGGCTGGAGGCGCACTCGCTGCCGCTGGGCGGCTTCCGCGTCCGCGCCGCGCTGCCGCTGCACAACCCCCTCTGACGCCATAAAACCCCCGCTGACAAGGAGTTCCGATGGGCAAGATCCGAGTCTTCCTCGCCGACGACCAGGCGCTGGTGCGCAGCGGCTTCCGGATGCTGATCGAGGCCGAGGACGACCTCGTGGTGGTCGGGGAGGCCTCGGACGGGGACGCGGCGATCCGCGCGCTGCTGGCCGACCCCGCAGACGTCGTGCTGATGGACATCCGGATGCCGGTGATGGACGGGGTGGAGGCCACCCGGCGCATCGCCCACGTGGGCCTGCCCACGAAGGTGCTGGTCCTGACCACCTTCGACCTGGACGAGTACGTGTTCAGCGCCCTGCGTGCCGGCGCGAGTGGCTTCCTGCTCAAGGACGCCCGCCCGTCCGAGCTGCTGAGCGCCATCCGCAACGTGGCCGCCGGCGAGGCCGTCATGGCCCCCTCGGCCACCCGTCGGCTCTTGGATCACGTGGCGTCGACGCTCCCCACCTCGCCGGCGGGGCAGGACCCGCGGCTGGAGATCCTCACCGACCGCGAGCGCGAGGTGCTGATCGAGATCGCCGCCGGCGCCACCAATTCGGAGATCGGCCACAAGCTGTACATGGCCGAGGGAACCGTCAAGACGCACATCGGCCGGCTGCTGGCCAAGCTGCAGTGCCGCGACCGGGTCGGGCTGGTGCTGTTCGCCTACGAGACCGGGGTCGCGGGGCGCTGACACGGCAGCACCCCCCGGCCTGGGCCGGGGGGTGCGCTGCACGCGGGAAGGGCCGGGGCCTCAGTTGCCGTCGGCCGCGTCCTGCGCCTGCTCCACGACGTCCTCGCGGGGCTCCTCGACCGGCTGGGCGGTCGGCTCCTCGGCGAGAACCGAAGCCAACGCCCCGCCGCCCAGGGTGGCGAGCATTTGGCGGACGTTGGTGAGCTGCGCGGTGATGCTGTCGCGGCGGGCGGTGACCGCCTGCAGCTCGCGCTCGGACTCGCGGCGGATCCGCTCGGCCGTGGCGCGGGCCTGCTCGACGGTCTGGGCCGCGAGCTCCTTGTGCTGCTGCACGTGGGCCTGGGCCGACTCGCGCGCCTCCACCAGCACCCGCTCGGCCTCGGCGTGGGTCGCGGACAGCTTCTCTTCGGCGTTGGCCAGCGACAACTGGTTCTGAGCCATCTGGGCGGCGAACTCAGCACCCGCCTTGTCGCGGCGCTCGGCCAGCGTCTTCTCGAAGTCGGCGGCCGCGGCGGCCGCGCGGGCGCGCTGGTGCTCGTAGACCGCCTCCGCCTCGCCGCGGCGGGCCGACGCCTCGCGATCCGCCTGATCGAGGAGGTCCTCGGCCTGGCGCTTGGCGTTCTCGACCAGCAGGGCCGCCTCGGCGGCGGCCTTGCCGGACACGTCGTTGACGTACCGGTCGGCGGCCTCGCGGGCGGCCTCGGCGGCCGCCCGGCTTTCCGTGGCCAGCTGGTCGGCGGCGGCCTGGGCGTTGGCGCGCAGCTCGGCGGCCTCCTCCTCGGCCAAGCCCAGCATGCTGGCGATCCGCTGACCCAGGTCGGCGAACGTGGGTGCCGCGACGACGTCGTTCTTCTCGGTCTCGAGGGCTGCGATCTTGGCGCGGTAGTCGGTCAGCTGCTGCTCCAGTTGCGCTACCGCCGCGCTGAGCTTGCTCACCTCGACGGTGCGGTCACCGGCCTCGGCCCGGGTCACCTCGATCGCCTGGCGCAGCTGCGCGACGCTCTTGTCGACCTCGGCCGGGTCGTAGCCGCGAAGGACAGTGCGGAAGGCGGATGCCTCGCTCATGCTTCCTCTTTCTCTGAGACAGCCAGGGCCTCGATCACGCCGGACAGTTGGCCCAGCTGCTTGTTGATGTCGTCTCGTCGCTGCGCCAACTGCGCCACTTCGCCGCGCGCTCGCTCCAGCATGGCACGGCCCTCGGCGCGGGCCCGGTCCGCCTCCTGGCGGGCGTCGGCGAGCAGCGCCACCGCCTCGTCCCGGGAAGCCTTGGAGCGCTCGAACGCGTCGCGTTGCAGCTTCTCGACGTCCTGGGCGGCACGCTCTCGGATCATCTTCGACCCGTTCTCGGCCTCGGCCAGCCGCCGGTCGGCGCGGGCCACCTGGGTGCGGGCCACCTGCTGGGCAGTGTCGGTGATCTGCTGCGCCTCGCGCTCGGCGGCCTCGCGGGTCAGCGCCGCGTCACGCTCGGCAGCCTCCAGGACGGCCAACGCCCGCTGCTTGAGGTCCTCGACCTCGGCCATGCGGGCAGCGTGCTCCCGCGCCTGGGTCTGCTGGGTGGTCGCCACCTCGTCGGCGAGCTGCCGGCGAACCTCGGTCGAGTGCGCCTCGAGCTCGCTGATCACGCTCTGGCGGTGATTGTCGGCGTCCTGCTCCGCCTGGGCGCGCAGCGCCTGCATGGCCTCGTTAGTCCAGTCGACGTGGGCGGCGGCGGCGGCGAGTTGCTCGTCGGCCTGCTGTTGGGCCTCGGCACGAAGCTGCTCAACCTCGGCGGTGACGGCGGCCCGATGGGCCTCGATCTCTTTGAACGTGTTCTCGCGTTGCGCGGCCAGGGCCGCGCGGGCCGCGGCCAGCTCTGCTTCGGCGTCGGCGCGGGCGCCCGCGATGTGGCTCTCGGCGGCGTCCTTGACGGTGGCGGCGTGTACCAGCGCGGCCTCGCGCCGCTGGGCCTCCTCCTCGTCCCACGACTTCCGCCGGCCGCTCACCTCGGCGTCCACCTGCGCCGCCCACAGGTGCAGCCGGTTGGTGATCTCGTCATGGGAGGCCTGGGCTGCGGCGCGCGTCTGGTCGGCTCGGCGATGCCCGTCGGCGACGAGGGTGGCCGCCTCCTCGCGGGCCTGGGTCAGCATGTCGTTGGCGCTCTTCTCCGCGCCGTGCAGCACCAGGCTGGCCTGTTCGCTGGCGTCCGAGATCAGGGTGACCGCGTCCTGGCGGGCCTCCTCCAGCCGGGCCTCGGCGTCGGTCAGGGCCCGCTGGACCTCCGCGTGCCGGGCACGGGTCTCGGCGATCAGCTGTTCGCCCTCGGACTGGAGTCGGGCGTTCTCCTCGTGGATTCGCTTGGCCTCGGCCTCAGCCTCATCGCGGAGTCGATCAGCAAGCACCTGAGCCTGGAACAGAACAGCATTGACGTGCTCAGCTACTTCATCCCCACCCATGGGCCTATGATCCCTGCCCGCGAGAGGGCCACGCAACTCCCGTGACCAGATGGTCGGTAAACTGCGGCGGTGCGCTACCTCTCCACCCGCAGCGGCCCGGACGCGGCTGGACTTCCGTTCACTGACATCCTCCTCGCCGGGCTGGCCCCGGACGGCGGGCTGTACCTTCCGGAACGCTATCCGTCGTTGTCCGCGGCAGACCTCGCCCGCCTCCGGACGCTGCTCGCCGAGCAGGGCTATCCGGCGGTCGCGGCCGATCTGCTGGGCCGCTTCGCCGACGACATCGAGCCGGACGAGCTGCGGGCGATCTGTGAGCGCGCCTACGCCTCGGCCATCTTCGGCGACCCGCTCGTCCCGGTGACCCGGCTGCGGGACGGGATCTGGCTGGCGCACCTGTCCGAGGGCCCGACGGCCGCGTTCAAGGACATGGCGATGCAGCTGTTGGGCCAGCTGTTCGAGCACGAGCTGGCGCGGCGCGGCGAGGTGCTGAACATCCTGGGTGCCACCAGCGGCGACACCGGCAGCGCCGCCGAGTACGCGATGCGCGGGCGGGAGGGGGTGACGGTGTTCATGCTGTCGCCCGACGAGCGGATGAGCCCGTTCCAGCAGGCGCAGATGTACAGCCTGATCGACCCGCACATCGTGAACATCGCGGTGCGGGGCGTTTTCGACGACTGTCAGGACCTGGTCAAGGACCTGGCCGGCGACCTCGACTTCAAGACCCGGCACTCGCTGGGGGCCGTCAACTCGATCAACTGGGCGCGGGTGGTGGCCCAGGTCATCTACTACGTCGTCTCCTGGCTGCGCGTGACCGACGAGGTCGGGGCGGACGCCCGGGTGTCGTTCTGCGTGCCCACCGGCAACTTCGGCAACATCTGCGCGGGCCACATCGCCCGCGAGATGGGCCTGCCGGTGGACCGGCTGATCCTGGCGACCAACGAGAACAACGTGCTGGACGAGTTCTTCCGCACCGGGGTGTACCGGCTGCGCGCCACCGCCCTGGAGACCTCCAGCCCGTCGATGGACATTTCGAAGGCGTCCAATTTCGAGCGCTTCGTCTACGACCTGCTGGGCCGCGACGGTGCCCGGGTCCGGGACCTGTTCGGGCGGCAGCTCGCCGAGCAGGGCTTCATCGACCTGTCGGGAACGCCCGCGTTCGCCGCGCTCCGGGAGCGCTACGGCTTCGTGTCGGCGGCCTCGTCCCACGCCGACCGGGTGGCCACCATCCGCGACGTCTTCGCCGCCGACGGCGTCACCATCGACCCGCACACCGCGGACGCCGTCCACGTCGCCAGGCAGCTGGCGGAGCCCGGCGAACAGATCATCGTCACCGAGACCGCGCTCCCGGTGAAGTTCTCGGCCACCATCGTCGAGGCGCTGGGGACGGAACCGGATCGTCCGGCCGCCTTCGTCGGCATCGAGGACCTGCCCCGGCGGGTCACCGTCATCGACAACTCCGCCGAACAACTGCGCGAGCTGATCGAGAACCACCCCGGCCTGCGCTGACCCGCCCCGTCCTGGCTGGGCCCGCCCCGTCCTGCGCTGGGCCCACCCCGGCCTGCTCTGGGCCCACCCCGTCGTTCGCTGCCGCACCCGCCCTGGCGCGGCGCCGGGGGGGTCGCACCGATCTCATCATCGGTATCTACTTTCAGGAAGCGTTCACCGCTGTCGCGTTATAACGCGAAAGTAGAGACGTAACCCGACAGCAGTTACCGATGATGAGATCGGCGCAGACCCGGACGAAGAGGTTAGGAGGCCAGCAGGCCCCGGCGCTGCAGCAGGTGGACGATGTCGGGGTCCTGGCCGCGGAAGTCGCGGTAGGCGTCCATCGCATCGATCGAGCCGCCGCGAGCCAGTAGCCGCCGCCGGTAGCGCTCTCCGTTCTCCCTGGTCAGGCCGCCGTTGTTGAGGAACCAGGCCTCGGTGTCGGCGTCCAGCACCTCCGACCAGATGTAGGAGTAATAGGCCGCCGAGTACCCGCCCTCGAAGATGTGCTTGAAGTAGGTGGACCGGTACCGGGTGGGGGTCAGCGCGAAGTCGACCCCGGCCGCAGCGAGCGCCGCCGCCTCGAACGCCTCGACGCCGTCGGGGGTGGACGGCAGGTCGGCCAGCGAGGTGGTGTGCCAGGCCTGATCGAGCAGGGCGGCGGCCAGGAACTCGGTGGTCTTGAAACCCTCGTTGAACTGCTGGCTCGCGCGCAGCCGCTCGATCCACTCGGTCGGGATCGGTTCGCCGGTCTCGTGGTGCACCGCGTAGCGGCCCAGCAACCCCGGATCGACCGCCCACATCTCGTTCACCTGGGACGGGAACTCGACGAAGTCGCGCGGGGTCGCCGTCCCCGACTGCGAGGGGTAGCGGGTCTCGGAGAACAGGCCGTGCAGCGCGTGCCCGAACTCATGGAAGAGCGTGATCACCTCGTCCCACACCAGGAGCGTCGGCCGCCCGGCCGGCGGCTTGACCAGGTTCAGGTTGTTGGTGACCACCGGGCGTTGGCCGAGCAGGTCGTTCTGGTCGACGACCGAGTTCATCCAGGCGCCGCCCTGCTTGGAGGCGCGGGTGTAGAAGTCGCCCAGATACAGCCCGAGCCCGGCGCCGTCGGCGTCGATGACCTCCCACACCCGGACGTCGCCGTTGTACCCGGCCAGGTCAGGCCGTGGGACGAACGTGACGCCGAACAGGCCCGTGGCCGCAGCGAAGACGCCCTCGTGCAGCACCCGCTCCAGCTCCAGGTAGGGACGGAGCTGCTCGGCGTCCAGCGAGTAGCGCTCGGCCCGCAGCTTCTCGGTCAGGTACTGCCAGTCCCACGGCTCCAACTCGGCGTCGGGGTCGAGGCCGGCGAGCACGTCACGCAGCGCGTCGGCCTCGGCGCGCGCGTTGCGGACGGCGGCCGGCGCCAGCCGGGCGAGCATGGCCGCGACGGCCGCGGACGATCCGGCGCAGGCCTCGGCGGCCACGAACTCGGCGTGATGCGGGAACCCGAGCACGGACGCGCGCTCGGCCCGGGCCCGCGCCAGCTCCAGCAGCACGGCCCGGGTGTCGTGCTCTCCGCCCAGCCCGCGGGTGAACGCGGCGGTGTGGATCCGGCGCCGCAGCTCGCGGTCGTCGCTGGACACCAGGGCGTACTGGGGGGTGCAGGAGTCGAGCTCGATCAGCCAGCCGTCATGGCCCCCTGCCTCGGCCGCCGCCCGCGCCCCGGCCCTGGCCGACGCCGGCCAGCCCGCGAGCTCGGCCTCGTCGACGACGTGCACGGCGGCCGCGTTCGAGGCGGCCAGGCTCAGCCGGTCGAAGGCGGACTGCAGCTCCGCAATCCGGGCGTTCAGCTCGCGCAGCCGCCCCTGGGCGGCCTCGGGCAGGTGAACCCCGGATCGCTCGAAGTCGCGCAGGTGGGTCTCCAGCCAATAGCCAGCCTGCTCGTCCAGCACCACCTCGCCGGCCGCACGCCGGGCGTCGAGGGCGACCAGGCGCTCGAAGAGCCCTCGGTTCTGGTAGATGGCGTCGGCGAAGCGCGCCAGCTTCGGCGCGACCTCGGCGTCGATGGCATCCAGGGCGTCGTTGGTGTCGGCCGGCTTGTGGTTGTAGAAGGCGCTCAAGGCGCGGGCCAGGACCCGCCCGGACGACTCCCAGGCGTCGATCACGTTCGCGACCGTGGCCGGCTCGGGGTTGGACGCGACGGCCTCCAATGCCGCCAGCCGCTCGGCCATGCCCGCCTCGATGGCCGGAAGGTAGTGCTCGGGCCGGATCTCGGCCCACGGGCTCAGTTGGTAGGGCAGCCCGGACGGCCGGGCCAGCGGATTGGCGGGATCGAGGACGGTCATGCTGACCACCTTAGGACTCGACAGTCGATAGGCACCCACGCCCCCGACCCGTAACATGACGCGCATGAACTGGGTCGAAGTCGTGGGCTATGTCGCCTCCGCACTTGTGGTGGTGTCGCTGGCGATGACGTCGGTGGTCCGGCTGCGGGTCATCTCGCTGATCGGGTCGCTCACGTTCGTCGCCTACGGGCTGATGCTGCCGTCGATCCCGATCATCATCACCAACGCCTGCGTGGCCGGGCTCAACGTGTGGTTCCTCCGCAAGGAGTTCGCGCCGGATCGCGACCTGGGGGCCGTGCCGATCGCCGTCGACGCCCCCTTCCTGGCCGACTTCCTGCGTTCGCATCAGGCCGACATCCAGCGAACCTGGCCCGGGTCGGCCGTCACGGCCGAGAGCAGCTTCGCGCTGGTCCTGACCCGCGACGGGCTGCCTGCCGGCGCGCTCGTCGGGCGCCCCGAAGGCAACACGCTGCACCTGGAGCTGGACTACGTGATGGCCGCCTACCGCGACTCCCGGATCGGGCAGTGGCTCTACGGCGCGGGCGCCAAGGCGTTCCGGGACGCCGGCATCGGGCGGATCGTCGCCCAGGACAGCCCCGACCACGGCGCCTACCTGCGCGGCGTGGGCTTCGTCAACGAGGGCGGGGCGCTCGTCCGGACCCTCTGACCGCCGACCGACCGACGACGTACGCCGGGCCCGCGACGATGACGTGTCGCGGGCCCGGCGTCGTTGGTGGTTCAGCTGACAGGCGGCTGCTCGAAGTCGGCGTCGCCCGAGGCGGACTCCCGGGGCTGGGGCCGGTGGGCGGTGTCGGCAAAGCCGTCGGAGAAGACGGTGCGGCCGCGGGCCGACAGCGCGCGGTAGGCGTCGGTGACCTCACCGACGAAGCCCTTCACCTGGTCCGGCAGTGCCCGGAACGCGTCGCGGGCGGCCCCGGGGGCGGCAGCCTGCCGCTCACTCGCCTGCTGCTTGCCGGCCTTCACCACATCCTGCACGGTGCCCGCCACCACGTCGGCGAGGCCCGCGAGGACGTAGGCGGCCTCGGTGGCGACCTTGATCGCCAGTTTGCCGACGCGGTCTGGGGTAATCGGGGTCTGAGTGGGCACGGGCAACTCCTTGTTCACAGCGGCGCGGCAACCCCGCACCGCTTTCAGCGTGCGCCAGGCGGGTCGGCGAATCAAGCCGATGCGGCGGCACCCGTGGTGAGGCCGGGGGGCGGTCAGGGTCAGGTCAGTGTTCGAACGAGCATCAGCCCGCCCTTGATGGCCTCGTACTGCAACCGGCCCACGACGCCGAGATCGCGGGCGACCTCGACCGCCGCCTCGAAGTCGTCCAATCGCTTGGTGGGGTCGCCGCCGGAGGACGCGACCTGGGTCACTCGATCCCAGCTCCGGAGCAGCTGATCCTTCTCCTTGCCGTCCGGCAGGGCGTTCAGGGCCGCGCGCACCCCTGCCAGCGCCGCGTCCAGGGCCCCGTTGGACGCCGCCGGCGTGGTGGGTGGGGCCGTCGAAGGACGGACGGACGTCGGCGGCCGGCTGGTGGCCTTCGACGGGGTCGCCTTTGCGCTGGCACTGGGCATCATCCGCGTCAGCGTCGCCCCGAGCTGCCGGGCGAACGCGTAGGAGACCCCGGCCACCACGAGGGCAGCGATGAGGGTCACGATCACACCGACCGCCCAGCCGATCCCCGACCGCGCTGCCGCCGTGGGCGCCGCCGCCGCGGCCGCCGGGCGGGCCACCGCGGTCGGGACGGTGGTCAACGGCGTCGTCCGCACCGGCGCGGGGGCGACGGGCGGCGGCGGGGTGGCCGGTCGGGTCACGACGGCCATGGGCACCGTGGGGCCCGGGTCAACGGCGATCCGCGCCAGGATCCCCAGCGTCTCGGTCGTCCCGGGACGAAGCTCGGGCTGCTTGGCCAGCAGCCGCGCCACCAGCTCGTCCAGCGCCGCCGGGGCGTCGGCCAGCCGGGAGCTCAGCCGGGGCGGCGTCGCCGACAGCTGTTGCGTGGCGACCGCGATCGCCTCGCCCTCGAACGGCGGGCGTCCGGTGAGCATCATCATCAGCAGGCAGCCGACCGCGTACAGGTCGGTCGCCGGCGAGACGGGGCGGCCCCCCGCCTGCTCGGGCGCCATGTAGGCGGCCGTGCCGATGGTGGTGGCGGTGGCGGTCAGCCCAGCGCCGGCCCCGTTGGCCAGGTGGGCGATGCCGAAGTCGAGCACCTTCGCCCGGCCGCCGAACAGCATCACGTTGGCGGGCTTCACGTCGCGGTGGATCAGCCCGACCGCGTGCGCCGCGGCCAGCCCCTGCACCACCTGCCGCGCGATCCGGATCGCCTCGCCGACCGGAAGCGGGCCGCGGGCGGCGACCTCCTGGGCCAGCGTCCGTCCGGGCAGCAGCTCCATCACGAGGTACGCCGTCGCGCCGTCCACCCCGCCGTCGAACACGGTGACGATGTTCGGATGGCTCAGCTGGGCGGTGGCGACGATCTCCTGCTGGAAGCGGGCCGCCATCGAGGGGTCGGGCAGCGCGGTCAGGTCGACGGTCTTGACCGCCACCTCGCGTCCCAGCCGCAGGTCGTAGCCGCGCCACACGCGTCCCATGCCGCCCTGGCCCAGCGTCGAATCGAGCCGATAGCGCTCGGCGATGACGTGGCCCATCTCAGTCGCAGGCCTCCTGCGGGCCCGCACCCGCCTGCGTGGGGGCCTGGGAATCGTCGCCCCGGTACCAGAGGCCGCTGGGGGTGGTGAAGATCCAGAACGAGGTCTCCCCCAGCGCGATCGTCGACAGCTTGCCCTTGGGGAAGGCCGTCTTCAGCTCGGCATAGCTCGGCGTCGCGGGGTAGCCGTCGGGGAGCCGTAGCGGCGCGGGCGGCGCGTCGCCGAGGGTCATCACCCAGCCGCTCAGCTTGCGCGGCGCGGAGCTGCCCTTGCCGGGAGCGCTCTGGAACTGGACGAAGACCGACCCGTAGCCGAGCTGTCGGCCAAAGGGGGTGTCGCTGTTCAGCTCGCACACCTTGCCGCTGTAGCTGTCGTCCGGCTTGCCGAGGATCGAGGTCAGGTAGCCCTCGACGGCGGCCTCCGCGGTTCCCAATGTCTTCGTCCCGATCCGGTCGCCCGCCAGGACGACGCCGTCGGCGGCGGTGGGGGTGGGGGTGGCCGACACGGTCGGCGAAACCGTCGGTGTGGCCGAGACGGTCGGGACGGCGGCACTGGTCACCGGCGCGCTGGACAAGGGGCCGGTCGGGACCCCGGTCGGCGGGGTGACCGCGCAGCCGGCGAACACGGCCAGACCGAGCAGGGCCGCCGCCCGGAGGTGGGCTCTGGGTCGGGGCGGCGCGCCGGACGGACGAGTGGGGTGCGGCCCGGGCGCGGGGGAAGGACGGCGCATGGCTCCCAGGGTACGTGGTCGCGGTGGACGCCCGGGCGGTGGGGTGCGCGAGCCCCGCTCGACGCAGGCCGCATACTCGAATGTGCCCCGGTCGGCGCGGATCTCGGGCGCGACCGAGCGGCCCGGAGAAATCCCCCCGGTCGCTGAACGAGGCAAGGAATTTAGCGCGGATTTAAATTCATCGCTGGTGATCGCGTTCGGATCGCCTTTTCGGCGGGCGAGAGACGGACCCCGCGAGGGGGCCCGCCAGCCCGAACCTCCCCCAACGTTTCATCGCCGAGCGCAGGGAGTCGCGATGCCTCGCTCGACACAGACCCGCGTCAGCCCGGACCAGCCCGGCGGGGAGTTCCTCGGTGGTCCTGCGTGGGGCACCGAGCGGCAGGTCCGGACGGTGCCGCTCAGCTGCGTCCCTTTCGAACATGTGACCCGTCCGACAAGCCCATTCGACGTCTCTCACGCCCTGACCTGGCTGGCTTGGCTCACATCCACCGACCCTTCCCGGCTCCTCACAGGATCAGCCAAGTTCACCGGCGCGGCGCCGCAACACCCTCGCCGGCTCCAGCAGATCCCTGGCGGGAAGAGCGGTCAACCGGGTCGCTCGAGCGAGTAGTACCTATGGACAGTTGACAACGGAATCCTGCCGTGCATTCAAGCGTGGCCACGGCCTCCTTTGGCCATGCATTCCCAAGGGCCCGTTTGGTCGAATCGGAAATTGCTTCTCATCGAGCGCCACATTACCTACAGTCGGAGAATGACAACCATCACACCCCTCGCCCAGCGCCGCGGCCCACGGCGCGCTCTGGCCTCACTCGCCGCGGCCCTCGCCGCCGGCGTCTCCCTCCTGGGCCTCCCCGCCGGCAACGCCGCGGCCGCCACCGCCCCCCTCGCCCCCTCCAACCTCTCCTACGCGTATTCCGGTGGCCTCACGATCGCGACCCTGGTCTGGGCCGACAACTCGACCGACGAAACCGGGTTCGAGGTCGAGCGCTGCACGCTCCTCGACGCGACGACCTGCGGGCCGTTCGATCGCGTCGCCAGCATCGGGGCGAACCAGACGGGGTGGACCGACACCCTCCGCGGCTCGTTCCACTACCGCGTCCGCGCCGTGAACGCCGTGGGCGCCTCCGGCTTCACCGCCGAGGTGGGCCCTCCGAACGGAGGCACACCGTCCGCCGTCATCGCGCCGATCGCACCGGCCACGGCGACGCTCCCGGTGACCTTCGACGGCTCCCCGTCGATCGCCTTCGACCTCAGCGCCATCGTCGGCTGGGAGTGGTCGTTCGGTGACGGCGCGACCGCGCACGGCGCCATCGCGACCCACGCCTACGCCAACGCCGGCACCTACAACGTGATGTTGACGGTGACGGATCGCCGCGGCGGCACGGGCTACGCGCGGGCGACGGTCACCGTCGCGTCATTGCCGCTCGTGGCGCCGACTCTGACGGCCACCTCGACCGTCAAGCGCCGCGTCGATCTCACCTGGACGTTGAACACGCCGGGGAACACGGCGCTGCACCTCCTGCGGTGCACCGGCGCCACCTGCACCTCCTGGACGACGCTGGCCACGCTCCCCGTCACGACGACGAGCTACCGCGACTCCAGCGTGCGGTCGGGCACGACCTACCGCTACCTGCTGATCGCGGTCTACCTCTCCGGAACGGCGGAGGCGACCGCCAAGGTGAAGGCCCGCTGACCCATCCCCCACACAGCCGAGGGCCCCTGGAGTTCGCTCCCGGGGCCCTCGGTGTGTCCCGTCCAGCCCCCGGCCCCCCATACTTCCGCGCGGCCTTGGTCCGCCCGGCGTCCGAGCTACGTCCCCGCCCGTCCCACCGTCGTGCGGGTGATCCGTCCCAGCGGCCGGTCGGCGGGAACCGGGAGTGGTGCGGGTCCGGCGTATCTTTAGTCCTCGTGACCATTGGAATCCCCCAGCCCCGCCTCGACGGCATGGGGGCGATCGTCGATCCGCGCGGGGTCGGCTTCCGGGTGTGGGCCCCCCACGCCAGCGCCGTCTGCGTCCGCGGCGAATTCAACGACTGGGCCGAGATCGACAAACTCCGCAGCGAGGGCAACGGCTTTTGGTACGGCTTCGTCTGGGGCGCCAAGCCCGGGCAGCAGTACACGTTCCGGCTGACCAACGGGGCCACCGTCCTGGATCGCGTCGACCCGTACGCCCTGCACGTGACGAATTCGGTGGGCAAGGGGCTCATCTACGACCATGCGGCCTTCGACTGGCAGGGTGACGCGTTCACCTGCCCCTCCCACAACGAGCTGGTGATCTACGAGCTGCACGTCGGCTCGTTCGTCGGCGCGGACGGCAAGGTGGGCGACCTGGACGCGGTGGCGGGAACGCTGGACCACTTCACCAAGCTGGGCGCCAACGCGATCCAGATCATGCCGGTGGCCGAGTTCGCCGGCGACTACTCGTGGGGCTACAACCCGGCGCACATCTTCGCTGTCGAGAGCGCCTACGGCGGCCCGGACGCGCTGAAACTGCTCGTCCGGGAGGCCCACAAGCGGGGCATCGCGGTGATCCTCGACGTCGTCTACAACCACTTCGGCCCCTCGGATCTGAACCTGTGGCAGTTCGACGGCTGGAGCGAGAACGGCAAGGGCGGCATCTACTTCTACAACGACTGGCGCTCGACGACGCCCTGGGGCGACACCCGTCCCGACTATGGGCGGGGGGAGGTTCGCCAGTTCATCCGCGACAACGCCTTCTCCTGGCTGCGGGACTTCCGCCTGGACGGCCTGCGCTACGACATGACGCCCTTCATGCGCAGCGTCGACGCGACCGGCTTCGACATTCCGGAGGGCTGGACGCTGGCCGCCTGGATCAATTCGGCGATCCGGCGCGAGTTCCCCGACGTCATCACCATCGCGGAGGACCTGCACTCCGAGCCGCGCGTCACCTCGACGGGGCCGGACGGCGCCGCCTTCCACGCGCAGTGGGAGGCCAACTTCGTCCACCCGATCCGGGAAGCGGTCATCGTGGCCGCCGACGATCAGCGCTCCATGGCCAAGGTCAGCGACGCGATCGCGCACCGCTACGGCGACGCGTTCGCGCGGGTGATCTACACCGAGTCGCACGACGAGGTGGCCAACGGCAAAGCCCGGGTGCCGCAGGAGATCGACCCGGCCGACCCCGTGGGCTACTACGCCCAGAAGCGCTCCACGCTGGGCGCGGGGTTGGCCCTCACGGCCCCCGGGATCCCGATGATCTTCCAGGGGCAGGAGTTCCTCGAGGGTGGCTGGTTCCGCGACAACGTCCCCGTCGACTGGCACAAGCTGGACGAGTTCCACGGCATCGCCCGGCTGTATCGCGACCTGATCGGGCTGCGCCGCAACCTCGGCGGCACGTCCGCCGGCCTCACCGGGCAGGGGCTGCGCATCATCCACAGCAACGACCAGGCGAACCTGATCGCCTTCCAGCGGTGGCGCGACCACGGGCCCGGCGACGACGTCGTGGTGATCGCCAACTTCGAGGCCGAGGCGCGACGCGGCTACCGCATCGGGATGCCGACCGCCGGGGTGTGGAAGCTGCGGGTGAACAGCGACGCGACCATCTACTCGGATCGTTTCGGCGACTTCGCGTCCTTCGATCTGACCGCCGCGGGTCCCGCGTACGACGGGTTGGCCGCCAGCGCCCTGGTCGACATCGGGCCCTACTCGCTGCTGGTCTATTCGCAGGACTGATGGGCTCTTCCACGGGGGACGGCCGCCTCGCGGCTCGCCGGACCGTGGCTTCGCTCACAGGCCGGTCTGGCAGCCCGCGCCGGCCCGGACGTCGCTTCTCGGCGGCGGCGCCCATCGACGACTCGTTTCCGGCCGTTGCGTCGGGCGGCCCAGTCGGACGCCCGACGGGTAGGTTCGACGGGTGATCTCGGGAACGGATGGCGAGCCGGGGCGGCCCTCGCTCGCCCGGCGGATCGCCCGGCGGCTGCGTGGGCGGCGCCGTCCGAGAATGCCGGCCGAGATCCGGGCCGCCTGGCAGCGGGTGTTGGCAGCTGACTACCCGATGCCCGCCGAGGACGCCCCGGAGGACGAGTGGGACGCCTGGTCGGACCTGCAGCTGCTGCTCTCCGTCCTGGCCGGCTGGCCAGACAAGAACCCGGACCGGTGGCTGTCGTGCTTTGACGACGCCCTCGCGCTTCCCGGTGTCCAGGCGTTGCTGGGCGACGCGGTCGAGGAGGTGCAACGGCTGGGCCGCTGGATCGCCGAGACGACGCCCGCGCCAAGAACGATCGCTCGCTCCCATGCCCGGCCGGAGTCGTCAGTGGGACCCACCACCGGCGCCGGGAGTGGCGTGACCCGGCGGGTGGCCGGAGGCGTCGTCAATCAGGACCGACTACCGGGCCAAGCCCACGCCCCCCGGCGAGGTAGTCGACACACCCCAGAGTCGGGGTCGTCACGCTCCCTGTTGGGCCACGCCCCGGAGGCAGGCTCGTCACCGCTGTCGGGTCGACCGCACCCCGGCAACGGAGGAGTCCTGCTCCCTGGTCGGATGCGCCCGGAGGCGGGATCGTCACGCTGCCTGGCCGGCTACGCCGCCAGGTGAGGTCCGTCAGAATTCTGATCGGCTCCGCCCCGTAGCCAGCTCGGCAACAATGGCCCAGATCACCCGGTGCCGGGCCGCCGGAGTCCACCTCGTCAGGCTGCTTGGCCGGGATCCGGCGCTGCGCAGGGTTCGACTCCGCGGGCGGTCTGTCGCGGTGATGCGGCGACGCCGCCGGGATGCGGCGCATGGACTTCGCCCGGGCGCGGCGGCGGAGCTCCCCGGGGTTGGGGCTGCGCGAGCGCGTCCGGCTCGGTCGGCCGGCCAGGGGGCTTCTCCGGTCGGAATCGGAATCGTTGGTGGAGCCGGGGTCGGCGCTGCGGGTCGACGTAAGTGGGCGGTCGGGCGGCGGGGAGGTGGTCGTCGCCAATGATGATCTCCCAGCGGTGGCCGGGCGGGCCGTGGCGGGCGGGTTCGACGAGGTTGTGATGGTGGGCGCAGACCAGGGCCAGATTCTCAAGGACCGTCAAACCGCCCACCCACCACGGGATCAGGTGATGGGCGTGGCACTGGGCTGGAGGCTTGTCGCAGCCGGGCAAGATGCAGCCCTGGTCGCGCAGCGTGAGGGCGGTGCGCAGCGCCGGGGTGACGAGCCGGTGGGCTCGTCCGACATCAAGTACCTCACTCTCGCCACCGAGGACGGCGGGGAGCAGGTCGGCGTCGCAGGCCAGGGTGCGGAGCTGCCCGGCGGTGAGCCGGTCGCCGCTGCCGATCAATTGGGCGTGCAGCAGGTCGTCACGGAGCCGGCCGTAGTCGAGGGTGACCACGATCCGCGGCAGGTCTCCATTCGACAGCGGCGCCACGCCCTGCTGCTGATGGGCGGCGGCCAAGGTGCAGAGGGCGTCGGCGCGCCGCATCGCGGGGGTGACGCTCTCCACCAAGGGGTCGAGGCGGTCGAGTGCCGCGCGACGGTCACGTTCCGCGTAGGCGTCGACGAGGCGGACGAAGGGTTCGGCATCCAGCACCGGGAGCGAGCCGCGCAGGATCACGGAGCCCTGGCCATCGGCGGTGAAGATCAGGTGTCGCGAGGCCTTGGCCAACTTCAGGTCTCGCTCCAGCCGGCGGGCGTCCCGCTCCTCGGCCCCGACGGGATCGAGGGTCTCGATCAGGTGCCGGGACAGCCCGGCCAACCCGGCGGAGTCGAAGTCGGTCGCCAGTTCCAGCATGGTCGCCTCGGCCCTAGCCACCTCCTCGGCGCCCAGCTCCTCGGGCAACCGGGAGAGAACCCGGCCGATCGCCGAGGCCTGCTCGAAGCCGACCGACCCGGAGAGGGCCGCCACCGCGATCAGCGGGAAGCGCGCGAGGTCGCGACCCTGCCAGATGAGCCGGTGCGCCTCGCGCCGAGTGAGCCGTTGCGTGCCAGCCAACCAGGACGCCAGCGACGTGCCGTGGCTGCGCAGGGCGACGTCGTCGGCCTCCGCAGCGGCGGCCTGCAGCGCCGCGACGGCGAGGAGTTGGCCGGCGACCTCCCGGACCTCGGCCAGCAACGCCAGCCGTTCGGCATCGGGAAGCAGCCCGCCGTCCAGGTGGGGAATGAGCGCGCGGATCTCGGCCAGCGCCTGACCGGCCCGCCCGCTGATTCGTGCTTCCTCCATACCCCCACTCTAGGACTTAGCTCTGACAAAGCACCCACGCAGCAAGCACTAATACAGTATTAATAGAACGAATGTTCCAGTCAGTCGCCTCGACCGGTCTGGCCGCTGGTTCGCGCAGCCGATGGCCGGGCTGACCCATGACCGGCTGACTCAGCGGTCCGACCTCCTCGGCGTTAGCGGACGAGGGCTTGGAGTTCGCCGATGGTGATCTGGGAGGTGTCGCTGTAGCTGACGGGGATGGTGCCGTGGTGGCCGTCGACGGACCAGTTGACGGTCCAGTGGGCGGTGGCGGTGACGGTGTAGCCGCCGGTGGGTGAGGTCTTGGTGTAGGTGTGGCCGCAGGTGGGGGAGGGGTCGCCGGGGGTGACTGTGGTGGTGTAGCGGGTCCAGGTGGGGCAGGTGAGGGTGGTGCCGTCGCCGAGGGTGAACACGGTGGCGGTGCGGCGGGCGGTGAGTCGGAATTCGAGGCCGGCGGCGGTGGTGATGGCGGTGCGGGTGCGGGGTCCCTCGACCCAGAGCCAGATGGGGTAGCCGACGGCGAGCATGTTCCATTCGTTGCCGGCGGGGTCGGGTCCGAACTGGGGTGGGGTGTCGGGGAGTCGGAGGTAGACGATGAGGGTGCGGGCGAGGGCGTCGTAGTCGATGTCGGGGGTGCCGGGTCGGTAGAGGGAGTGGCATAGGTAGACCAGCAGTTCCCAGTCCTCGGGGGCCCCTTTGGCTTTGGCGAGTCGCAGGCAGCGTTCCAGCGGCGACTCGGGCGGCGGCGTATACGTCGGCGGCTTGCCCGGCGTCCCGGGCTTCCCGGGCTTTGTCCCCTTCTCGGGTTCGCGGAAGTAGCTTCCTCTGCAGTACGGCCCGGGGCAGTTCACGGGATCCTCGGAGTTCGCCGTGGCGCCGCCGGCGCCAAGAGTGCCGGTGAGCATGGCGCCGATGAGCGCGAGGATCAAAGCCGTTGGCCTCCGGATCCCGTCAGTCGCGTGTCTCCCTACGAGCATGAGGTCAACTCCTCGGATTGGACAAAGAACAGTTTCAGCTGGTCGCCGAAGTACTTTGCGAAGACGGTCTCGGTCGCGGCTGCGCCCGTCCCGACGTACTTCGTCCCGCGATAGATCTTGAAGTGGGTGGCGTCACGGCAAGCGGTGACCGCGACCAGGGATCCGCGCGTCTCTATGCCGGGGGCCCGTCGGATCCAATCAAGGGTCTGAGGGCCCTTGAAGCTGTAGTGCTCCTCATAGTTCTCCCGATGGATGGTCGCAGTCTGATCGAGCAGTGTCTCGGCCAAGATGGCTTCGAGCTCGGGGGTCGCATCCCTTGCACCGCCAGCCTTGGCCAGGCGCATCTCCTCGGCGAACAGCCGCCGGTAGAGCTGCTCGGCCTCGGCGTACAGGGCGTCCTTCTTCACCATCGCGTCGTACTCGGCCTGCGAGCACGGCTTGGGCGTCCCGCCCGCCTCGGGCGTGCAGGCAAAGGTGGGCGCGGGCGCGGGCGTCGTCACTGCCGGCGCCGGGGTGCAGCCGAGCAGCAGCCCGAGAATGGCAGTCGCCACGGCAGCTCGCCGCATGAGACCTCCTGGGGTGGGTGGTGCGACGAGTGTTGCACGTTCAGCCGACGCGGGGCCGAGATCCCAGCGAGTTATCCACAGGCCGCAGCGCCCATCCCGTCCAGCGTCTCGGATGCCAGATTCATGGCCTGCGGGCGAGGGGACGCCACTCCCGTGCAGGACGCTGAGGGCATCGCGCGAAGGAGTTCCGACATGCCCAGTGGTCCCCGTCCCGTCCACGCCCCCCACGGCGCCGAGCTCAGCTGCAAGGGCTGGCCGCAGGAGGCGGCGCTGCGGATGCTGATGAACAACCTCGACCCCGAGGTGGCCGAGCACCCCGACAAGCTCGTCGTCTACGGCGGCTCCGGACGGGCGGCCCGCTCGTGGGCGGCCTTCGACGCCATCGTCGCCTCACTGCGCGACCTCGAGGGCGACGAGACGCTCCTCGTCCAGTCGGGCAAGCCGGTCGGCATCTTCCGCACCCACGAGTGGGCGCCGCGCGTGCTGATCGCCAACTCGAACCTGGTCGGCGACTGGGCCACC
>CAZBMH010000012.1:0-45251 GCA_964492685.1 uncultured Micropruina sp.
TGATGTCGATCGCCAGGTAGCTCTGGATGGAGACCGCCAACTGGGTGAGCAGGTCCTGATGCTTCTGCCGGACGTAGAACAGGACGTCCTGACTCAACGCCTTCGCCTTCTCGGGGTCGGCGATGCCGAGCTCGGCGACCTGTGCGCTGAGGCGGGAGTCGAGGCGCTCGGCGATGTAGACGTACTGGTTGAGCCGCCCCATCACCTGCCAGAGGTTCTGCTTCTCCATGTTGAGGGCCACGTTGTCGCGGGTCAGCTCGTCCTGGCCGCTGCGCAGCGCGTGCAGGATGCCGTTGAGCTGCGACTGGCTCGACTGGTACTTACGGAAGTAGTCGGTGACGTTGTCGCCCACCGGGAACAGGCCGAGCCACTTCTTGGCGCCGCGCTGGGCGCCCGGGTCGAGGTCCTCGATGGTGCGGCGAAGCTGGATCAGGGTCTGGCCGACCTTCGAGCCGTCGGCCAGGCCGCCCTCCTTCAGCGCCCGGACGGGCGTGTTCAGCAGCCGGTTGGACGTCTCGGCCGCCTTGCGGATATCGGCGTCACCCATGGTGCGCACCGCGTCGGCCTGGGCGGTGAACGTCGGCGACTTGACCTCGGCACCCTCCAGCGCGTTCATGAACTCGTCCACCTTGGCGTCCAGGACCGGGACCTGCGTCGCCTCGACCTGGGGTGCCATCTGCGGCGCGGCGGTCTGGGTGACGACCGCGGGCGCCTCGGGGGCCGACAGGGACAGCATGCTCGGCGGGGCGAGGGCCACCGCGGCCGAGGGGGTACCGGTTTCGGGCTGCTGGGGGTTCTGGGTCATCAAACTGCCTCTCAACGCGTCGCTGACTCGCCCCAATGTACCGGGAGGGGGTGGCCGTCGGGATTGGGTGGGCGTCAGGGATTCCCAGGGATTGTTCCGGGGTGGGAGGTCAGGAGTTCGGCGGACAGATCCCCGAGCGTGGCCACCCGGTCGAGGACGTCGGCCGTGGTGAACGAGAGCACCGGGCCGCCGCTCGCGGCGGCCGCGACCTCGTCCCAGGTCAGGGGGGTGGACACCGTGGGGCGGTCGCGGCCGCGCAGCGAGTACGCGGCGATCGTGTTGCGCTGTGCCAGGTTCTGCAAGACGTCGATCAGGATCTTGTTGCTGCGCTGCGCGATGTTCTGGCTGACCAGGAACAGCTCCGGGTGGCGCCGCTCCATCCGCAGCGCGAGGGTCCGGACGTAGTCGACCACCCGGTGGGCCTCGGTGGGCACGATCGCCGCCTGCAGCTGCAGGCCCTTGCTGCCGGTGGTCTTGCAGCAGGGCACGAGGCCGTCGGCGGCCAGCTCGGCGGCCAACATCAGCGCGGCGCGTGCGATGGTGGCGGGCTCGGTGCCCAACCCCGGGTCGAGATCAATCATGACCAGATCGGCCCGCGTGTCGCGATCGACGATCACGTCGTCACGGCCGGCCGGGATGCGCCACGGGGGGGTGTGCAGTTCCAGGGCCGCGTAGTTGGCGAGTAGCACCAGGGTCGCCACCTCGTCGGCCACCAGGTAGTCGATCGTGCTGTCGCTGCCGCGGACCCGGCATGTGCGCACCCAGTCCGGCAGCCCGTTGGGCGCGTTCTTCTCGTAGAACGGCGGCGCGGCCACCCCGTCGGGGAAGCGCAGCCGCGTCAGGGCGCGGTCGGCGAGGTGGGGGAGCATGACCGGCGCGATCCGCAAGTAGTAGTCGATCACCTCCGCCTTGGTGAAGCCGACGGCGGGATACAGCACCTTGTCCAGGTTGGTCAGTGTCAGCACCCGCCCGGCGACCTCGGTGCGGAGCTCGCCCGGTGCGGGCCCGGGCTGGCGATCAGAGGGGATGGACGTGGTCCGCTTGCGGCTTACCGTTGCGCCCGGTGACGATGTCGAACTCGACCCGCTGGCCCTCGGCGAGGGTGCGGAACCCTGTGCTGTCGATGGCGCTGAAATGGACGAAGACGTCGTCCGTCCCCGGCTCGGTTTCGATGAAACCGTAACCCTTCTCGGCACTGAACCACTTGACGGTTCCCTGCGCCATGGCCTTCTCCTTCACCGTGACGTTCCCCGGCCCGGGGTGTTGGTCACCGGCCCGGACTGTTGTGTGACAGTGGCTTCACCTTTGCACATGGGGAACGCGCCTGTCATCGGTCCGCGGCCGCCGACGGGGCCGGTGCCGGACCCCCCTCGGAGGGGGATACCGGGATTGTCGGTGGCGGATGATTCGATGGCCTCATGACCAACCGCGAGCCTCCCCTCGACCCGGCGCAGCAGGCCGCCGTCGACTCCTGGGCGGGGCCGCTGTTGCTGGTTGGGGGCCCCGGCTCGGGCAAGACCACCACGCTGGTCGCGGCCGCGCTGGCAACGCTGCGGGACGCCGCGCCGGGAGGGCCGCAGCCGCTGCTGCTCACCTTCTCCCGCCGGGCGGCCAGCGGGCTGCGCAACCGGGTGGTGAGGGGGCTGGGCCGCACGACTGCCCCGCCGCTGGTGATGACGGTGCACGCCTTCTGCCTCTGGCTGCATCGGCGCTTCACCCCCCACGACCAGCCCGAGCTTCGGCTGCTCACAGCGCCGGAGCAGGAGTTTCGCGTGCGTGAGCTCCTGGTGGGCGGCGGAGTGGCCCGCTGGCCGGACGCGCTCGCCCAGGCGTCCGGCACCCGGGCGTTCGCCGCCCAGGTGCGCGCCGCGCTGGCCCGAGCCCGGCAGTTGGGGCTCGACCCCGAGGATCTCGCGGGCATGGGCGCGGCTGCCGATCGCCCCGAGTGGGCGGCGCTGGGCCACTTCTTCGACGAGTACCTCGACGTGCTCGACGGCGAGGGCGCCCTGGACTACGCGGAGCTCGTCCATCGCAGCCGTATCCTGCTCAACGACCCCCCGGTGCTCCGCGAGGTCCGCGGCCTCGTCGGGGACGTCCTGGTCGACGAGTACCAGGAGCTCGACCCCTCCCAGATCGGCCTGTTGCGGGCGTTGGTGCCTCCCGGGGGTCGGATCCTCGCGGCGGGCGACCCCGACCAGGCCATGTTCCGCTTCCGGGGCGCGCACCCACGAGGCATGGCGGACTTTTCGACTACCTTCACGGCGGCGGACGGCTCCCCGGCACCGGTCGCGCTGCTCGCCGGTTCGCATCGCTATGGGCCCGGGATCGCCGCGGCCGTCACCCGGGTGGCGGCACGGCTGCCGCTGCCGCCGCTCGGACCGGCGGCGGGGCCGGTGCTGCGCCCGGCCTCGCCCGGGCCGGTCACTGATGTGGACGTGATCGTCAGCCCCACCGAGGGCGCTCAGGGCCAGGGCATCGCCGACGCCCTGCTGCGGGCCCACCAGGACGACGGCATCCCGTTCGGCGACATGGCCGTCCTGGTCCGCTCCGGCAGGCGCCAGCTGGCCGGGATCGCCCGCAGCCTGGCCGGGGCCGGGGTTCCCGTGGAGGTGGCCGGCGACGAGATCCCGCTCAGCCAGGAGCTGGCCGTCCGGCCGCTGCTGCTGGCGATCGAGGTGATCCTGGAGGGTCGTCACTGCGATCCCGATCAGGCCCGCCGGCTGCTCGCCTCCCCCCTGGCGGCCCTCGACGCGATCGCCCTGCGGGCGCTCGCGCGGCAGCTCCAGGAGGTGGAGCGGGCCGCCTACGGGCAGCCGATCAGCGCCCGCCCCGGCGCCCAGCTGATCGCCGCCGCCATCGCCGAGCCCGAGCTGCTCGACGACGCGCCCGACACGGCGGAGGTGGCGGCGCTGCGGAGCTTCTCGGCGTTGCTGCGGGCCGGTGAGCGGGCGCTCGAGGCGCCGGGGGCAGGCCCCGGCGAGGTGCTGTGGGCGCTGTGGTCGGGCACCGACTGGCCGGAGCGGTTGCTCGCGGACAGCCGGGCCGGCGGCGAGCTGGGCCGCCAGGCCGACCGGGCGCTGGATGCGGTCAAGGCGCTGTTCGACGCGGCGGCCGCCACCGGGCAGCCGGCCGGGCCGGGCGGCGTCCGCGGCTTCCTCGCCGAGGTCGAGGGGCAGGAGATCCCGGCCGACACCGAGCGCGAGGCCGAGGTGCTCGGCCGGGGCGTGCGGGTGCTCACCGTCCATCGGGCGAAGGGCCGCCAATGGCCGCTGGTGGTCATCGCCGGCGTGCAGGAGGGCATCTGGCCCGACCCCGGGCGGGCGGGGGCGCTGCTGCACCCCGACGAGCTGGTCAGCCACGGCCTGGTCGGGGTGCCGGACTTCCGCGCGGCGCTCGCCGACGAGCGGCGGCTCTTCGTCGTGGCCTGCAGCCGCGCCCGGCGGCGGCTCATCGTGACCGCGGTCGAGGGATCGGACGGGGAGGCCAACCAGCCCTCCCGGTTCCTGGCCGAACTGGGCGTCCCGGCGCGGCTCGCGACCCCCGGGGGTCGTCCGCTGACGCTCGCGGCGCTCGTGGGGGAGCTGCGGCGCGCCGCGACCGATCCGCAGGCCGGGGACGTGGTGCGGCGGGCTGCCGCGGTCCGGCTGGCCGCGCTGGCCGTCCTCACCGACGACGGAGGCCGCCCGCTCGCGCCGCAGGCCCACCCCGACCGGTGGTGGGGCGTGCTGGAACCCACCCAGTCCGGTGCCGAGATCCCCGAGAGGATCCGGCTCAGCGCCACCCAGCTGTCCGGGCTCCTGGAGTGCCCGCGCCAATACTTCCTGTCGCGCCGGGCGCACGCGGACGAGGCCCGCTCGGGCGCGGCGGGGCTCGGTTCGGTGATCCATGTGCTCGCCGAGCACGCCCGCACCGACGGGCTGGCCGCCGAGGAGCTGAGCGAAGAGCTCGACCGGGTCTGGGGGTCGATCCCGTTCGAGGCGGCGTGGATGTCCTCGGGCGAACGCGTGGAGGCCGAGCTCGCGCTCACCCGCTTCCTGGTGTGGCACGAGGCCCACGACCACGCCCAGGTGCTGGGGGTCGAGGTTCCCTTCCAGGTGCAGGTCGAGGTGGACGGCGAACCCGTCACGTTGACCGGGGCCGTCGATCGGCTGGAACTGGCCGCCGACGGCCGGCTCCGGATCATCGACTTCAAGACTGGCCGCCGGCTGCCGACCCGGGCGCAGGTGGAGGTCGCCGAGCAGGTCGGGCTCTACCAACTCGCGGCCGACGAGGGGGCGTTCGCCGCGCTCGCCGGGCAGGCCCCCAGCGGTGGCGGGGTGCTGGTCTATCTGCGGCAGGCCGACGGCGGCGAGGACTTCCCCAAGCAGCTCCATCAGGCGGCCCTGTCGGAGAAGCCCCACCCGACCGCCGATCACGACGCCGCTGCCTATCCGACGTGGGTTCATCACCGCATCGCCAAGGCCGCCCGGATCGTCCGGCAAGGTCGCTACCCGGCAACGCCCGGCGAGGGCTGCCGCTGGTGCCCCTTCACGAACAGTTGCCCCGGCCAGCCCGGCGGCGGACAGGTGGTGCGATGACCAGGTTGCTGCGGCACCCCCGCGAGCTGGGCGAGGCGCTGGACATCCCGTTCTCGGCCGAGCAGCTGGCGGCGATCACGGCGCCCCTGGGGCCGGCCGTGATCATCGCCGGAGCGGGGTCCGGCAAGACGACGGTGATGGCCGCCCGGGTGGTGTGGCTGGTCGGCACCGGCCAGGTCCTGCCGGAGCAGGTGCTGGGTCTGACTTTCACGCGGAAGGCCGCCGCCGAGCTGTCGGGCCGGATCCGGTCGGCGCTGCTGCGGGCAGGCGTGCTCGACCCGTCCGGGGTCGACGAGGCCGGCGAGCAGCTCGTCCTGACCTACGACGCCTTCGCGGCGCGCCTGGTCAGCGAGCACGGACTGCGGATCGGGGTGGAGAGCGATCCGGTCATGATCACGGGCGCCTCCCGCTTCCGGCTCGCCTCCCGGGTGGTCGCCGCCGCGGCGGGGCCGTTCGAGCAGCTGTCGCGGCTGCGGCCCGACAGCGTTACCCAACGCCTGCTCGATCTCGACGCCGAGCTGACCGCCCACCTGGTGACGCGCGACCAGGTCGGCGCGCACACCCGCGAGTTCCTGCGCGCCGTCGACGAGGCGCCGCTGAACCGGCAACGGGGCGTGTACGCCTCGATGAAGATCGCGCGGGCCGCGGCCGAGGAGCGCATGGAGCTGGTCGGGCTGGCCCAGGACTACGCGGCGCTCAAGCGGCGGCTGGGCTACGTGGAGTTCGCCGACCAGATGGCGGTGGCGGCCGCCCTCGCCGAGCAGGCGCCCGAGGTGTCGGCGCTGCTGCGCCAACGCTTCGCCGTGGTGCTGTTGGACGAGTATCAGGACACCTCCTCGGCCCAGGCCGCGCTGTTGTCGGGCCTGTTCTCCGGACCCAACGCGGCCGCGGGCCGGGGTCATCCGGTGACCGCTGTGGGCGACCCGTTCCAGGCGATCTACGGCTGGCGGGGCGCGGCGGCCAGCAACATCCTCAGCTTCGCCACCCGCTTCCCGACCGCAGACGGTCTGCCCGCCGCCCGGTACGCCCTCACCGTCAACCGGCGGTCGGGGCCGCGGGTGCTGGCCGCCGCGAACGAGCTGGCGCGCAACCTGCGGGCGGACCCAGCGATGCGGATCGAAGGAGAGGCCTGGCAGCTGGTGGCACCCGAGGGCACGCCGCCCGGCCGGGTTGAGACCGCCGCGTTCGGCACGTGGCCCGAGGAGGTCGACTTCATCGCCGACCGGGTGGTGGCCGCCAAGGCCGCCGGCGACGTGACGACCTGGTCGGACATCGCGGTGCTGACGAGGCGAAACGCGCAGATCGGCCCGTTGTATAGCGCGCTGATCGCCCGGGACGTGCCCGTCGAGATCGTCGGGCTCGGCGGCCTGCTGGACGTTCCCGAGGTGGCGGACGTCGTGAGCGTGCTCACCCTGCTCGACGACGTCGCGGCCAACCCGGCGATGGTCCGGCTCCTCACCGGACCGCGCTGGGCCATCGGGGCGCGGGACCTGGCGCTCCTGGGCCGGCGCGCCGCCGATCTCGCGGGGGTCGCGGCCTCCGCCCCCGAGGCGGAGCTGGAGCAGGCCCTGAGCCGGGCCCTGTCCAGCACGGACGCAGGCGGCACCCCGTCGCTGCTCGAGGCGGTCGCGGACCCGGGAGACCTGGCGTATTCGCCGGAGGCGCGCCGCCGGTTCGCCCGGATCGCGGCCGAGCTGCGGGCGCTGCGGGCGCACAGCGCCCAGCCGGTGCTGGAGCTGGTGCGCTGGGTGATCGCCAGCCTGGGGCTGGAGGTGGAGCTCGGTTCCACCGGTGCCGACCACGCACAGCTCGGGGCCTTCCTGGATGCGGTGGCCTCCTACTCGTCGGTGGACGGCGAGGCGTCGCTGTCGGGTTTGCTGGCCTATCTGGCGGCCGAGCGCGATCACGGGACCGGCCTGGATCAGGCCGTGGTGACCAGCGCCGACTCGGTCAAGCTGCTCACCGTTCACAAGGCCAAGGGTCTGGAGTGGGACCTCGTCTTCGTCCCCGGCCTGGCCGGCGACGTGTTCCCGTCGCTGCGCGTCACCGGCAACTGGCTGCGCGCCGCCGGCGTGGTGCCCTCGCCGCTGCGCGGGGATGCGGACTCGATCCCCCAGCCCGACGACGTGAGCGACCGGGCCGCGTCCGCCTACGCTCAGGCGCTCACCGAACAGGCCCGCTTCTCGGAGGATCGGCTGATCTACGTGGCCGTCACCCGGGCCCGGCGTCACCTGATCGCCACCACCCACACGTGGGCCCCCGGGCTGGTGAAGCCGCGGGGGGCCTCGCCGTACCACCAGATCCTGCAGGGGGTCGGGGACGTGCTGGCCACCGCGCCGCCGATCGGGGACTCGAATCCGCTGATCGAACGGGCCGCGGCGATCCCGTGGCCGGCGGCGCTGGATCCCGACGCCTTCGCCCGCCGCCGCCTGCTCGCGGGCGAGGTGGCCACCGCCCTGGCACGCGGGGCCGCCGCGGAGCCGCCCGCGGCGACCCAGGGGGCCTCCCCGGAGGAGGTCGCGCTGATCGCCGGCTGGGATCTGGCGCTGGCCAGCCTCACCAAAGACGCTGGCGCGCTGCCGCCGGTATTCCCCAGCTACCTGTCCGCCACCGGGCTCACCCGCGCGGTCCGCGATCCGGAGGGCTACCTCGCCGAGCTGGCGCGACCGATGCCGCGGCTCGCCGGGCGCCGGCAACGCCAGGGCACCCGCTTCCACCAGTGGCTGGAGGACCGCTTCCGCCTCGAGCCCGTGCTGGACGCGTCCTGGCTGCCGGACGAGACCGAGCTCGACGCGACGTTCGCGGCCCTGAGCGCGGCCTTCGAGCGGGGCAGCTTCGCGACCCGACGCCCGCTGGCGGTCGAGGTCCCCTTCAGCACGGTGCTGGCCGGGTCATTGGTGCGGGGCCGGATCGACGCGGTGTACGCCGACGGGGACCACACACTCATCGTCGACTGGAAGACCGGGCCCGCCTGGCGGGCCGACCCGCTGCAGCTCGCCGTGTATCGGCTCGCCTGGTCGGAGCTGCATGACGTCCCGGCGGAGACGATCAGGGCGGGCTTCTTCGACGTGCTCGCCAACGAGCTGACGCTGCACCACGAGCTGCCCGGCCGGGACGAGCTGGAGGGGGCCCTGCGGGGAGCCCGGGTCGGGCCGCGGCGGTAGCGTGAGCGGGTGGAGAACTGGACGGGCGAGGCGAGCCTGGATCGCGTCGAGGAACAGCGCGCCGACCCGGACTGGGTGGCGTCGCGGTGGCGCGAGCCGGACTCGAGGCTGCTCGTCGTCGGGCCCGGGGGTGAGCTGGCGAGCGACACGGCGACCGCGTCGATCCTGTTGGTCGCCACGGAGGGCCACTTCGACCCACAGCGGCACTGGCTGATCGGGTTGTCCGAGGGGACGGCGCTCTTTGCCACCCCCGGGCCCGTCGAGCAGTCGCCCGTCACCCTGAGGGAGGTCGGCCACGAGTTGAGCACCCCGTGGCTCGAGGTGGCCACCGCCGCGGTGGGGCTGGCCCAGTGGCACCACAGCGCGGGGCACTGCGAGCGCTGCGGCGCCCGGACGCTCGTCCGCGGGGGCGGGTTCGTCCGGCACTGCCCGGGGTGCGGCCGCGACGTGTTCCCGCGGACCGATCCGGCCGTCATCGTCGCCGTCGTCGACTCCGACGACCGGTTGCTGCTCGGCCGCCAGGCCCGCTGGCCGTCCGGTCGGCGCTCGCTGCTGGCGGGCTTCGTGGCCGTGGGTGAGTCGTTGGAGCAGGCCGTGCGGCGCGAGGTGCGCGAGGAGTCGGGCGTCAGCCTGGGCCAGCTCCGCTACCTCGCCAGCCAGCCCTGGCCGTTTCCCCGCTCGCTGATGGTGGGCTTCGTCGCGCGGGCCGTCGACACCCGCATCACCGTGGACGGCGAGGAGATCGTGGCGGCCGATTGGTACAGCCGCGATGCCCTGGCGGAGGCGCTGGCGACCGGGCGGCTATCGCTGCCGAACCCCGCCTCGATCGCCCATCGCATCGTGGCGTCCTGGCGGGCCGGCGGGCTGCCGGCGCCCGAGGCCGGCGGTTGGTAGACGGCCGCGCCGACCGGGCCTCAGAGCCGATCCCTGAGCCCGCTGGCCCGGCGTGCCGGACGGGCGATCGCCCGACGCACCGACTCCGCCGAGCCGTACAACGCCACCTTGCCGGTGGCTCGGGTGACCGCGGTGTAGAGCAGCTCGCGGGTCAGCAACGGCGACTCCGGCGGCGGCAGGATCAGGCTGACGGCCTCGAACTGCCCGCCCTGGGCCTTGTGGACGGTCATGGCGAACATCGTCTGGGTGCCGCTCAGCACATAGGGGGAGAAGGCCCGCAGGCCCGTGCCGGTGGCGAAATAGACCCGTGGCTGCCCGTCGAGGCGGACCACCAGTCCGGCGTCACCGTTGTACAGCCCGAGGTCGGCCGAGTTCGTCGTCATCAGCAGCGGCCGCCCCGTGTACCACTCGCCTTCGGCGCCGAATCCCGGGACGCCCTCCCGCAGCCAGCCCTCGGCGACCCGCGCCCAGTGGCTGACCCCCTGCGGGCCCTGGCGGTGTGCGCACAACAGGCGGTGCGAATCGAAGCGCCGCAGGGCCTCCTCGATGCGTTCGCCGCGGGCGAGGCGGTCCACCTCGGCCCCCACCGACACGACCCGCGCCCGTAGACGGTCCAGGCTTTCGCCCGGGGTGGTGAGGCTCACCTCGTCGCCGCCGGTGGCGAGCAGGTCGATCGCCGCGTCGGCGTCGCCCGCCCTGATGGCGGCCGCCAGGGCGCCGATCCGGCCGTCGAAGCGGAAGTTGTGCCGCAGCCCAACGACGGGACCGCCGCCGACGGCCCCGCCCGCCCCCCAGGAGGCGCGGGTGATGTCGGCGAGCACGGCGCCGGCCTCGACCGAGGCGAGCTGGTCCGGGTCCCCGACCAGGATCAGCCGCGTGTGGGGCCCGGTCGCGGCCAGGAGCCGCGACATCATCGTCAGCGACACCATCGACAGCTCGTCGACCACGACGACGTCGTGGGGCAGCGGGTTGTCGGCATCGTGGACGAACCGGTTGCGGCCCTGCGGGGTCCACCCCAGGAGCCGATGCAGGGTTCGGGCGGTCAGCGGCGCGAGGCGGGCGGCATCCTCGGCGGGCAGCTGCCGTCGGGCCGACCGAATCGCCTCGTCCATGCGGGTGGCGGCCTTTCCGGTGGGGGCGGCCAGCGCCACCCGCCGGGTGGGGTCCTCGGCCAGCAGCAGCGCCAGGATCCGGGCGATGGTGGTCGTCTTGCCCGTCCCGGGGCCGCCCGCGATGACCGTCAGCGTCGAGGTGAGGCAGCGCTGCGCCGCCGCGCGCTGGGAGGCCTCCTCGACCGAGGGAAAGGCGGCCCGCACCCGGGCGGCCAGCGCCACCTCGACATGGGCCTGGTTCCACGGTTGTTGCCGGCGTTGCAGCTCGACGCGAACCTGCTCCTCCTCCTGCCAATACCGTTCGAGGTACAGCAGGGACCCGACCAGCCGCAGGGGGCGTCCGCCCGGTGCCTGGTCGCCATCGCTGACCAGGGGGCTGTCTCGCAGCGCCTGCAGCCACGCCGCCGGTTCGGGCCAGAGCCCCTCGGGGATGCTGACCGCCTCGTCGCCGAACCCGGCGGTCGACTCCGCGACGGCGGACAACTCCAGGCAGACCGATCCCGCCCGCAAGGCCCGAACGCAGAGCCCGACGGCGAGCGCGACTCGCTCGTCAGGGTCCCCGTAGAGGTAGGTGAGCTGCCGGGCGGCGTGGACATCGGCCCAGCCGAGCCCGCCGGCGGCGTGGACGTCGGCCACCAGCCCCGTGGCGGCCACGGAGCGCTGCGGATCGAGGGCCGCGGTCATGCGACGGCCTCCCCGCTGAGCAGCCGCGACAACGCCTCGATCAGCGCGGCCGGCGGGTGCCACGCGAACACGCCCGCCCCCGGCGCGCTGCCCATCCCCCGGACGAAGAGGTACAGCGCCCCGCCGAGGTGGTCCTCGGGGCGGTAGCCGGCCAGGCGTCCGGCGAGGAAGCGATGCAGCGCGACCCCGTACAGCAGCGCCTGCAGCGGGTAGTGGCTGGCGATCATCGCCTCCGCCAGCTCGGTCGGGCCGTAACCCTCGGCGAGCCGATTGGTCTTGTAGTCGACGATGACGTGACGGGCCGGGCCGCCCGGCGTCGGGAACCGGAGCACCGCGTCGATGCTCCCCGTGAGGAACCCACGCAGCGGCTGATCGCCCAGGGCGGGGGAGCGGAGCGCCGCCGCGTAGTCCGCCAGCGGATCGTCGGCGGCCAGGTGGTCGTCCAACAGCGCGGCGACCTGCCGCAGGGTGGCGCCTCCTCGTTCCGCGGTGGGCATCTCGAAGTCCAGCTCGCACAATCGGTCGCGGGCGGGGAAGTCGGCGAGCCGTCGCCCGCCCACCAGGTCACCCAGGGGCGCCACGAGGCTGGGCAGCATCGCGGCGGCCAGCTCGCCGGGGGAGACGTCCGGCAGCGGGAAGCGCGGCAGCAGCCGCCGCGCGATGGGCTCCAGGCGGCCCAACAGGATCGCGGGGTCCTCGCCGGCGGAGAGCTGGGGGTCGAGCTCCTCGAACACCGCGTGCACGAGGCTGCCGAAGGCCGTGCCGCCGGGCAGGGCGGCCATCGGGGTCGTGGCGGGCACGGCGTCGCCCTCCTCGGGGTCGTCTCCCCGCTCGTCCTCGTCCAGCCCGAGCGACTCGGGCAGGTCGAACCAGCCGTCGCCGTGGGCCGCGGCGGTCAGCCCCGAGTACGACGTCCGCCGCCAGTGCGGATCGATCTCCGCGGTGAAGCGGCGCGCCGACAGATCGGGGGCCGCCGGCTGGTCGGGAGCGGGAGGCGCCGCCGCGCCGGGCTGCACGGGTTCGACCGACACCCCGGGGAGCCCGACCAGCCACGGCAGGCCCTCGGGGGTCCCGTCGCCGGGCGGGGTGTCCAGCGGATACGCCTGCTCCGGGGCACTCGTGGCCCGATCGCGGAACAGCAGCCGATGCAGCGGCGAGGCCGGCGTGTTGTAGGTGCGCGTCCACCACATCGTCACCTGGGAGCGGGCGCGGGTGAGGGCAACGTAGAGGGTTCTCAGTGAGTCCTCGGCGTCCTCGGCGCGGGCCGCCGAGAGGCGCGCGCGTCGCTCGGGCGCCTGCTGCCCCCCGAGATCAACCACCCGCCGGTCGCGATCGTCGTGGAACACCAGCCGCCGGTCGGAATCCTCGCCCAGGAAGCGGTCGGCCAGGTCCGGCAGAAACACGGCCGCGAACTGGAGGCCCTTGGCCTTGTGGATGGTCTTGACCTGGACGGCGTGGGCGTCGGTCTCCAGGCGTCGGGTCCGCTCGGCGCCGCCGGAGGACGACTCGGCCTCCTCGGCGAGCCACTCGGCCAGGGCGGCCGCCCCCACGGGCTCGCCGGCGGCCTCGTGAAGCACCTGCGCGAGGTGGCGGGCGTCGGTGATCAGGCGATCGCCGCCCGGGGTGGCCAGGATCCGCGTGGTGAAGTCGGTCTCGCCGGTGATGGCGGCGAACAGGGCCGCCACGCCGTGCCGCGATAACAACCGTTCCCAACGGCGGATCGTCGCGACCCACTCGCCGAGGGTGTCCTCGTCTGCCCGCGCCAGGTCGGCCAATGAGCGACCGAAGAAGGGGGTGCGCATCGCCGCCCGGACCTCGGCGGGCCGGGGGTTGGCCATCGCCGCCAGGAGGCTCCGCCAGGCGTCGGCGGCCTCGGAGGCGAAGATGCTGTCGGAGCCGCTGAAGGCCACGGGGACGCCCTGCTCCCGCAGCGACCGCGTCAGCTCGCGGCCGATGGCGTTGGTGCGGACCAGGACCGCGACGTCGTTGGGACGCAACGGCCGCAGTCCCTCGGGGGAGTCGAAGACCGCGCCCGATCCCAGCAGCCCGCGGACCTGGGCGACGAGATCGTCGCGGACCCGCGCCCGGGCCTCGGCGGCGGGGAGTCGATCGCCGACGGTGCGCAGTCGGACGGGAACCACCGGCCGGCCGCCGGGCAGGGTGACCCGCGAACCGGGGTGCTTGGCGCGAACCGGCGGCACCTGGATGCCGTCCCCGAGGCTCAACCCGGCGAACAGGCCGTCGAGCGCGGCCACCAGCGGACCATCCGCCCGATGGTTCACCGACAGGGTTGCCCGGTGCGCGGCGGTGCGGCACGCCGACAGGTAGGAGCGGACGTCGGCGCCGCGGAACGCGTAGATCGCCTGCTTGGGATCGCCGATCAGCACCAGCGGACGGTGACCGTCGAAGGCGGCACGGAGGATGTCCCACTGGACCGGGTCGGTGTCCTGGAACTCGTCCACCAGCACCACGGCGAAGCGGCCCCGCAGCCGCTCGCACGCAGCTGTCCCCCGGTGGGGGTCGGTGAGGGCGTCGCGCAGCCGGAGCAGCAGGTCGTCGAACGTGACCACCCCGAGGCGGCGCTTGCGGACCTCCGTCTCGCGACGCACCTCGAGCCCGAACGCCACCCGCTCGCCGGCCCGGCCGCCGACCCCTCCCGGCACCAGCTCGGCAGCGGGGTCGAACAGCGCGTCCCGGGCCAGGGTCAGCGCCCCGACCTCCTGGAGGCTGCGATCGCGCAGGCGGTCCTGATAGGGGAACGGGGGCAGCCGCGAGTCGTTGGCGTAGCGGGCGAGGTACAGGTCGTGGGCGATCTCGCGCAGCAGGGGCTCCAGGTCCTCGATCACGGTGCCCTCGGCCGGCACCCCCGCCAGGATGCCCAGGCCGGCGAACATGGCCTGACAGAACTCGTGGATGGTCATGATCGTGGCGCGGTCGTAGTCGAGCAGCGCCCGGCCGAGCCGGGAGCGCTCGGTCGCATCGAGCGTGCGCCCCGGCGCCGACTCGGCGCCGGCCAGGAGCTCCACGAAGCGCTGCCGAACCCGGGAGCGGAGCTCGCGGGACGCCTCTCGGCTGAAGGTGACCAGCAGCAGCTGGTCGATGGTGGCCGCGCCCTCGGCGAGGTAGCGGGCGGCGAGCGTCGCGATCGTGTGGGTCTTGCCGGTGCCGGCCGAGGCCTCCAGCACGGTGGTGCCCGCGGGCAGCGGCCCGGACGGGTCGAACTCGATCATCGGGTCGCCTCCTGGGCCAGCAGCGGATCCCACAGCGTCCGGGACAGGGCGGTGACCAGCCGCGGCTCCTCCGGATGCCCGAACGAGATGGGCCCGTCGTTGGGCACGCCGGTGAGCGCATCCAGGGTGGGGTAGAACATCAGCCAGGCCGGGTCGCTGTCGAACTCCCAGGGGCGGTCCAGCCGTCGGATGTCCCGGTCGAACGGATCCTGCCCCATGGCTCGGGCCTGGGCGACCGCCTCCCCGACCCGCGGGGTCAGCGGCAGCGGCCGGTCGAGCCCCGCGCGGTACAGCGCCACCAGCTCGGCCAGGACCCGCGCGGCCGCCTCGGGTGGTGGGGCGTCCAGGACGAACGAGCCGCCCCGACCCACCAGGAGGGCACCCGACACGTCCACCCCGGCCGCCACGGCCAGGACGAGCGGCGCCCAGGCGCCCAGCCGGTGCCGGGCCTGGAGCCTGGAGAACTCGACGCCGATGAGGCGCCCCTCCTGGAGGCGCACCCGGCCGGCGACTCGCACGCCGGCGACGTCGACGTGGACGTCGTGGACCGCCGCGTCCTGGGCCGAGGTCTCGGGCAGCAGGCGGAGCACCTGGCGGGCCTGGGCCCGCACGTCGTCGACGAACCGGCTGCCGAGCTGGGCCGGGGGGACCGTTCCGCGGAGCCATTCGGCCTCGGCGATGCGCTCGAGCGGCTCGCCGGAGCGCGCCAGCCGAACGATCCGGGAACCGATCTCCCACCGCTGGAGGTGGTCGGGCTCGATCGGCACCTCGTCGTGTTCGCGGTCGTCCGACCGCAGGCTGAGGCCGGTGCGGATGCGCAGGAAATGCCGGGCCGGGTGAGCCAGGAAGGCGGTGAGGTCGGCCAGGGACAGCTCGGTGATCGCGTCGGCAGCCGGGACCTGCAGCGACTCCTCGGCGGGGCGCCGCGGCCCCGCCAGGGCGCGGGCGCCCCGCAGGCTGATCGTGTCGAAACTGGCCCGCGGCCCGCGGAAGTAGGCGGGGTCGAACGGCTGGAGCGGATGCTCCACCACCACACCGGGGTGGGCCGAGTCCAGCCGGGCGGGGTGGGTGATCGGTACGGCGTCGGCCCGGGTCGCGGTGGCCTCGATGCCCTCAAGCAGGTCGGCCAGGGCGGCCGAGGGGTGCACGGCCTCGTTGGTGGCCGCGTTGCGTCCCTGGTAGGTGATGAGCAGGTGGTCCCCGGCGGCGAGGACGGCGTCGAGCAGCAGCTGCCGGTCCTGCAGGGTCGGATCCGGGTCGCCGGGACGCGGTGCCCGGAGCAGCAGGTCGTCGCCGTCGTGGCCCGGTGGCCGGGGAAACGTGCCCTCGTCGAGGCCGAGCAGGCACACCACCCGATAGGGCAGGTGCCGCACGGAGGCCAGCGAGCAGACCAGCAGTGAGCCGTTGCCGAAGGGCGGGCGCCCGGGGGTCTCGGCGAACTCGGCGGCCAGCAGCGCCTCGATCTCGGCGAGCGAGATGACCGCCTCCCCTCCGCCCCGCTCGGCCAGCCGGCCGATGCCGGCCCACAGGTGGGCCTGCTGCCAGGCGTCGTCCCCGCGGGCGTCGGTCGTCCACTCCATCCCGCGATGCAGCCGCTCCACCCAGGTGCCGAGCGTGGCCGGGGTGGCGAACTCGCTCGCCAGCCGTGACAGGCGGCTGACCAGTTCGCTGAGTGCACCGACCAGGACCACGTCGGAGGAGTCGATGTCGTCCAGTGGCAGTGTGGTGCCGACCGTGGGCAGGCCGTCCTCGCTCAGCGCGATGCCCAGCAGCATTCGCTGCAGCCCGGCCGTCCAGGTGTTCTGCCGCAGCGCTCCCAGGCCGAAGACGGCCCGCTGCTGGGCGGACAGCCCCCAGCGGATGCCGGAGCGCGCCACCAACTCGGTCAGCCGGTCGAGGTCGGAGGGTTGAAACCCGAAGCGGGCAGCGACCGCGGGCTGGGCGCACAGGTCGAGGACGTCCGCGGCCTCCATCCGGGACGTCGGCAGCCGGAGCAGCCGCGCCAGGACGCCGACGAGCGGGTTGAGCTCGGCGGCCGTCCGGTCCGCCAGCTGCACCCGAAAGCCCGACGCCGGGTGCCGATCCCGCACCGATTCCGGGAGGCCGAAGGCGGCCCGGATCAGCGGCGAGGCCGCCGCCAGGTCGGCGCAGGCGATCACGACGTCGCGGGGCTGCAGCGTCGCGTCGCGGTCGAGCAGGTCGGTGATGGCGTCCCGGAGCACCTCCACCTGGCGCTCCAGCCCGTGACAGGAGTGGACCTGCACCGAGCGGTCGGCCTCGTCCCAGGGTGCGCCGAACGGCACGCGATCGGCGGCGAGGTCGTCGGCTAGCCGAGCCAACAGGGTGTCGGGTCGCGGCGATGCCTCGACGATGGTGTGGGCAGAGCCCGCCGGAAGCAGCGCGTCGGCCGACTCCCGTCCGAGGCGCCCTAGCAAGGGATTCGCCGCGGGCACCGACCGCGGAACCGGACCCACCAGCCAGAGCTCCACCCGGCGCTGGGCGGCGAGCGTCTCCAGCAGCCGGACCCGGAGCGGGGTCAGCCGAGTGGGGAGGAACACCGAGAGCGCCGGCGGGAGCGGCAGCCCCGGGCCGGCCGCGGCGAGGGCGGCCAGAAGCTCCTCGTCGTCGGCCACCGGGTCGACGCCCAACAGGTGCGAGGTCAGCCGCCACAGCGCCGGCTGCCAGGCGTCGAAGCCCAGCGGCCCACCGTCCGCGTCGACGTCGGCGCCCTGGAGCCAGCGCGCGACCATGGCCGGACGCCACCGCGCGTAGCGCTCGAAGAGGCGCGCGATCCGGCGCAGGGTGGTGATGCGCTCGCGTGCCCCGTCGAGGTGGCGCCGCAGGGGATCCAGCGCCGCCGTCGGCGCCGGGTCGTCGAGCAGGCGCAGAAAGGCCCACGTCAGGGTCTCGACCCGCCAGCGCGCCTCGGGCAACCCGACGCTGCGCGAGAGCCGATCCTCAAGGCCGTCGAAAGACACGAAATCGATCCCGGCGCAGATACCACGGCCCTCATCTCCGGCGCGGCGCGCGAGGTGTTGCGAGAGCCAACGCTGCGTCGCGGGGTTGGGGACGACCACCAGGTCGGCGGCGAACGGGTCGTCGCGCGGGCCGGACAGCCCGGCGGCCAGCGCGTCGCCCAGCGACGTCGCCGTGCGTGCCCGGTGAAGCAGGATCCCATTCATTGCTGCCCACCCTAAACGGGCCGACCGACAGATCGTCGGCCGGTGTCCCTACAGTGGTCGCCATGCCCATCGACCCCGAGCAGCTGCTCGCCCAGCTGGACCCTGACCAGCGCGTGGTGGCGACGACGTTCGGACGCCCGGTGGCCGTCATCGCGGGGGCAGGCAGCGGCAAGACCCGGGCCATCAGCCATCGCATCGCCTACGGAGCCGCCGTGGGCGCCTACGCGCCGGAGGCGGTGCTGGCGGTGACCTTCACCACCCGCGCGGCCGGGGAGTTGCGCGGTCGGCTGCGGGCGCTGGGCGTGCCCCGGGCGCAGGCGCGCACGTTCCATTCCGCCGCATTGCGCCAGGCCCAATACTTCTGGCCCACCGTGTACGCAAGCCCCCTGCCGTCGGTCGCCGACAACCGCATCGGCATGGTGGCGGATGCCGCCGGGCGGCTGCTGGGTGGGCGCGCCGAGACCGGCCAGCTGCGCGACCTCGCCACCGAGATCTCGTGGGCGAAGGTGAGCAACGTGCTGCCCGCCGACTACGCCGAGGCCGCCGCGGAGGCGGGCCGCGAGGTCGAGCGCCTCGATCCGACCGCCGTCGGGCGGATCTACGCCCGCTACGAGGTGATCAAGGCCGACCGCGGGGTCATCGACTTCGACGACGTCTTGCTGTGCGCCGTGGCCGTGCTGAGCGACCAGGCGGGCGTCCTCACCGAGGTGCGGCGGGCCTACCGGCACCTGATCGTGGACGAGTACCAGGACGTGAGCCCCCTCCAGCAGCAGCTGTTGGACCTGTGGGGCGGGCCTACCCCCGATCTCTGCGTCGTCGGCGATCCGGCGCAGACCATCCACTCCTTCGCCGGGGCGCGCCCGAGCTACCTGACCGGGTTCGCGCTGCGCCACCGCGAGGCGGCGATCCTCGCCCTCGACCGCGACTACCGCTCCACCCCTCAGGTGGTGGCCGTCGCCAACCGGCTGCTGGCGCGGCCGGCCGCCGGGCCGGCGGGCGTGCAGCTGCGCGCGATGAGGCCGGACGGGCCGCCCGCGGAGTTCTCGGCGGCCAACGACGAGGCCGCCGAGGCCAAGGGCGTGGCGGACTGGTTGACGGAGCAGGCCGCGGCGGGGGTGCCGTACCCCGAGATGGCCGTGCTGTACCGGATCCACGCCCAGGCGCCCACCTACGAGGCGGCCCTGGCGCAGGCGGGGATCCCGTACACGATGCGGGGGGCGGACGGCTTCTTCGACCGGCCCGAGGTGCGCGAGGCGCTGGCGCGGCTCCGGGCTCCGTCCGCGGACGTGGGGCGGGGCTCCGTCGCCGAGGCACTGCGCGGGGTGCTGGCCGCCCTGGGCTGGCAGCCGGACCCCCCCACCGGCCAGGGCGCCGCCCGCGAGCGGTGGGAGTCGCTGGCCGCGCTCGCCGCTCTGGTGGAACAGTTCCAGCGCGATCACCCCGAGGCCACCCTGTCCCAGCTGCGCGAGGAGCTCGCCACCCGGGCGGCCTCCGAGCACGCCCCGGCCGGCGCGGGCGTCAGCCTCGGCACGCTGCACGGCGCCAAGGGGCTGGAGTGGGAGGCGGTGGCGATCGTGGGCGTCCAGGACGGCACCATCCCGTTCGTCCTCGCCTCGTCGCCGGAGCAACTGGCGGAGGAGCGACGGCTCCTGTACGTGGGCGTCACCCGGGCCAGGAGCCGCCTGCGGATCTCGTGGGCGGCCACGCGCAACGGCGGCGGTGCCCGTCGTCCACCGTCGCGTTTCCTGGAGGGGATCCGCCCGGACGCGAGCGGCCCATCGCCGCGGCTCGGCCGCCGCCCGCGGCAGCGCACCCTCGTCGGCGCCCGGTGCCTGCGCTGCGGCGGGCCGCTGTCGGGGGGCGCCGAGGCCAAGGTCGGGCGTCATCTGGACTGCGAGCCCGGCTACGATCCGCACACCTGGGAGCTGCTGAGCGAGTGGCGTCGCCAGGAGGCGGAGAGCGCCCGCCTGCCCGCGTTCGTCATCTTCACCGACGCGACCCTGATGGCCATCGCCGAGCGGCGGCCGGACGACCTGGCCAGCCTGCTGCGGGTGCCCGGAGTCGGCCGCGTCAAGGCGGAGCGCTACGGGGAGGCGGTGCTGGCGGTGCTGGGATTGCCGGCCACGTCCGCGAAGCCGGGCAGCAGCTCGGCGAGCACGTCGGCGAAGCGGGCCCGGACGTCCAGCTGAGCGAGCACGGCGATGCCGCCCATCCACACCCGGTAGATCAGGGCGTACTCGGGCGGGATGTTGAGGCTCATCGCGACGCCGTCTCGGCCCGTGCTGGCCTTGACCCGCGCGAACTGCTCCCGCATCCAGTCGCGGGTGAAGTGGAACTCGGGCACGCGGGCCGGCTCAACGAACGGCCCGAGGTAGTCCAGCAGCTCGGTCGCCGCCAGGGGCGAGGCCACGAAACCCTCGGCGGCGAGCCCCGCGCCCATCCGGGCCGCGTCGCCGCGGCAGGCCAGCCCGATCAGGTGTCCCATCGCGGGGGGCAACCCGTTCGGCAGCCGTGCCACCAGCCCGAAGTCGACGATGCCGAGCCGGCCGTCCGGGGTGATCAGGTAGTTGCCCGGGTGTGGATCGGCGTGCAGGATCCCGGCCGCCGCCGGGCCGGAGAAGAGCCAGCGGACGTAGGCCAGCCCGACGCGGTTGCGCTCGTCGGCGGGTTCGTCGGCCACCTCGCGCAGGCGCCGCCCGTCGATCCACTCGCTGACCAGCACCCGCTCGGTGGCGTGCAGCACGCCGGGAACCAGGAACTGGGGGTGCCCATGGAAGGCGGCCGCCGCCCGACGCTGGTTGTCGGCTTCCAGCAGGTAGTCGACCTCCTCGGCGATCCGGGCGCCGATCTCGCGGCTGAGTGAGACCACGTCGACGCCGCCGGTCAGGGGAGAGGCGACGGAGGCCAGCCGTTCGATCTGCCGCAGGTCGGAGCGCAGGGCGTCCGCCGCGCCGGGGTATTGCACCTTGATCGCCACCGGTTGGCCGGTGGCCCGCCAGACCCCGCGATGCACCTGACCGATGGACGCCGCCGCGGACGGGCGCAGGTCGATCGTCTCGAAGTGGTCGCGCCAACCGGGGCCGAGCTCGTGGCGCAGCACCCCCTGGACGCGCGCCGAGGGCATGGGGGGAGCAGCGTCCTGCAACCGGGACAGCTGGGCGCGGAACGGCCCGGCGATGTCGTCGGGGAGCACGGCCTCGAACAGGCTCAGGACCTGGCCGAACTTCATCGCCCCGCCCTTGAGCTCGCCGAGGACGGCGAAGAGCTGTTCTGCGGCCCGGGTGCGTAGTTCCGCGGACACCTCGTCGGCGTCAGCGCCGAGCAGCCGGCGCCCCAGCCCGACGGCGCCGCGCCCGGCGGCCCCCAGCGGCAACGACAGCAGCCGCGCGTTGCGGGCGAGCCCCGACGTGGGCAGCGTGGGGGAGAGGTCCGGTCCTTCGGAGTCGCTGGTCACCCGGCCATTGTGCCCGGCGCCGGAATCGCCGTGCCCCGGGGCAGACCAAAGCGCCGGACCCCGAGGGGATCCGGCGCTTGAAGTCAGGTCAGGCCTTGGGCAGGAAGCGCGTCAGGTTGGTTCCACAGGTGGGGCACTTCGCCTTGGCGATCCTCGTCCCCTTCGCGTTGACAACCACGTTGCCCGTCGCGTCCTTGTGGTCCTTGCACTTCACGCAGTAGAACGAACCGGTGTAGGTCTCGTCGGCCACGTCATTTCCTCCTCAGTTGCATGCGATCACGCGAGAGCCTCGCGCTGTTGCCGGGGCCCAGTGTAGGGCACCGACGCCTCCGCCCCGGATCCGGTCACCTCGGCCGGGCTTCATCCCGAGCGGGACGTGAACGCGGGGCCCCCGTTGGACCGAAACCCTCGCCTTCCCCTGCGAGTGCATCGGCTGCTCAAGAGCCCCGCGTGGCAGACGCTATCGGGGGGCGGGCGCGTGGTCAAGCGACGATCTGGCTAGGGTGTGGCCCATGCCGGAACCCCGCTACGAGGTGCGCCGCAGTGCGCGCCGACGCCGGACGATGACCATCACCCGCGAGGCAGGCCGGCTGGTCGTGGTGGTCCCGGCACGGATGTCGTACGCGGAGGAGGCCCGGATCGTCCCGCCGTTCGTGGAGCGTTTCCTGGCCCGGCACGAGTCCGGGCTGCTGCCGCCGGGTGACCCGGCGCTGCAGGAGCGGGCGGAACGCCTCTACGCCGAGCACCTCCAGGGAGCCGTCGAGGGACCCCCGCCGGCCTTCACGATCCGCTGGACGGGACGCCAGCAGCGCCGGTGGGGGTCGGCCACGCCCGCCGAGGGCACGATTCGGATCTCGGAACGGGTGCGGGACCTGCCGGGCTGGGTGGGCGACTACGTGATCGTCCACGAGCTGACCCACCTGTTGGAGGCCAACCACACCCGGCGGTTCTGGGGTCTGGTTGGCCGCTACCCGCTGACGGAGCGCGCCCGCGGCTTCCTGGACGGCTTCACGGCCGCCCAGGGCTGGGGGTCGACTCCCGACGAGGGTCAGTGATCCTTGCCGGACTCCTCGTCCAGCAGCCGGGCCAGATCGGCGTCCAGCTGATCGGGCCCAGTCGCGGCGGAGGAGCCCTGCGCGTAGCCGAGCGGGTCGTCCAGATCGGCCGCGGTCGGCACCAGATCCGGATGGTCCCAGGCGGCGTCGCGCGCCTCGATGCCCCGGGCGCTGCGGGTGGCCGCCCACAGGGTCGCCGCTTCCCGCGTGCGGCGGGGTCGCAGCTCGAGGCCGACCAGTGACTTCAGGGCGGCCTCGGCCGGACCGCCGGTCGCCCGGCGGCGCCGCACCAGCTCAGTGAGCGCGGCGGCGTTCGGCATCCAGCGCGACATCGTGTGCCCGACCACGTCGTCGACCCACCCCTCGACGAGCGCGAGCAGGGTCTCCAGCCGCCCCAGCACCTCGCGCTGCTCGTCGGTGATGGTCGGCTCGAAGAGCCTGCCCGCGAGCACCTGACCGGCGTGTTCGATCTCGTCGGCGGTCATGGACGGGTTCAGCTGGCTCTCGATGGCCTCCTCCAGCGCCCGCGGGTCGATCGCGATCTCGCGGGCGTAGTGCTCGACCAGGGCATGCAGCTGCGGGCCCAGCCAGCCGACGGCCGCGAAGAGGCGCTGGCGGGCCGTCTCGCGCAACGCCAGGAAGAGCAGCAGGTCGGCGGGATCGAGCTCCAGTCCCTCGCCGAAGGCGTCGACGTTGGTGGGCAGCATGGCCACCTGCGGCCGGTCGGTCAGGGGTAGGCCGATGTCGGTGACGCTAACCACGGCGGCGGCCAGGTTGCCCAGCGACTGGCCGACCTGGGCGGCGAACATGCCGGAGGCGGCGGCCCGCATCATGGGTTGCAGCATTTCCGAGCCCGGCTCCGTGCTCGGCTGCTGTTGGCTGAGCAGCGCACCCAGGGCGGTCGACAGGCTGGTGACGATCGGCTTGGCGAGCCGCTGCCACGTCGGGAACGTGTTCTCGACCCATTCGGCGCGGCTCCACGCAGCGGCCGGGGCGCTGATCCGGGGGAAGGCGAGCTCGGAGTCGAGCCACAGGTCCGCGAGGCCCACCGCGTCGCGGATCTTGGCGGCCTGGGCGGCGGTCGGCGTCGAGTCGCTGCCCAGCCCGGCGGTCACCTTGCGGGCCACGTCCTTGGTGAACGTCCAGTTCACGCCGCTCTCGCCGTCGCTGGGCCCGAAGCGCGCCAGCTGCGAGGAGAACTGCGCCATGGCGCCCTCCAGATGACGCATGAGCTCCGCCATGTCGAACTCCCCGTCGGGACCGGGGGTGATGCCGAACTGGGCGAGGAACGGCGCCAGCGGGTTCTCGGGCTTCTTCTCGGGATCCGGGCCGGGTTCGTCGGCCATCGTCAACTCCTCAACTGGGTGGAGACACCATTGTCCAACACCGGGCAAACCCTTGTGTACGCTCGATGGGTGACCAAGCAGACGTGGACGGCGACCGTCTCGGCGATCCTGTTCGTGCTGCTGGCCGCCGTGATCGCCCTGGTTCCGGTGCCCTACGTGAGCTGGTCCCCGGGGTCCACGGTTGACCTGTTGGAGTCGGTCGACGGCAAGCCACGGGTCCAGATTGGCGGCACCGAGGTGTACCCCGTGACCGGGCAACTGCGGCTCACGACCGTTGCCGTCACGAGCGTTCGCTCCCAGCTGACCCTGCCCGAGGCGCTGCTCTCCTACTGGCTGCCCGCCCGGGAGGTGCTCCCGCGGGGCGCGGTCTACCCGGCAGGCACGGACGCGGGCGCGTTCCGGGCTAAGGAAGTCCAGGCGATGGACACCTCCCAGAGCAAGGCGATCGCCGCCGCCCTCCGCGCCGCCGAGCTCCCGGTTCAGGAGGTGCCGCAGGTCGCCACCGTCCCGGCCGGTGGGCCGGCCATCGACAAGCTGAAGCCGGGCGACTACGTGACCGCCGTCGACGGCACCAAGGTGTCCACGATCCAGGCCGTCAAGAACGCGATCCACAAGCACGCTGTCGGCGAGTCCGTGGTCTTTGAGGTGCTGCGCGGGGGAGAGACCTTGACGGTCACCGTCGCCACCTCGGCTGCCAACAACGCCCCCGCGACCCCGGTCGTCGGGATCACGCTGGAGATCGGCTACATCTACGCCCCCACGGTCACGTTCGCGATCAATCCGGACATCGGCGGGCCCAGCGCCGGCCTCATGTTCGCCGTCGCCGTCTATGACGAGGTGACCCCCGGCGACCTGATCGCGGGCCGGTCGGTGGCCGGCACCGGCACACTGACGGGCTCCGGTCAGGTCGGCGAGATCGGCGGCATCCAGGAGAAGATCGCCGGGGCCGAGCGCGCCGGCGCGAGCATCTTCCTGGTGCCGGCCGAGAACTGCGTCGACGCCCGCGCCGCGACCACGTCGATGAGACTGGTCAAGGTCGCTACTCTCTCCGACGCCCTCACGGGCCTGGCGGCGCTCGCCGATCCGGCCCGCGCCGACACGGTGGCGGGGTGCCAATGACCAGCCCCGAACCGCTGATCGCCTGCCTGCTGGAGATCGAGCGCTACGTACAGCACGGCGGCTGGGATCAGCCCGCGCGCCTCTTCGCCCTGGTCCCGACCGCTGAACTGGTGGCCGCCGAGCCGGGACTCGCCGCACAACTGAACGCGGAGTCGGCGCCGCCTGACGCGCTCTCCTCCATCGAGCAGGACGGCGTGGAGCTGCGCTCGGCCGCCGGGGAGGACCTGCTGGCGGGGCTGGAGCAGATCTCCTGGCCACCGACGGTGTTCGGCTGCGCGCTGGCCGTCGAACGCACGTTCCTGCCGCCCGCCCTCGAGGCCCAGATCCCGGACGACCCCGCCGAGGCGGCCCGCTTCGTCGCGAGGCATCCGGACCGCCAGGAGGTGCGCGTCGTCGTGGGCGCCACCCGGGACGGCGCGGGTCACGGCGTCGGACGGCTGCGCGCCTCCGGGGACCTCTTCGGCGACGCGAACCTGGTCCCGGGGCTGGCTCGTGCGCTGGCCCGTACTCTGGACTGACATCGCTTCATCCATCGAACGAGGAGCCTCGCCGTGAGCACCCTGGCCATGCCCCGTCGCTCGCCGCTGCTGATCACCTTGATCATCGCCGCGGCCGCGCTGACGGCCTTCGGCATCTTCACCCAGATCTGGACCGACAAGCTCTGGTTCGACGCCATCGAGTACCCGAAGGTGTTCAGCACCCAGCTGGTGGCCGAGGTGGGTCTGTTCGCGGCCGCCGCCCTCGTGATGGCCGGGCTCGTCGGCGGCAACATGTGGATCGCCTTCCGCGCGCGCCCGCCGATGCAGCGGAGCCCCGAGAGCGCGATGCTCGAGCGCTACCGCGAGCTGCTGGAATCCAGCTTTTGGATGGCCGCGGCCATCCCGGCCGTGGGGCTCGGCCTCCTGGCCGGCGCGTCGGCGGCCGTCGAGACGCTGCCGGTGTTGGCGTGGTTGAACCGGGTGCCGTTCGGCACCGTCGACCCCACGTTCGGGCTGGACCTCAGCTTCTACGTCTTCGACTATCCGGTGTTGCAGGCGTTGGCGTCCTTCTTGCTGACGGCGCTGAGCTTCAGCCTGATCGCCGCGGCCGCCGTCCATTTCGCGACGGGCGCCCTCATCCCGGGACGAGCCCGCGGCAGCCGGATGCCGGCGGCCACCCGGGTCCACCTGGCCGTCCTGATCGGCCTGATCCTGCTGGGCTATGCGGGGCAGCTCGTCCTGGACCGGTACAGCTTCCTGGTGAGTCAGGGGACGATCTTCACCGGCCTGCACTACACCGACGATCACGCCCGGGTCGGCGCCCGTGTGGTGCTCGCGGCCATCTCGGTCATCGTCGCGGGGCTCTTCTTCGCCACGGCGGTCGTGCGTCGCTGGCTGTTCCCCGTCGTCGGCGTGGGGCTCATGGTGGTCTCCAGCCTCATCCTGTCGTTGATCTATCCCGCCGTCGTGCAGTCGTTCACCGTCCGCCCGAACGAGCCGGACAAGGAGGGGCCCTACATCCAGCAGCACGTGGACGCGACCCGGGCGGCCTTCGGGGTCGCCGACACCGCGATCCAGGAGTACGCGGCGGTCACCCAGGTTCGTCCCGGCCAGTTGAAGCAGGACGCCGAGGCGCTGCCGGGCATCCGACTGATGGACCCCGCGGTCGTGAGCCCCACCTTCGACCAGCTGCAGCAGGTCCGCGGCTACTACGCCTTCCCCGACATCCTGGACGTCGATCGCTACACCATCGAGGGCAAGGAGACCGACGTCGTCGTGGCGGCCCGCGAGCTCGACCTTGCGGGCCTGCCCGACCAGCAGTGGAACAACGTGCACACGGTGTACACCCACGGCTACGGACTGGTGGTCGCCTACGGCAACCGTCGCCAGACCATGGGGGAGCCCGACTGGATCGACCGCGACATCCCGCCGATCGGCAAGATCGAGGCCAAGGAGTCCCGGATCTACTTCGGCGAGCAGTCCAGCCAGTACGTGGTCGTCGGACGCGAGGAGGGCCAGGCCCCGATCGAGCTGGATACCCCCGGCGGCGGCCAGGGCGGCGGCGAGCGCTCCAACGTCTACGACGGGAAGGGCGGCGTCCCGATCGGCAACGCCTTCACGCGGACGCTGTACGCGGCCTCGTTCATGGATTGGAACCTGCTGCTCTCCGACCGTGTGAACTCGGCCTCGCGCATCCTGTACGACCGGACGCCGAAGGAGCGGGTCGAGAAGGTTGCGCCGTGGCTCACGGTTGACTCCAACGTGTACCCGGCCATCGTCGACTCGCGCGTGGTGTGGATCGTCGACGCCTACACCACGTCCAACAGCTACCCCAACAGCCAGCTGGTCAACCTGCGGGCTTCCTCGGCCGACGCCCAGACCCGCGCCATCGGCGCGCAGGTCGACGAGAACGTGAACTACATCCGCAACTCGGTGAAGGCGGTCGTGGACGCCTACGACGGCTCGGTCTCCCTGTACGCCTGGGACGAGACCGACCCGATCCTGAGGGCCTACATGGGGGCCTTCCCGGGGACGGTGCTGCCGAAGTCGACCATCACCCCCGACCTGCTGAGCCATCTGCGCTACCCGGAAGACCTGTTCAAGGTGCAGCGGGAGATCCTCGGGCGCTACCACATGACCAATCCGGCGACCTGGTACGCCCAGTCCGACCTGTGGCAGGTGCCCTCCGACCCGATCAAGGTCGGTGACACCGCGAAGGAGCCGCCGTACTACCTGAGCATCAAGTGGCCGGGCGACGTCCAGCCGGTGTTCAGCCAGACGGCCGTGTTCGTCCCGCGTGGGCGATCGAACCTGGCCAGCTACCTGGCCGTGGTGGCCGAGGCGACCAGCCCCGACTACGGCAAGCTCCGCGTGCTGCGCATGTCGGACTCGCACCAGATCGACGGCCCCGGCCAGACGTTCAACGCCATCAACAACGACCAGAAGGTCGCCGAGATGCTGCGCCCGTTCCTGAACCAGGGATCCTCGGATGCCACCTACGGCAACCTGCTGACGCTCCCGATGGGCAACGGGCTGCTGTACGTGGCGCCGGTCTACACGATGCGCCAGGGGACGACGGGCTCCTATCCAGCGCTGCGCTTCGTCGTCGTTCGGTTCGGCGAGCACGTCGGCATCGGGGTGACGCTGCAGGAGGCGCTGGACTCGGTCTTTGCCGGCGACGCCGGCGCCACCACCGGCGAGGGCAGCACGCCGACCACGGGCCCGACGCCGACGCCGTCGGGCAGCCCGTCGCCGACCCCGGCGTCCACGGCGACCGCCAGCCCGCAGGTCCAGGCGCTGCTGGAGCAGGCGCAGCGGGCGTTCGTGGCCGCCGATGCCGCCCTCAAGCGCGGCGATCTGGCCGAGTATCAGGCCAAGAACGACGAGGCACGCGAGGCGCTCGCGGCGGCCCTGAAGGCCATGGGCCGCTGATCTGGCCAGGTGGCCGCGGGTCGACTCAGCCGAGCACCTCGGCGTCACCGACCCCGGCCCGGGCCAGGTCACGCACGAGCACGGCGGCGTCCCCGACGATCACGATGCTGAGTCCCGAGGGTGGCAGCAGCTCGCCGACGGCGGCGGTGGCGGCCGCCGGGGTGACCCCGCGCAGCGCCTCCGTGTAGCGGTCGACGTACTCGGGCCCGAGCCCGGCCGCGGCCAGCCCGGCCACCTGCTCGGTGACCCCCGAGGCGGTCGCGTAGCGCAGCGGTGCGACGCCGATCGCGTAGGCAATGGCGTTGGTGACCTCGGACGTGGTGAACGGCGCCGTCGTCACGTCCAGCAGGGCGAGGGACTCGGCGACCGCCGCGCCGGTCGCCTCGGTGCGGAAGGACCCCTGCAGGGCGCTGAGCCCACCCTCGCGAAACGGCTGGTTCACCACATGGACGCCGTAGGTGTACCCGCGCTCCTCGCGCAGCACCTTGTTCAGGCGGCTGAGGAACGCGCCCCCGAGGGCGAACGTGCCGATCTGGAGCGCGGCCCAGCGGGGGTCGCTGCGGCCGATCCCGAGGCGCCCGATGCGGACGTCCGCCTGGACCGCACCCGGCCGATCGATCACCAGCGTGCGAGGGGGTGCCGCGGCCGGTCGTTCGTGCGTGACCGCCGGGGTGGCCACCGACCAGCCACCGAAAGCGGCCTCAATCGCGGGCAGGGGATCCGCGGCGAAGTCGCCGGCCAGGATCAGCGTCCCGGCCTCCGGCCCGTAGTGGGTCGCGTGGAACCGGCGGACGTCGTCGTGGGTGATGGCGGCGACGGTGCCGGCCTCGCCGCCGGCGGGCCGGCCCGCGCGGGCGGCAGGGTCGATGGCGGCGCGGCGAAACTCGAGGCCGGCCCGCTGGGCAGAGTTGGCCCGGGCCTGCTCGATCTCGGCCAGGCGGAGGTCCCGGTGCCGCTCCACGTCGGCGGCCGCCAGCGTGGGCTCGATCACGGCCTCCGCCAACAACGGCAGGGCGCGCTCCAGGCGTCGGGCGGGCACATCCAGGTACACCTGGGTGGCCGACAGCCCCGCGGAGGCGGCCAGGGCCGCCCCCTCGGACTCCAGGGCCTCGCTGAAGCTCAGGCCGGGATGGGTGCGGGTGCCCTCGTCCAGGCAGCGCAGGGCGAGGGTGGCGACACCCTCCAGGCCGCGGGGCTCGACGCCCAGGGGCAGGTCGAGGACGAGCCCCGCCGACACCACGTGCTGGCCGGGCCGGTGGAACAGCAACACCTTCAGGCCGTTGGCCAGGGCGGTGCGTTCCGGCACCGGGAACGACCAGGGCGCCGGTGGCGCCACGTCGGGACGGATCATGCCCGCTCCTCCTTGCTCGCGCGGCGGTAGCTCAACACGGCCGCCTGGTCGCCGCGCAGCCACTCGGCGGCGGCCCGCGCCACCTCGTCCGCGCCGATCGAGCAGTACTCGGCGACCCGGGTGTTGACCAGGTTGGGGTCCCCCTGCAGCGTCGCGTAGGTGCCGAACAGGTCTGCCCGGCCGGCGAACCCGGCCAGCTCGGTGAGCCACTCCCGCTCGAACTGGGCCCGCACGCGCTCCAACTCGGCCTCGGTGACCCCGTGGGCGACCACCAGCTCGACCTCGTGGCGCAGCGCCGCCTCCAGCGCGTCGGCGCCGACCCCGGGCAGCGCCCGCGCGTAGGCGAACCCCAGGGAGTTGCCGCCGATCAGCCCCATCGCCGAGGCGCCGCTGCCCTCGGCGATCAGCTCGTCGCGCACCAATCGCCGGTGCAGCCGGGAGGTCTGGCCGTCCCCGAGAACCGCGAGCGCGATGTCGACGGCGTCAAAGGGGCGGCCGCCGCGCGCCGGGAGTCGCCAGATCAGGTAGGCGGCGTCGGCCGGGACCGTGGCGGCGACGTCCACGCGCGGCGGGTCGGGCAGCGGAGGAAGTTCGGCGAACGAGCGCGCCACCGGCTCGCCGGCCGGGATGCGGCCGAAGAACCGCTTCGCCCGCGTCACGCCGTCCTCGGGCTCGATGTCGCCGACCATCGTCAGCACCGCGCGGTTAGGCACGTAGTGGCCGGCGAAGAACGCCCGGACGTCGTCCAGCGTGGCGGCGTCCAGATCCGCCATGGAGCCGATCGTGGGGTGGCCGTAAGGATGGCCGGCGCCGAAGCCGAGGCGCGACAGGTGATCGACCACGTCGCCGTAGGGCACGTTGTCGTAGCGCTGCCGCTTCTCCTCCTTCACCACGTCCCGCTGGTTGTCGAGGTTCGCTTGGGTCAGCGACTCGCGCAGCGTGGCCAACCGGTCCGCCTCAAGCCACAGGGCCAGGTCGAGGGCACCGGTGGGGACCGTCTCGAAGTAGTTGGTGCGATCGAACCAGGTGGTGGCGTTGACCGAGCCGCCCACCGACTGCATCAGGGCCAGATGCTCCCCCGACGCGACGCCCGCGGACCCCTGGAACATCAGGTGCTCGAACAGGTGGGCCAGTCCCGTCCGCCCGGGCGTCTCGTCCCGGCTCCCGACGTCGTACCAGAGGTTCACCGCCACGACCGGGGCGCTGTGGTCGGGATTGACGATCACCCGCAGCCCGTTGTCGAGCGTCGCCTGGTGAAGGGGGTAGCGCAGCGAGGATTCGGGCACGGTCACCGGGCCATCCCATCACGGCCCGGCCGTGATGTCACAGCAGACCGGTGGGCCTGATCGGAACGGTGACCACGAGCAGGGTGCCGATCACCAGCGCCCCGCCGAAGACCTGGGCGGCCGCGGCCATGGGGTTCAGGGTGACCGAACTGGGCACCGGCGTGGCAGGTGCCGAGGCGCCGGCCGGCGCCGGGGCGCCGGTCGGGGCCGTCGGCGACATCGTCGGTGGCGTCGGGGGGACGCTGGCGGACGCGGCGGGGGTGGCCGGGCTCGTCGCGGTCTCCGCGGGCGAGGGCGGTGCGGACGTCGGCGAGCTGGGTGGGCGGGCGGTCGTCCGGGTGGCGGTGGGCGTCGGCGTGGGGGAGGTCGGCGTGGGCGTCGGCGTGGGGGAGGTCGACGTGGGCGTCGGCGTGGGGGAGGTCGACGTGGGCGTCGGCGTGGGCGTCGGCGTGGGCTGACAGCTGTGCCGGCCGGGGTTGGGGTTGCCGCCGCCGGGCGTCGGTGACGGGTGAACCGGATGGCAGTCCGGGGAGGGTTCGCTGGGAGTGGGCAGCCGTGTGACGGTCGAGCTCGGCCCGCAGCCCGGTTCCGGCGTCGCGCTGGGCTCAGAGGTCGGGAGGCTTGGGGTCGCGCTCGGCTCCGGCGTCGGGTAGCTCGGTGTGGGGCACGCCCCCGGAGGGGTGCTGGGCGGGGCGGACTCGCTGACCGAGGGACTGGCCTCTGGCGTCGGCTTAGCGGTCTCAGTGGCGGTCTGCGTGGGCGCCTCGGCGGACGGGAACGTCTGAACCGGGCTGGGTGACGTCGATGGGGGAGCGACGTCGTCGGCGAGGGCCGAGCCGGCGAACCCGGGGACGACGGAAGCGCCGATAGCCATCCCGACGATGACCGCGGCGCGCACCTTCTGAGCCCAAGAGCCGTTATGCCGCATCACGCTCAATTCTCCCCCAACGTCCTCAGATGGTACCGGTACTCCTCCCGTGGAGTCACGCCAACGGTGGCGGGTCGTGCTCCGGCGCTGCGTCGACAGGTGGCCGCCACGCGTGAGGCCGTGGATCTCGGGCATCCTGGTGCTGAGCAACGCCGCCCATGTGGGCAGCTGTGCCGCACCGACGCCATGGATCTGTATCGCGCCTGCCCCATCGGTGTGGCGGGGGCCCCTATGACCCCGTCCCACGACGGTACGAAGGGACTTCACGATGACCGCTAGGGCACGAGCTTCGAGGCCCGGGCTGCCGTTCTCGCTCATTACCAAGCCGACGGGGGCCGCGTGCAACCTGGACTGCTCCTACTGCTTCTTCCTGTCCAAGGAGGTGCTGTGGGACGGAGACTCCCAACGGATGAGCGCCGAGACGCTGGACCGATTCGTCCGCTCGTACCTGGAGGCGCAGCCGGACGGGCCGGTCACCATCGCCTGGCAGGGGGGTGAGCCGACGATGCGCGGCCTGGCGTTCTTCTCCGAGGCGGTGCGGCTCTCGGAGCTCTACCGGCGGCCGCGCCAGCAGGTGCAACACGCGATCCAGACCAACGGCACCCTGCTCGACGACGACTGGTGCGCCTTCCTCGCTGAGGCAGGCTTCCTCGTCGGGCTCTCGATGGACGGCCCGCCGGGGCTGCACGATGCCTACCGTGTCAACAAGGCGGGGCGAGGCACCTACGACCAGGTCCTCCGGGGCTGGGACCTGCTGCAGCGTCACGCCGTCGAGACCAACATCTTGTGCACCGTCAACGCCGCCAACGCCGACCATCCGCTGACGGTCTATCGACACTTCCGCGACGATCTGGGCGCCCGGTATCTCCAGTTCATCCCCATCGTCGAGCGCTTCGAGGAGGGGCACGCGGACGAGGCCGAGCGCGGCTTCCGCGACGAGGGCGGCGATCACGTCCTCTACCGGCAGGCGGGGGAGCGGGTCACCTCCCGCACGGTCCCGCCCGCGGCGTGGGGCAGCTTTCTGACCGCTATCTACGACGAGTGGATCGTCCGGGACGTGGGCGAGGTGTTCGTCCAACACTTCGATGTGACTCTGGGGGCCATCTTCGGACAGTACAGCCTGTGCGTCCACGCGCCGGAGTGCGGCAACGCCCTCGCCATGGAACACAACGGCGACGTCTACTCCTGCGACCACTACGTCGAACCCGACTATCGGCTCGGGACGATCGCCGCCGACACGTTCGGCGACCTCATGGCGCTGCCGCAGCAACGGGACTTCGGTCGCGCCAAGCGCACCGCGCTGCCGCGCCAGTGCCGTGAGTGTTCGGTCCGGTGGGCCTGCCACGGCGGTTGCCCGAAGGATCGCTTCGCCACCACCGCCGACGGGGAGCCCGGGCTGAACTATCTGTGCGCCGGCTACTTCCGGTTCTTCAGCCACGCCCAGCCGTCGATGGAGGCGATGGCGGACCTGATCCGCCACGGTCGCACACCCCGTGACATCATGAAGCACCCTCGAGAAGGAACCCTCCCATGAGCGGCGACTCCCGCTTCCCCCGATCGGTCTACGCGCGCGGCAGCGAGCCGGATGCCCGGTTCACGCTCGCGAACGAACGCACGTTCTTGGCGTGGATCGGCGCGGCGCTGGCGCTGATCTCGGTGGGTGTCGGCCTGGAGTCCCTTGCCGTGTCGGTCAACCACTCCTTCCGCATCGCCGCGTCCGCCGTCCTGATCCTGGGTGGCATGGGCTGCGCGGTGCAGGCGTGGTTCGGGTGGGTCAGGGTCGAGACCGCCCTTCGCGAGCGTCGGCCGTTGCCCTCCAGCATCATGATGGTCGTCCTGCCGCTGGTGGTCCTGGCCGCCGGGGGGATCGTCGCCGTGGGGCTGGTGCTGCCGTGACCGAGGGGCAGGTCTGGGACGAAGGTCTCCAGCCCGAGCGGACCAGCCTGGCCTGGCGTCGGGCCGGGGTGTCGTTCCTGGCGCTGGGACTGGCGACCCCGAAGGTCGCGTGGCCGTTGCTGCACGGGTGGTCGATCGCGGTGGCGGCCGTCGTGCTGGCCGGAGGCGTGCTGTTGCTGGTGTCCAGCCACCGCCGCTACGACCGCCTCAACCGCTCGCTGACCGGGGCCCTGGCCGGATCGCTTCCGGACGGGCGGCTCCCGGCCCTGGCCACCTGCCTAGCGCTGCTGCTCGCCGTCCTCGCGCTCGGTCTGCTGCTCGCCGTCCGGCTGGGGCTCGGCGCGCCGAACGGGTAGCGGTGGGGTTCCTTCGTGCAAAGACAAAGCGTCCCTGGCCGTCTGATGACCGGCCAGGGACGCTTGTTGTTCGTAGCGGGGACAGGATTTGAACCTGTGACCTCTGGGTTATGAGCCCAGCGAGCTACCGAGCTGCTCCACCCCGCGTCGCCTGGACTACTTTAGGTCACGGTCGCCCGACAGGCCAAATCGAGGTTCGGTAGGGCTTCCGGCGCCGGGCCGCCGGGCCGGTCGCGTGGGCCTGGTCTGACTAGAATGACGACGCTCTGGCCGCCCCGGCCGGGGCGCCTTGGAGGAGTGCTGATGCGCCAGGCCGCCACCGAACCCCGGACGACGCCCCGCCCTCGTCGCGGGGCGTGGGTGGCCGCCACCGTGGCGATCGCCCTGGCCCTGGCCGGCTGCGCGGGCCAGCCGGTGCTGGCACCCAGCGACACCCCCTCCCGGACGCTGGTCGTCGGCGCGACGCTGGAGCCGCCGACCCTGGACCCGAGCGCGACCCCGGCGGCGGCCGTCCCTCAGGCCCTGCTGTACAACGCCTACGAGACGCTCGTGAAGATGGACTCGGACGGGAACCTGCGGCCGCTGCTGGCCCAGGAGTGGGCCCAGTCGGCGGATCGACTGACCTACACGTTCCACCTCAACCCGGCGGCCACCTTCGCCAGCGGCGCCCCGGTGACGGCGGCGGACGTCGTGACGAGCTTCACCCGGGCGCAGGGACCCACGGTGGCCCCGCCGATCGCGGCGGCCATGAGCGTGGTCAAGAGCACCGCCGCGCTGGACGAGCACACGGTGACGGTCACGCTGAGCCGACCGTCCAACCTGTGGCTTGAGGAGATTTCCTCGACCGCCGGCATCATCTACGACCCGGCCGGGCTGGCAACGCTGGCCACGGCGACGGCCGGTTCGGGCCCCTACCTGCTGAAGCAGTGGAATCGCGGGCAGACGCTGGTGCTGGAAAAGAACGCCAAGTATTGGGGGACCCCGGCGCGCTTCGACAGCGTGGTCTTCCGCTACTTCGGCGACGCGAGCGCCATGAGCGCGGCCGAGCTGGCCGGCGACATCGACATCATCGCCAACCTGCAGGCCCCCGACGACCTCGGTCGGTTCGCCGATCCGAGCCGCTTCACCGTGCTGGAGGGCACGACGGCGGGCGAGGTGGTGCTGGCGGTGAACAACGCCCGCAAGCCCCTGGCGGACGTGCGGGTGCGCCGAGCCATCACGATGGCGATCGACAAGGCCGCGCTGCTGGCGACGGTCTGGGGCGGCCGGGGCACCATCATCGGGTCGATGGCGGTGCCGACGGACCGGTGGTATGAGGACCTCACGGCCGTCACCCCCTACGACCCCGAGCAGGCCAAGGCGCTGTTGAAGGAGGCGGGGCGCCAGAAGGGGCTCAGCCTGAAGCTACGGGTGCCCACCACCGCGTACGCGACGAGGTCCGCCGAGTTCGTGGCGAGCGCCCTGGGCAAGGTGGGGATCACGGTCTCCGTCGAGAAGCTCGACTTCACCACCTGGCTTGACGAGGTCCACGAGGCCGGGGACTACGACCTATCGATCGTCGCCCACCTGGAGGCGCGGGATCTGCGGCGATTCACCGACAAGACCTATTACTTCCACTACGACAACCCCGACTTCGTGCGGGAGTTCGCCAGGGCCGATCAGGCCCCCACAGCCGAGTTCGTGCCCGACATGAAGCTGGCGGTCCGGACGCTGGCCCAGGACGCGGCGGCCGTCTGGCTGTTCGACCTGCCGAACCTGGTCATCACCCGGGCGGGGATCACCGGGGTGGGTCAGAACGCTGCCGGGCTGAGCTTCGACCTCACCACCATCGCCAGCCGCTGAGGCCCTCAGGACGCCGCGAGTTGGCGCAGCGCCGCGTCGTGCAGGATCCCGTTGCTGGCCAGGGCCCCGGGCCCCACCGGCCCGTCGGCGCCGTCGATGCTGGTGAAGCGGCCACCCGCCTCGCGGACGATGATGTCCAACGCCGCCATGTCGTGGAGCGCGAGCTCGGGCTCCGTGGCGAGGTCGACCGCTCCCTCCGCCACGAGCATGTAGCTCCAGAAGTCGCCGTAGGCCCGGGTGCGCCAGACCCCGCGCATCAGGTCCACGAATTGCTGGCCACGGCCGCTCTCGACCCAGCCGTGCACCGAGGAGTACGACAAGGACGCGTCCTCGACCCGGGAGACCTGCGACACCCGGCACGGGGTGCCCTGCAGCAGGCTCTTCCCCGTGTAGGCGCCCCCGCCCTTGGCGGCCCACCAGCGACGCCCCAGCGCCGGGGCACTGACCACGCCCGCGACCACCTCGTCGCCCTCCATCAGGCCGATCAGGGTGGCCCACACGGGCACGCCCCGCAGGAAGTTCGCCGTGCCGTCGATGGGGTCGATCACCCAGCGGCGGGGGCCCCAGCCGGTGTCCTCGCGCTCCTCGCCGTGGACGGCGTCCCGCGGGCGGGCGTTGCCCAGCGTGCGGCGGATGGCGTCCTCGACCGCGGTGTCGGCGTCGGTCACCGGCGTCAGGTCCGGCTTGGCCGTGACCACCAGATCAAGCGCCTTGAACCGGCTGGTGGTGATCGAGTCCGCGTTGTCGGCCAGGATGTGGGCGAGCCGGAGGTCGTCGAGATAACTCTTCTGGGACATGCGCACCAATCTAGGGCTGGCGCGCCGCCCGGACCGTTCAGTACTGCGGCGTGGCCCAGGCTCGTTCCATCCGCCGGAACGATTCGAGTCTCTCCGGGGCCAGGGCGCCCTGGTTCACCGCCGCGTCGAAGCCGCACTCCGGCGACCCCGTTTCGTGATGGCAGCCGCGCGGGCAGCTGGCGGCGAAGGCGGCCAGGTCCGGGAAGGCGTTGAGGATCGACGCCTCGGTGACGTGGTTGAGGCCGAACGACCGCACGCCCGGGGTGTCGATCACCCAGCCGGCGCCGTTGGGTAGTTCCAGGGCGATCGCGGACGTCGAGGTGTGGCGACCCCGTCCGGTGACCTCGTTGACCTCGCCGGTGGCCCGGTCCGTTCCGGGGATCAGGGCGTTGACCAGCGTGGACTTGCCGACGCCGGAGTGGCCGATGAAGACGCTCGTGCGGCCCGCGAGCAACGCCCGGAGCTCGTCCAGCGGTGAACCGGGGGAGATGGTCACGATCGGGATGTCCAGCGGCGCGTAGGCGGCGATCAGCTCGGCTGCCGGGGCCAGGTCCTCTTTGGTGAGGCACAGGATCGGATCCAGCCCGGCGTCGAGCCCGGCCACCATGATGCGATCGATCATGCCGGTGCGCGGGGGCGGGTCGGCCAGGGCGGTGACGATCACGAGCTGATCGGCGTTGGCCACGATCGGGCGCTCGAACGGGTCGTCGTCGTCGGCGGTGCGCCGCAGCACCGTCACCCGGTCCAGCACCTCCACGATCCGGGCCAGCGTGCCCGGTTGACCGGTCAGGTCCCCGACGATCCGCACCCGATCGCCGACGATGACACCCTTGCGACCCAGGTTCCGAGCCTTGGTGGCGGTGAGGGCGCCCCCGCCGCCGGCCTCCAGCCGGCAGCGGTACCGGCCGCGATCCACCGTGACCACGATGGCGATCGCGGCCTTGGAGTAGTCGGGACGGTCCTTGGTGCGCGGGCGGGATCGGGTCGGCCGCCCCCAGCCCTCGTGGTCGTCCTCGGTGACGCCGCTGGTGCCCCGGCGGCTCACGCGGCGCTCCCCACCAGGCCGCGCCACAGTGTCGGGAAGTCGGGCAGGGTCTTGGTCGTGCAGCCGACGTCGTCCAGCACCACGCCCGGGACGCGGAGCCCCAGCAGCGCCCCGGCGTGCGCCATCCGGTGGTCGGCGTAGGTGTGGAAGGTCCCGCCGCGCAGCGGGACCGGCTTGATGAGCAGCCCGTCCGGGGTCTCGGTGACGCGCCCACCCAGGGCGTTGATCTCCCGGGCCAGGGCGGCCAGGCGGTCGGTCTCGTGGCCCCGGATGTGGGCCACCCCGCTGATGCGGCTGCCGCCGGTGGCCAGGGCCGCCAGCGCCGCCGCCACGCACGTGATCTCGCTGACCTGGTGCAGGTCGACGTCGGCGCCGATCGGGCCCGCGCCGCCGGTCACTGTCACGTGGTCGCCGTCCCGTCGGCAGTCGGCCCCGAAGGCCGCCAACACCTCCAACAGGGCCGCCCCCGCCTGGACTGACGTGGCAGGCCACAGGGTGCGGACGCGCCCGCCGGTGATCACGGCGGCCGCCGCCAGGGTGGCGGCGTTGGTCAGGTCCGGCTCGATGTGGTCGATGCGGGCGGCCGGCGCGCCCTCGGCCACTGCCCACGACGCCTGCCCCGTGGCGGCGACCGCGACGCCTCGCTCGGCGAGCATGGAGACGGTCATCGCGATGTGCGGCAGCGAGGGCAGCGAGCCACCGCGGTGCTCGATTTCCAGGCCGCCGGGGTAGCGGCAGCCGGCCAACAGCAGGGCCGAGACGAATTGGCTGGAGGCCGACGAGTCGAGGCTCACCCGGCCGCCCCGGATCGGGCCGCCGACGGTGAAGGGCAGCCGCTCGCCCGACACCCGGGCCCCCAGCTCGGCCAGGGCACCCAGCAGGGGAGCCACCGGTCGGGCCTGGGCGCCGGGATCGCCGTGGAAGAACGTGTCCGCGGACGCGAGCGCCGCCAGCGGGGGCACGAAGCGCATCACGGTCCCCGACAGCCCGCAGTCGATCGTGGCGCCGCCCGCGACCTCACCGAGCGGGGTGACCCCGACCCGTCCCGGTTCAAGGTTCACGATGCGCGCCCCGAGCGACTGCAGCGCTGCGCGCATCAGGTGGGTGTCCCGGGCGGACAGCAGCCCGACGACCTCGCCCGGGCCGTCAGCCAACGCCGCCAGGATGAGCGCGCGGGCCGAGGCCGACTTCGAACCCGGGACGGCGACGGTCGCCTCGACGGGGCCCGTGGCGACCGGGGCCTCCCAGGGGATCAAGACAGGGCGCTCTCGAGGCGCGAGGACGCCTTGCGCGCCAGCGAGCGGGCCGCCTTCTGCGCCTTCTGGGCGTCGCGGGCGGCCTGGAGCCGCAGCCGCTCCGCGCCCTTCTCCATCGCGTCGCGCTGCGCGCGGGCGCGCCACGCCAGGTTCGGCTGCCCCTCGGTGTCCACGGAGGCCAGCAGCACGCCCCCGGTGAGGGCGACGTTGCGCACGAGCAGCGCCTGGGCGACCTCGCGGTCCTTGCCGTGCGCGCCGAACGGGTTGCTCGCGAGCACGTGGGGGACCATGGTGGCCGCGAGCAGGCCCGCGCCCAATCGTCGGCCGATGCCCGTGGCGAGGCTCACGCCGCCCACGAGTTGCGCGATGCCGGTGCAGCGGACGAGGCCGCGAGTGTCCTCGGGGAGGTAGGCGGCCGCCATCGGGGGAAGCGTGCGCTCGGCCAGCGGCAGGAGCGCGTCCGCCAGCGGCTGGGCGGCGGGCACCAGCGGCTCGGGATGCCGGAAGGCCTTGTAGCCGTTGACGATGAAGAAGCTGGCCAGCATCGTGCGGGCTGCGGCGCGGAGCAGACTCATGTGTTCTTTGTAGCGTGCCCGGCGTCAACTGCCAAGCGCGCTCGGGCCGCGGGCTACCCTGGCGCCATGTGTGGGCGGTACGCGGCCTCGGCCGCTCAGGACGAGCTGGTGGAGATCTTCCAGATCGACGAGGTCGCGGGCCCGCTGCCGCCGGCGCGGTTCAACATCGCCCCCACCGACCCCGTGCCGGCGGTGCTGGAGCGCGTGCCCCGGGAGGACCCCGACGCGCCGGCCGTCCGCCGGTTGGTGCCGTTGCGATGGGGATTGGTGCCCTCCTGGTCCAAGGACCTCTCGGGGGGTGCCCGGATGATCAACGCCCGGGCGGAGACCGTGGCCGAGAAGCCCGCGTTCCGCAGGGCGCTCGCCGGCCGGCGCTGCCTACTCCCCGCCGACGGCTACTACGAGTGGTACACCTCGGCGGCGACCGATGCTCGCGGTAAGCCGCTGAAGCAGCCGTTCTTCATCCGGCCGGCCGACGGCGGCCTGCTGGTGATGGCCGGGCTGTACGACTTCTGGCGCGGACCGGGCGGCGAGTGGGTGGTCAGCACCACGATCATCACCACGCGGGCGAGCGACGCCCTCGGCCACATCCACGACCGGATGCCGATGGTCATCGACCCGTCGTCCTGGGACGCGTGGCTCGACCCGGGGATGGGTGTCGAGGCCGTGGACCTCCTGCGGGTTCACGCGGCGAACCTGGAGGCCTACGCGGTGTCGACCCTGGTCAACCGGGTTGCCAATGATGGCCCCGAGCTGATCGTCCCGCTGGTCGAGAGCCGCTGACGATCGCCCTCGGTCGCGCTCCATGGAATATGCGAGCACGTCAACCCCGTTGAGGGGGCGTGCACGCCGTCCAGTCTCGTGAGACCCACCCGGGGTCGGAGTCGCTCGCGGGGACCCACCCGCTAGTCTCGTATCTGATGACCCTCCCAGTTGACGCGGAGCTCGCGCTCCCGGTCGATCTCGACCTCGAAACCGACGCCGAACGCAGCGTGCGGTTCGAGCGCGATGCGATGCCCTTCCTCGATCAGCTCTACGGCGCCGCCCTGCGGATGACCCGCAATCCCGCCGACGCCGAGGACCTGGTGCAGGAGACGTTCGTGAAGGCGTTCTCGTCCTTCAAGCAGTTCACGCCGGGGACCAACCTGAAGGCGTGGCTGTACCGGATCCTCACCAATACCTACATCAACACCTACCGCAAGAAGCAGCGCCAGCCGCAGCTCTCCGGCGGTGACAAGGTGGAGGACTGGCAGCTGGCCCGCGCCGAGCAGCACACCTCCACGGGGCTGCGCACAGCGGAGATGGAGGCCCTGGACCGGATGCCCAATTCGGTGGTCACCGACGCCATGCAGGCGCTACCCGCCGACTTCCGGCTCGCGGTCTATCTGGCCGACGTCGAGGGGTTCTCCTACAAGGAGATCGCGGAGATCATGGGGACGCCGATCGGGACGGTGATGTCGCGGCTGAATCGAGGGCGCACCCAGCTACGCGCCTCTCTGGCCGACTTCGCACGCGAGAACGGCATCGGGAAGCGGGACGACGATGAGCAGCAGTGACGAGTGCCTGCACGCCCTGGCCAAGCTGTACGAGTTCCTGGACCACGAGGTGAGCGAGGCGGAGGCCGACGAGATCCGGCTGCACCTGGACGCCTGCGAACCGTGCCTCGACTGCTTCGGGATCGAGGAGGCCGTGCGGGCCATGGTGAAGCGGAGCTGCACCGGTGAGCGGGCCCCCGACACGCTGCGGCTCCGGGTGGTCACGCAGATCACCACGAGTTACACCCTTCGGCCGTTCTAGCGCCCCTCACCCCGGGGGCAGAACGCAAGAGAACCCCCCGCAATGCGGAGGGTTCTGCTGCAACCGACCAGGGTCAGGCGTTCGGACGCTTGCCGTGGTTCGCATTGTTCTTGCGACGGGAACGACGCTTCCGGCCACCCTTACCCATATCGGGACTCCTCGCACTCGCGGACCTGCGCCGGCTGGCGCGACTGCCCATTGTGCCACATCGGCACCCCACCCCCCGCCACCGTTAGGGTGGGGCCATGCTTTCGATGGCGCAGGTGCTGGCCGAACACACGGTGCTCTCGGAGGATCATCGCTCCTGGTTGACCCATCTCACCGACGAGTGGCACCTGTTGGCGGACCTTTCCTTTTCCGACCTGATCCTGTGGGTTCCCTCAGCGGACGACAACGTCTTCTGGGCGGCCGCCCAGATTCGTCCGACGACCGGCCCGACCGCGCTGGAGGACGACGTCGTCGGCGAGGAGGTCTCCTACGACCCCGAACACCTGGTCACCGAGGCCTACCTCTCGCGCGAGGTCGCGCGGACGAGCGGCAACAAGCTGCACGCTGGCATCCCCGTCGACGTGCACGCGGTCCCGGTCGTCATGGACGACCAGGTCATCGGGATCGTCGAGCTGCACACCAACCGGATGGGCGTCCGTGCCCCTGGCGCGCTGGAGGACGCCTACCTGGAGACGGCCGAGATCCTGATGTGGATGGTCCATCTCGCCCTGTTCCCGACGCTGGAGGACAAGGCGGTGCCGTGGGTGTCGCCGCGGGTGGGAGACGGCGTGCTGCGCGTCACCAGGGAGGGAATGGTGGAGTTCGCCAGCCCCAACGCCGTCAGCGCCTACCGCCGGCTCGGCCTCACCGCGGATCTGCTGGGGGAGGACTTCGTGGGCGTGACCACCGCGCTGCTGCCCAAGCGGGCGCCCGTGGAGCTGCCCCTGCAGACGGTGCTGCGGGGCCGCGGTCCCCGCGAGGTCGAGCTGGAGACCGCCGAGGTACAGCTGCGGCTGCGAATCATCCCGCTGGTGAACCCGGAGGGGCCGTGCGGCCTGCTGGTGCTGTGCCGCGACACGACGGAGCTGCGCCGCAAGGAGCGCCAGCTGGTCACCAAGGACGCGACGATCCGCGAGATCCACCACCGCGTCAAGAACAACCTGCAGACCGTGGCCGCGCTGCTCCGGTTGCAGGCGCGCCGCATCTCGTCGGTCGAGGCGCGCGGGGCCCTCACTGATGCGATGAAGCGGGTGGGGGCGATCGCCGTCGTGCACGAGATCCTGTCCCAGGCGTTCGACACGGTGGTGCACTTCGACGACGTCGCCGACCGGCTGCTCAAGATGGTGGTCGACGTGACGGCGACCAGCGGCCCGGTGCAGATGCGCCGGGTCGGCAGCTTCGGCTTCGTCCCGGCGGAGGTGGCGACCAGCCTGTCACTCATCCTGACCGAGCTCTGCCAGAACGCCATCGAACACGGCCTCGACTACGGCAAGGGCGAGGTGGTGGTGGCCCCGGTCCAGGCGGACGGCCGGCTTACGGTCGAGGTCTCCAACGCGGGGACGCCGCTGCCCGACGATTTCTCACTCGTCGGGTCCACGAGCCTCGGCCTCTCCATCGTCACGACCCTGGTCGCCGATCTGGGCGGGGAGTTCTCGCTTCGGACCGGGGACGACCGGACGACCGTGGCCCGGCTCACCATCCCGGTGGCGTGATCTCGCTCAGCTAGGACGGACGCGCGAACGGGCGGCGCGGCGCTTCAGGGCGCGACGTTCGTCCTCGCTGAGGCCGCCCCACACCCCGTGATCCTGACCCGCATCGAGGGCCCATTGCAGGCACGCTTCGCGCACCTCGCATCGCTTGCAGACCTTTTTGGCCTCAGCGATCTGCATCAACGCTGGACCGGTGTTCCCCACGGGGAAGAAGAGCTCCGGGTCCTCTGTGAGGCAGGCAGCCCTATGGCGCCAGTCCATGCGTGGTCCACTCCTGAAGTTCGGATTTGTCAGTGACAAGACTGGCAACTGTAACAACGAAGGACAAGAGTTCGCGCACAATTGCCGTCCAACCCGCCGGGTGTTTCGATCGGGCTCGGCACGTCAGGCTATCCTGACCGACATGTCTGCGCCACCCCGACCCCCATCGCTGCTTGTGGCGGTGGCCTTGACCGGGCTTGCCGGCGTTGGCTACGCGATCATGGCCACCCTGTCGCTGGCGGCGGGGCACGGCGGCTTCAGCGGCCAGATCGCCGGGCTCCTGTTCGGCTACGGCGTGCTGCACGTCGTAGCCGCCGTGTTCCTGTGGCGTTGCCACGCGCTTGCCCGGGGGCCGGTGGTGGCGCTGGCGCTGCTGAACGGGTTCATCGCGGTGGAGGCCCTGGCGGGCCAGCCGCTGGCGTGGCTGTGGGTGGCCGGGTGCCTGGCGACCGTCGTGGCCGCCGTTCTTCCCGCCACCACCGCCGCGCTGCGCGTGGGTCGCGTCGCCGGCTGAGGCTACTCGTCGTCCTCGTCGTCGAGGCGCGCCAGCCACGTGGCCAGCCGCTCGACGGGCACCTCGAAGTCCGGGTTCAGGTCAACGAAGACTCGCAACTGTTCGGCCAGCCAGCCCAGCGAGACCTCCTCGGAGCCCCGCCGGTCCTCCAACTCCTCGATGCCGCGATCAGTGAAGTACATGCGCCGACCTCACCGCGCGCCGAGCGCCCGCTGCAGCAGATCCTCCTGCTGCTGCTGGTGCACCTTCAGCGACCCCACCGACGGGGCCGAGGATGCCGGACGCGTGACGCCGGTCATCACCAGCCGGTACCCAGGGAGGAACGCGGCCACCGCGTCGGGAAGCTGGCCCTGCACGAACCACCAGGCGCCCTGGTTCTCGGGCTCGTCCTGCGCATAGCGGATGTCGGTCACGCGCGGGTACTGCGCCAGCTCGGCCGCGAGTTCCTTGGCCGGCAGCGGGTAGAGGCGCTCCAGCGAGATGATCGCGACCTTGCCCTCCAGCCCGGCCTCGGCGCGGGCGGCGACCAGGTCCCACCGGATCTTGCCGGAGCACAGCACGATGCGCTCGACCGCCGCGTGGTCGGTGATCGTCGGATCGCCGATCGCGGGCTGCCAGCGGCCCTGCGTGAAGTCGCTGGGGACCGACGTGGCCAGCTTGTTGCGCAGCATCGACTTCGGGGTCGCGATCACCACCGGACGGTGCCAGTTGACGTAGGCGTGGGTCCGCAACAGGTGGAAGTAGCTCGCGGGGGTGGACGGCTGGCAGACGGCGAGCGCGCCCTCCGAGCAGAGCGACAGCCAGCGCTCGATGCGCGCGGAGCTGTGGTCGGGCCCCTGGCCCTCGAAGCCGTGGGGGAGCAGCAGCACGACGCCGGACTTCTGGGTCCACTTGGCGTTGCCGGCCGCGATGAACTCGTCCGCGATGGTCTGGGCGCCATTGGCGAAGTCGCCGAACTGGGCCTCCCAACACACCAGGGCGTCCGGGGCGGCCACCGAGTAGCCGTATTCGAAGCCCATAGCGGCGTATTCGCTCAGCAGCGAGTCGTAGACGTGGAAGTGTCCCTGCTGTTCGGCGAGGTGGTTCAGCGGCACGTAGTACTCGGCGGTGTCCCGGTCCACGAGCGCGGCGAAGCGTTGCGAGAACGTGCCGCGACGGCTGTCCTGGCCCACCAGGCGCACCGGGCGACCCTCCAACAGCAGCGACCCGAAGGCCAGCAACTCGCCGGTGGCCCAGTCGATCGGCCCGTTGAGGATGCTGTCCGCGCGGCGCTGCATCTGCGGCTGCACCTTGGGATGGATCCGGAACCCGTCGGGGTAGGACACGTGCGCGTGCGCCACTTTGGCCATCACCTCGGCGGTGATCGTGGTGCCGTGCGTCTTGCCCAACTTCGGCGGGTAGTAGGGCACCTTGCGGTACTCGTCGTCGGGGACGTCCTCCTCGCGTGCCTGCTTGAAGACCTTCTCCAGGCCCCCGCGGAAGCGGGCGATGACCGCCTCGGCGTCCTCGGTCGAGATGTCGCCACGCCCGATCAGCGCCTCGGTGTAGAGCTTGCGGACGCTCCGCTTCTGCTCGATCAGGTCGTACATCAGCGGCTGGGTGAAGCTCGGGTCGTCGC
>CAZBMH010000013.1:0-44547 GCA_964492685.1 uncultured Micropruina sp.
CATCCTCCCCGCCAGCGCCTCCCGGCACTAACGATCAGTTGTCACCGATCCCTTCCTCACGCCCCTACGAGACCCCACGCGGCGGCCCGCAACCGACGGGAAAGGCGTCTTGGCGGCCTTCGGCGGGGCCTGCCACGTGGGGTCCGGCTGGCACCGGGGGCATGGCCTCGTATCAGTCGGCGTCCCTGGGCTCATGGGTCCCTCCCGGAACGTCTGTCGGGGGAGTCCCTGCACACGTTCACCGAACGGCTCGCCTTGGTGCAGGCGTTCTTGTTCGCCCGGTGATCCTGGAGGGCTGCGTCATCTCGGGCCTCGTTGGTTGCGCTGCTGCCATGCCTGAGAGCGAGCTCGCCGTTGCCTCGGGTGGGTCTGTAGGTGTCGGCGCGGTCGCTGGTGCTACCTTAAGCCGGGTCGGCGCCAGGAGAGCCGAAGCGGGCGTTGCAAACGTCGCGTTCGGTCCAGCGCCCGAGAACGCTTGGACGGTCCTCAATCGGGTCAACGCGAAGGGTGCGCCGTTACCGGGGTACAAGGGTGGGAGTGTGTTCACCAACGATGGTCGTGCGGGAGGCCAGGTCTTGCCGCGCACGTCTTCGGCGGGAGACGCCATCACGTACAGGAAGTGGGATGTCAATCCGTATGTCAAGGGTGCTGATCGAGGTACGGAGCGCCTGGTGACGGGCAGCGACGGATCGCCGTATTACACCAGCGATCACTACCAGAGTTTCACCCAGTTCAGATGAGCGACCCTCGACGGCTGATGAGGGTGGACGACCAACCGGTGTTACTCTTCGCCAAGCTCGATGATCAAGAGATGGCCCAGGCGGTCATGGGCTGGCGCGAGGCGGGCCTCACCGTTCGTTGTGTCCGAGGCCGCAAGATGACTCGCTTCGCTGGCATGATGGACGAGTTCTCCGCAGCGCTGCAGTTTCCCTACTACTTCGGCGAGAACTGGTCGTCGTTCCAGGAATGTCTGGGCGACATGGACTGGCTACCGCCTGGGGAAGGCTTCGTGATCGTGGTGACCGAGGCCTCCTCCGTGCTGGTAGACGACTCCCTGGCCGATCTCAGAACACTTGTCCTGACACTCGGAAGAAGTGCCGCCATTTATGCCGAACCGGTGGCGGATGGCGAGTGGTGGGATCGGCCAGACATTCCATTCCATGTGGTGCTTCAGGACGCCGGCGCGGGACCTGAGACTCTGGGCAGTTGGCAAGCCGCAGGTGCCGACCTAGCGCCCCTATAGCGCTATTGGGCGTTGTCGGCGAGGGCACCTTCTGAGCGTGAAATGTGCGTGACAGCTGGTGATCATCGAGGGAGTCGTGCAGCGACAGCGCAGCCCGGTTGGGAGGTGTACCCAAACTTGTACCCAAGGTGTAGTGGTTTCAGCACATCGGCATCCACAAGCCGAGATGCGCGCAAGAGGAAGCAAAGTGGCGTTGACAAGCAATTGTGGTGTCCCTGAGCGGAGTTGCGTGGGGCTGGGTGGGCGTCCTTCGGGGGTCTCTCTAGGTCGCAGGTCCGGTTCCTGCCGGGGGTGCTCTGACTAGGGGTCTACCCGTCGATTGGAGCGTTCTCGGCGTTGCGCCCAGGGCGCATCGGCCCCGAGCGCGAGTCCGGTCGACTCAGATCGGCTGACTGAACCGGCGACACACATGCACGCGAGGGGGCTGCTGCACGATCAGGGGACGGTGCATGGCCGGCGCGGCCGGGCTGGTCTCGCATCCGATGGGGTCAATCGGCGGAGGCGGCGTTGGCCGCGGCGGTCGGTGCGGTCGATCAGACCCACGCCTCCCTCGGGTCGACTGGGCGTCCATCCAAGCACTGGCGCCGCTGCAGGCGAGAGACCAGGCCCCGAGCCGCGCTTGTCCTAGGGGCGTCGAGGATGCATCGGTGGGGGCGTGGATGACGACCCGCCGCCGCGGGTTGACGTCCGGCCAGTTTCCGCTAATGTGCGTTGCGGGACATCACGTCCCGGGCTATCGGGCTTGTTACCCACCGTGGGCAGAACCTGAGGCCAAGGAACCGACATTTCGTCGAGCCTTGCGCTTCGGGTTTTTTTGTCGGTTCTTCCAACATCAGGCGTGGCTGTCCGCTCGACGCGGATCGCCCGGTTCGAAGAGGATCGACGTGGGTAAGAGCGACTTGCTGACTCAAGTCAAGGGTGGCTTGGTGGTGTCCTGCCAGGCGCTGCCGGGGGAGCCGTTGTACACCGAAGCCGGCGGGGTCATGCCCTTGCTGGCCCGAGCAGCCGCACAGGCCGGGGCGGTGGCCATCCGGTCGAACTCGGTGCGCGACGTGCTGCAGATCAAGCAGGCCGTCGACCTGCCGGTGATCGGGCTGATCAAGAAGCAGTACGAGCCGTTCGAGCCGTACATCACCGCATCCATGGCTGAGGTGGATGCCCTGGTGGCGGCGGGGGCCGACGTGATCGCCCTCGACTGCACGCTGCGTCCCCGGGCGGACGGGCTGACCGTGGCCGAGTTCGTGGCCCAGATCCAGGCCAGGCATCCCCGCCAGCTGCTCATGGCCGACATCGCCACGTTCGAGGAGGGCGTCAACGCCGCGGCGGCGGGCGTCGACTTCGTGGGGACGACCCTGAGCGGGTACACCGCCGAATCGGCGGGGGCGCCGGCGCCGAACTTCCAGCTGGTGGAGCGTCTGGTCGGCGAACTGGCCGTTCCGGTCATCGCCGAGGGGCAGATCCGCCTGCCCGAGCAGGCCCGACAGATGATCGATCTGGGGGCCTGGTGTGTCGTGGTCGGCGGTGCGATCACCCGCCCGCTCGAGATCGCCACGGGCTTCGTCTCCGCCCTCAAGTAACCAACCCATTCGCGCGCCGCCCCTGTGCGAGGGGTGGTCGCGCTCAACCAACGACACCCTTTTGGAGGATTAGGTGTTCAAACAACTACAGAAGATCGGCAAGGCGTTCATGCTGCCGATCGCCATCCTGCCGGCGGCCGGTCTGCTGCTGGGCATCGGTGGGGCGCTGTCCAACCCCACCACGGTCAAGACCTACCCGGTGCTCGACAACGCCGTGCTCCAGGGCCTCTTCGGCGTCATGACCGCGGCCGGGGCCGTCGTCTTCACCAACCTGGCGGCGCTGCTCGCGGTCGGCCTGTGCATCGGCCTGGCCAAGCGCGACAAGGGCACAGCAGCCCTGGCCGGCCTGGTCGGCTTCCTGGTGATGAACGCGACCATCGGCGAAATGCTGAAGCTGTTCAACCCCGACCCCGAGGCGGCCATCGATACCGGTGTGGTGGGCGCCCTCGTCATCGGCTCGCTGGCGGTGTGGCTGCACAATCGCTACTACAACATCCAGTTGCCGCAGTTCCTGGGCTTCTTCGGTGGTTCCCGCTTCGTCCCGATCGCCACCTCGTTCGTGGCCATATTCGTCGGCGCCCTCTTCTACGTGATCTGGCCCCCGTTCCAGGCGGCGCTGGTGGCCAGCGGCGGCTACATCGCGGCGGCGGGTCCCTTCGGCACCTTCCTGTACGGCTTCCTGATGCGGCTCTCGGGCGCGGTGGGGCTTCATCACATGATCTACCCGCTGTTCTGGTACACCCCGCTGGGCGGCGTCGAAACCGTGGCCGGTGTCAGCGTCGAGGGCGCCCAGAAGATCTTCTTCGCGCAGCTGGCCGACCCCAACCACGTGGGCCTGTTCACCCACGGCACCAAGTACTTCGCCGGCCGCTTCGCCACCATGATGTTCGGCCTTCCGGGGGCCTGCCTGGCGATGTGGACGTGCGTGCCGAAGGACAAGCGGGCCAAGTACACCGGCCTGTTCGCCTCGGTGGCACTGACCTCGTTCGTCACGGGCATCACCGAACCGATCGAGTTCATGTTCCTGTTCGTGGCGCCGCTGCTGTACGTCTTCCACTCGTTCCTCGACGGCGTCTCGTTCCTGGTCGCCGACCTGCTGAACATCCGGATCGGTAACACCTTCTCGGGCGGTGTGATCGACTTCACCCTCTTCGGGGTGTTGCAGGGCAACGCGAAGACCAACTGGCTGCTCGTGATCCCGCAGGGGATCGTGTGGTTCGCGCTCTACTTCTTCTCTTTCCGCTTCTTCATCACCAAGTTCAACCTGGCCACCCCCGGCCGTGCGGACGAGGACGAGGACGCGGGCGACGTCCCGGCTCGGACGACCAGCCGCGAGAGCCTGAAGGAGGAGGCCACCGAGGTGCTGGCGGCCCTGGGTGGACCGAGCAACATCGAGGATGTGGACGCGTGCATCACCCGCCTGCGGGTTTCGGTCAAGGACTCGGCGCTGGTGGACAAGGCCGCGCTGAGGAAGCTCGGGGCGGCTGACGTCTTCGAGGTCTCCGGGGGACTGCAAGCGGTCTACGGGGCGAAGGCGATCCTCTACCGGAATGCCATCAACGAAATGATCGGCGCCGACGACTGACAACCGCGGTTGGTCCGGCCGCGGCGTGGTCGGGGCCGGACCAACCCAGACACGAGAAGGGAGTGTCATGCTCTTTTTCGGAAAGAACAAGGGCGTCTGGGTGACCCGGCCGACGGCGGGTCAGATCGTGTCGCTGGAGAAGGTCCCCGACCCGGTCTTCGCGGGACGAGTCCTGGGCGACGGCTTTGCCGTGGACCCGACCGATGGCTGCTTCCGCAGCCCGATCGATGGTGAGCTCATCGTCCTGGCGGAGTCGCTGCACGCGTTCGGCGTCCGGCACCCCAGCGGCCTGGAGATCCTCGTCCACATCGGCGTCGACACGGTGAGACTGAAGGGTGAAGGCTTCACCACTGACCGGCGGATGGGCGACCAGGTGGCTGCGGGGGACCCGGTGGTGACCGTCGACCTGGAGGCGGTCCGCCCTCGGGTGCCCTCGCTGATCACCCCCGTGGTCGTCACCAGCATGGACGGCTTCACGATCGCCGAGCTGGATCTTGCGGCGGGTCCGCAGGATGCTGTTATGTGCGTGAGGAAGAGAAGGTGAGCGACGGTGAGCGTTGCCATCGACCGCAGCCGGTCAAGCCCCGGCCGGCCCTCGATCGCGTCCGCGGGTCTGAGCTGCCGGGCTGGCTCCGGCACGTGGGGGAAGGGGGATAGCGATGTGCGAAGCGCCTGCTAGCCCCATCGTTATCAAGCGCGCCTACAACAACAACGTCGTCCTGGCGGTTGAGCCCAACGGGGTGGAGGTCATCCTGCTGGGGCGGTCCATCGGCTACGCGAAGAAGCCCGGGGCGATCGTCGATCGTGCGCAGATCGAACATCGCTTCCTCCCAGACCACGATGCCCGGGTGGATCGAGTGACCGGACTGCTCACCGACACTCCGCTGGAGCACGTGACCCTCGGCCGACAGATCGTCGACCTGGCGGCCCAGCGTCTGAAGCTGACGGTGACCCAGTCAATGGTGTTGTCGGTGATCGACCACCTCACCTTCGCGATCCGTCGTGCCACCCGGGGAATCACGGTCGAGTTCCCGCTGCGCTGGGAGGTGACGCAGCTGTATCCGCAGGAGGTGGCCGCGGCACGGGAGGCCGTCGAGCTGGTCAACGCGACGGTAGGTGTCGCGTTGCAGCGCGACGAGGCGACGGCGTTCGCGCTTCACTTCGTGAACGCGCAGCTCGCGTCGCCGGACATCGGCACGGCGATCAAGATGACCGAGATGATCGGCCAGACCTTCGATCTGATCGACCGGGCCTGGGGTTGCCGCGTGGACCAGGAGAGCATGAGCGCGGCCCGATTCGTCACCCACCTGCGCTACCTCTTCGCCCGGCTGGAGCGGGGACGCCAGATCGTCGATTCTCCGGAACCGCTGCTGGACGTGATTTGCGCAGCACATCCCGAGGCCGTCATCGTCGCGGGGCAGATCAAACAACTCCTCGAGGATGAACTGGAGTGGCAGGTCAATCGGGATGAGTTGGCCTACATCACCCTTCACGTCAGCCGTTTGAGCGCCGACCTGTCGGCGACGGGGGCAACTCGTCGGGGATGACGAGTCGAGTCGCGCTGCATGCCTAAGGCTGGGGCGGGCGGGAGTCCTCAGTTGACCCACCAGCGAGCTGCCAGCATCGATGCGCGGGCCCTCACGCGACCAGACAACGTGGCCTCGGCCAGGTAGTGGCCAGCTGCGGCCGAGGGTCAGAGGGCGCGGGCGATCGCCCCGCCCTGTGGCCGCTCGAGCGTAGGAGCCGAATGGTGACCGCGACCGTCCGAGGACCTCCTCGATGCCGGGGGTGTGCGCTGAGAAGGGCTGGACATTGTTCAATGTTTGTCTAGACTCTGAGGCGGCCGCACCGGCAACAGGGGCGAGGAATGTACACGATCAAGCAGGCGTCGGCGCTGACGGGTTTGTCGGCCGACGTCCTGCGCGCCTGGGAGCGCCGCTACCTGCTGCCGCCGCCACAGCGCAGCGAGGGCGGCTACCGGCTCTACGACGACGCCTCTCTCGCCATCTACCGACGGATGCGCGTCCTCGTCGAGCAGGGGTGGGCGCCGCGACAGGCCGCGCAGGCAGCGCTCGCCGACCGGACGGCCGAGGGATCGGACGAGCCGTCCTGGGAGCCGGAGGCCTTCGTCGACGCCGTGGTCTCCGGCCTGAGCAGCGACGACGTGGCGGCGGGGCTGCGGGCGGCCTTCGCGGCGCGCTCGCCGGCCGAATTCGCCGACGGCTGGATGCTCCCGATGCTGGCCGCCCTGGGGCAGGCCTGGGAGCGGGGCGAGGTCTCCGTGGCCCAGGAGCACGAGGTGGCCGCGGCCCTCATGCGACGGCTGTCGATCGCGTTCGAGGACGTCGCCACGCCGGCGGCGACACCGCCCGTGCTGGTCGGGTTGCTCCCGGAGTGCCGTCACGAGGTCGCGCTGCTCGCGTTCGCCGTCCTCGCCCGCTCCCTGGGGGTGGCGGTGGTGTACCTGGGGCCCAACGTCCCCCTCGAGAGCTGGATCACGGAGGTCGGACGCGTGGGCGCGGCCGCGGTCGTTACCGCGGTCCACTCGGCGGACGATGTTGCCGTCGCCCAGCGCCTCGCGCTTGCCCTCGACGGGCTCCCGTCCCGGCCGCGATCGTTCGTGGGGGGCTCCTGGCAGGATCGGCTGGGCGGCGGCTGTCAGCCGCTCGGGCACGGACTCGGCGAGGCCGCCGAGCGGGTCTTCGCCGCCGTCGGCGGGGCCGCCGCGCCGCTGGCCCACTGAGCCAACCCCGGCCGGAGCTTACTGCCCCTTGACGCACCCAGATCCGGGCCGTACCGTTGAATCAAGGTTGGACAAACATTGGACACAACGTGAGACAGCGAGCAGCCCGGCGGATGGCCGCCCCCGCCCCACAGGAGCGGGACGACGTCGTCCTGCTGGACGACCGCGGTGACCAGATCGGCACCGCGGATCGCCTCACCGTTCATACCAACTCGACCCCGTTGCACCTGGCCTTCTCCCTGTACGTCTTCAACGCGCGCGGCGAGGTGCTGCTGACGCGGCGGGCGCTGGCCAAGAAGACCTGGGCGGGCGTCTGGACGAACACCTGCTGCGGCCACCCCCGACCGGGGGAGCCGCTGGAGGAGGCCGCCCGACGCCGCGTCAAGGAGGAGCTGGGGATGACCGTGGGGCCGCTGGTGTCCCTGCTCCCCGACTTCCGGTACCGGGCGGTGGACGCGTCCGGGATCGTCGAGAACGAGATCTGCCCGGTGTTCGCCGCGTTCATCACCGACGGGATCCCCGACCCGGACCCGGCCGAGGTCGCCGAATGGCTGTGGGTGCCGTGGGACCGATTCACCCAGGCGATCACGGCCACCCCGGCGGTGTACAGCCCCTGGTCGGCCGAGCAGGTGCCCCGGCTGGCGGAGATCATGCCGTCCCGGTTCCCGCAGGCCCCGCAGCAGGACATCGACGCCATGCTCACCGACGTCGACGCCCTGCTCGCTGCGGAGCTGCGCGGCCTGGCCGCCGAGTGGGAGGGCTACACCCGCGGGATGGGCGTCGACATCCTCGGCCAGGATCTCCCGGAGTGGCTGGGGCAGCTGCTGATCGGTCGGGGCAAGCGGCTCCGGGTCGTGATGACCCACTGGGGCTTCGTGGCCGCCGGGGGGCTCCCCGGTTCGGCCGGCTACCAGGCGATGGTGCGGGCGGCGGCGGCGCTGGAGGCGCTGCACCTGTTCGCGCTCGTCCACGACGACGTGATGGACGAGTCGCTGTCGCGGCGCGGCCGACCGGCCGCCCATGTCCAGGCCGCCGAGTGGCACGCCGCCGCGGGCGGGGTCGGCGACGGGGCCGTGTTCGGGCGCAACCTGGCCATCCTGCTCGGCGACCTGGCCCATACCACCGCCGACCGGCTGGCCAACGGCCTCCCGCCGCGGCTACGCGCCGAGTGGTACGCGCTGAGCGTGGAACTGGTCGCGGGCCAGCGAGCCGACCTGACCGGCGCCGCCGCCGGCCGCCGCGACCTGGAGCACGCCGAGCGCGTGGCGCGGCTGAAGTCCGGGCGCTACACCATCGAGCGCCCCCTGCAGTTGGGCGCGATGGCCGCCGGCGCGACCGAGGAGACCCTGGCAGCGCTGAGCCGGTGCGGCGAGCACGTCGGCCGCGCCTTCGCGCTGCGGGACGACTACCTCGGCGTCTGGGGGGATCCCGACCGGACGGGCAAGCCGTCCGGCGACGACCTGTGGGAGGCCAAGGCCACCGTCCTGCTGACGCTCGCCCGCGAGCGGCTGACCGGCGACGACGCCACCCTGCTCGACCGGTTGGGGACCGACGGCGTGACCCGGGACGACGTCGAGCGGCTCGCCGCGTCCATGCGCGCCGCCGGTGTGGCGGGCGCGGTCGAGGAACTGATCGCGACCGAGTATGCGGCGGCGCTGGCCTGCCTGCAGTCGCCGTCGCTGAGTTCCGCGGGGGCCGCCGGGATTGCGGACGCGGCCCGGACGATCGCCTGGCGGGATCACTGATGGCGTCCAAGCCGCCGAGCGTGGTGGTGGTCGGGGCGGGATTGTCGGGGCTCAGTTCCGCCATGCACCTGGCCGGGGCCGGTTACCGGGTAACGGTGGTGGAGGCCGGCGACGTCCCGGGTGGACGCCAGGGCACGCTGTTCAAGGACGGGTTCCGCTTCGACACCGGCCCCGTGGTGCTGACGATGGTGCCGCTGCTGGAGGAGGCGTTCGCCGCCGTCGGCTCGAGCGTCGCCGACCACCTGCGGCTGACGCTGCTGGATCCGGCCTACCACGCCTTCTTCGCCGACGGCTCCCGGCTGCGGGTGCGCCCGGGCCACGAGGCGATGCGCGCGGAGATTCACGCCGAGTGCGGGGCCAAGGACGCTGCGGCCTTCGACGGGTTCGTCGACTGGCTGCGCCGGCTGACCGAGGTGGAGCTGCCGCACTTCATCGACGCCAACTGGAACTCCCCGCTGGGGCTGTTGCGCTCGCCGAGCGCGGCCCTGGAACTGCTCCGGCTCGGCGGGTTCGGCCGCCTGGGCGCCGCCGTCGGCCGCCGCTTCGACGACGAGCGGCTGCACCGGGTGTTCAGCTTTCAGGCCATGTACGCCGGGCTCGCCCCCTCCAAGGCGCTGGCGCTGTACGCCGTCATCACCTACATGGACTCCGTGGAGGGCGTCTGGTTCCCCGAGGGCGGCATGCACGCCGTCCCCGTCGCCATGGCCCGCGCCGCGGGCGAGGCGGGCGTCGAGTTCCGCTACGGGACGCCGGCCGAGCGCGTGTATCGCGGCGCCGACGGCCGGGTCCGCGGCGTGCGGCTGGCCGACGGCGAGCTGCTGGCGGCCGATGCCGTGGTGCTGACGCCGGACCTGCCGGTGGCCTACCAGCGGCTGCTTCCCGACCTGACCCCGCCCCGGCTGGCCGCCCGCGGACGGTTCTCGCCCTCGGCGGTGGTGTGGCACGTGGGGGTCCGCGGCGACCGGCTGCCCGAGGGGGCCGGCCACCACAACATCCACTTCGGGGCGGCCTGGGACGACGCCTTCGACGACCTCTTCGTCCGGGGCCGGCTGATGGCCGACCCGTCGCGGTACGTGGCCGTCCCCTCCCTGCACGACGCCACCGCGGCTCCCGCCGGGCACCAGAGCCTCTACGTGCTGGAACCCGTGCCGAACTTGCGGCAGGGGCACGTCGACTGGCCGCTGGAGGGGCCCCGGCTGCAGGAACGGCTCCACGGGTTCCTGCAGGCGGCCGGCTACTCGACCGACATCGTCACCGAGGAGTTCGTCACGCCCGAGGACTGGCTGGCGCAGGGGATGGCCGCCGGCACCCCGTTCGCGCTGGCGCACACCTTCGCCCAGACCGGCCCCTTCCGGCCCCGCAACGTCGACAAGCGCGCTCCCGGCGTCGTCTTCGCCGGCTCCGGGACGACCCCGGGCGTGGGCATCCCGATGGTGCTGATCTCCGGGAAGCTCGCCGCGCAACGGGTGGGGGAGGCGACCCGATGAGCGAGCTGCTGGAGGCCGGGTACCGCCGCTGCGCGGAGCTGACGCGGCAGTACGGCACCACCTACTACTGGGGCGCCCGGCTGCTGCCCGCCGCCCAGGCGCGCGACGTCTACGCGGTCTACGCGCTGTGCCGGCTCGCGGACGACATCGTCGACCTGCCCGCGCGGGGCACCGAGCCGTCCGACCCCGCGGAGCGCCTCGCCGGGTTCCGGCGCGGCTTCAGGGAGGCGCTGGACGCCGGGACCTCGTCCGATCCGGTGATGGCGGCGGTCGTGGACAGCCTGCGACGCCGCGGCACCGACCTGGAGTGCTTCGACCGCTTCTTCGACGCGATGGCCCTCGACCTCACCCGCACCAGCTGGGCCACCTGGCCGGAGCTGCGGGACGGCTACATGGAGGGGTCGGCGGCGGTGATCGGCGAGATGATGCTGCCCGTCCTGGAGCCGGTCAGCGCCGAGGCCAAGGCCCCCGCCCGGGCACTCGGGCTGGCGTTCCAGCTGACGAACTTCCTGCGCGACGTGGGGGAAGACCTCGACCGCGGCCGGGTGTACCTGCCGGCCGACGAGGTGGCGGCCCACGGCGCGGACCCGTGGCTGCGCCAGGTGACGCCGCAGTGGCGCGCGCTGATGGCCGCCCAGATCGCCCGCAACCGGGCCCTGTACGTCGAGTCGCTGCCGGGTCTCGACCTGCTGCCGCCGGCCTCGCGGCGCTGCGTCGGCACCGCGCTGGTGCTCTACAGCCGGATCCTGGAGCGCATCGAGGCCGCGGACTACGACGTGTTCTCGCAGCGGGTGCGGGTCCCCGACCTGGAGAAGGCGACGATCATGCTCCGCTTCCTGATCACCGATCCGCGCGGCCATCCGGCTATCCGCGCGCTGGCCGGCGATGCGAGGCTGGTGGCATGACGAACGGTGTCCGGCCCGGCCGCCCCGCGTCGGCGCGGCGGTGCGCGTGATGGGGCGTGGGGAGTACCTGCTGCTGATGGCGGGCTGCCTCCTGCTCACGCTGCCGCTGGAGTTCTGGCTGCGGGCGCGGGTGTACCGGCGGCCGCGCCGGCTGCTGCTGACGCTGCTGCCGGTGGTGCTCATCTTCACGGTGTGGGACGTGGTGGGGATCGTCCGGGACCACTGGAGCTACAGCGCCACCGCCACCACCGGCATCCTGCTCGGGGTGATGCCGCTGGAGGAGCTGGTCTTCTTCGTGGTGATCCCCGTGTGTGGGCTGCTCACCTACGAGGCGGTCGGCACCGTGCTGCGGTGGCGGCGGCGAGGGGCGGGAAGCCGTGCCTGAGTACACCGTGTTGACCGTGCTTGCCGTCGTGGCCGTCGTGGCCGCCGAGCTGGGGTGGCTGCGGACCGGCATCTTCACCTCGGCCCAGTACTGGCTGGCGATGGCGATCGTCTTCGCCTTCCAAGTGCTGGTGGACGGCTGGCTCACCAGGTTGTCCCACCCCATCGTGATCTACACCCCTGGGCAGCACAGCGGCGTCCGGTTCCCCTGGGACATCCCGGTGGAGGACTTCGGCTTCGGCTTCGCCCTGGTGACCCTCACCATCCTGGTGTGGCTTCGTATCGGACGGCAGGAGGACGCCGCATGACCACCGCCCCGCCCGCGGGGGCCGCCGATCCCCGGCAGGTGCCCGCGCGCTCGCTCACCTCGGCGGCGTTCGACCGCGGCGCCGCCCGCTACGACCTGATGGTCGCCCTCAACCCGGGCTACCACGCGGAGCTGCGCCGCGGGGCGCGCGCGCTGGTGGAGCGGCTGGGGGAGCGGGGACCGCGGCGCCTGATCGACCTGGCCTGCGGGTCGGGGGCCTCCACGCGCGCCCTGGTGGCCGCCGCCCCGGGGGCCGTGCTGCTCGGGATCGACGCCTCCGCGGGCATGCTCGACCAGGCCCGGGCGAAGAGCTGGCCGCCGGAGGTGTCGTTCGCCCAGGCGGTGGCCGGCCAGCTGGACGTGGCGGGGCTCGGCGCTGGCTCCCACGACGGCGTGTTCACCGCCTACCTGTTCCGCAACGTCCCCGCCGACCAGCGGGACCGCGCCGTGGCGGAGGTCTTCGCGCTGCTGCGGCCGGGCGGCTGGCTCGTCGTCCAGGAGTACTCGGTGGCCGGGGACCCGCGCGCCCGCCGGATCTGGGACGCGGTCTGCCACGCCGTGATCATCCCGCTGGGGGTGGCGCTGGACCGCAACCGCGACCTCTACCGCTACCTGTGGCGCAGCGTCGTCGACTTCGACACCGTCCCCCGGTTCTGCGACCGCCTGGCCGCGGCCGGGTTCACCGGAATCGCCACCCGGACCGCCGCCGGCTGGCAGCGCGGCATCCTGCACACCATCGTCGCCCAGAAGCCGGAGGCCACCCGATGACGGCCCACGTTCCCGGACGCGATCGACGCGCGGTGCATCACCCCGCGACGGCGGGCGCCGCCTGGGTCTCGACGCCGCGCCGGGTCGTGGTGGTCGGCGGCGGCATCGCCGGGCTGGCGGCGGCGACCGTCCTGGCCGAGCACGGCGTGGGCGTGACGCTGCTCGAGGCCGACGACCGGCTCGGCGGGCGGGTGGCGGCCTGGCCGGTGCCGGGGGGCCGGACGATGAGCCGCGGCTTCCACGCCTTCTTCCGGCAGTACTACAACCTGCGCTCGCTGCTGCGCCGGACCGACCCGGGCCTGCAGCGCCTGGTGCCGATCGCCGACTATCCGCTGCAGCGGCCCGACGGCGTCCGCGACTCCTTCACCGGCCTGCCGCTGACCCCGCCGTGGAGCGTCATCGAGTTCGTCCGGCGCAGCCCGACGTTCACGCTGAGATCGCTGGCCAAGGTGAACATCGGGGCGGCGATGGAGCTGTTGCAGGTGTCGTTCCCGGGCACCTACGACCGCTACGACGGCGAATCGGCCGGCGCCTTTCTCGACCGGCTCCGGTTCCCGCAGCAGGCGCGCGACCTGGCGCTGGAGGTCTTCGCCCGCTCCTTCTTCGCCGATCCGTCCCGCTTCAGTGCCGGCGAGCTGGTGGCGATGTTCCACACCTACTTCATGGGGTCGGCGGAGGGCCTGCTCTTCGACGTCCCCGACGACGACTACGACACCGCGCTGTGGGCGCCGCTGGCCGCTCACCTCGCCGGGCTCGGCGTCGACGTGCGGCAGGGATGCCGCGCCGAGGCGATCACCCTGGCCACCGACGGGGCGGTCGTCCGGCTGGCGGACGAGGAGCTGGCCGCCGACGCGGTGGTGCTCGCGGCCGACCCGCGGGCGTCCCGCGCGCTGATCGCGGGGATGACGGGCCCCGGCGACGGCCTGGCGGCCTGGCAGGAGCGCGTGGCCGACACCTACAACGCCCCGCCGTTCATCGTCGTCCGGCTGTGGTTGGACGGGCTGGTGGCCGCCGACCGGCCGGCGTTCGTCGGCACCTCGGGGTACGGCCCGCTGGACAACGTGTCGGTGTTGGAGCGCTTCGAGGCCGGCGCCGCCCGCTGGTCGGCCGCCGAGGGCGGCTCGGTGGTGGAGCTGCACGCCTACGCCTGCGACCCGGCGGTCGCCCAGGACCCCGACGCGGCGCGCGCGGTGGCCGAGCGGCTGGAGGCCGAGCTGCGGCGGATCTTCCCCGAGACCGCGACCCTGGCCGTCCGGGAGCGCGAGGTGCTGGTCCGCGACGACTGCACCCTGATCGGGACGGAGCGCTGGGCCGAGCGTCCCGGCGTGGCGACGCCCAGCCCGCGGCTGGTGCTCGCGGGCGACTGGGTTCGCACCGAGCTGCCGGTCGCGCTGATGGAGCGCGCGGCCACCACCGGCTTCCTGGCGGCCAACCGGCTGCTGGGGCAGTGGGGTGTCCGGGGGCAGGATCTGTGGACGGTGCCGCTGCGCGGCCTGCTCGGGCCGCGCCGCCCGGCGGCCGGGGCCAACGACGATGGCTGAGGGGTCCTGCGGGCGCCGCTCCCAGCCCGCGGGCGAGGCCACCGGGCCCCGGGTGGAGCGGGCCGGCCACGTGCTGAGCGTGCGCTCGGTCGAGGCCGCCCGGCAGGTGCTGCGGGCGCGCACCCAGACCACCCAGGCGGGGTTCACCGCGGAGGCGATCCCGCAGGGGGTACTGCGGCACCACCCGATCCTGCTGTCGGACGGCCCGAGCCACGACGAGCAGCGCAGCAAGGTGGCCCGCTTCCTGGCCCCGGCGGTGGTCGCCGAGCGCTACACCGCCGCGATGGAGGCGGCGGCCGACCGGCTGCTCGGCCAGGCCCGGGCCGCCGGCACCCTGCTGCTGGACGAGGTGGCGCTGCTGTACACCGTCGAGGTCACCGCCGAGCTGGTAGGCCTGACGAACTCGCCGGTGCCGCGGATGGCGCGTCGGCTGGTCACCTTCTTCAACCAGCCGCCGTTCGACCTGACCCGCCCCGACCTCGGGCGCACGCGTCGGCAGTGGATGCGGGCGGCCGCCAACGGGCTGGGGCCGATCGTCCGCTTCTATCTCGCCGACGTCCGGCCGGCGATCCGTGAGCGCCGCCGCCGACCGCGCCGCGACATCATCAGCCACCTGATCGATGAGGGTTACACCGACCTCGACATCCTCGTGGAGTGCGTCACCTACGGCACCGCCGGCATGGTCACCACCCGCGAGTTCATCGCCATGGCGGCCTGGCACCTGCTCACCGACGACGAGCTGGCCCGCCGCTTCGTCGCGGCCGAGCGGCCGGAGCGGCTCGGGATTCTCAACGAGATCATCCGGCTGGAGCCGGTCGTCGGACACCTGTACCGGCGGGCTCGGAGCGCCTTCGAGATCACCGACGAGGGACGATCCTGGCTGATCGCGCCGGGTGACCTGCTGGACGTCTGCATCCGCCCCGCCAACACCGACACCGACGCGGTGGGTGCCGAGCCCGACCGCCTGCGCCCCGGGCGAACCGTGGCCGCGGGGGTCAACCCGGCCGTGCTCAGCTTCGGCGACGGTGCCCACCGGTGCCCCGGGCAACCGCTCGCGCTGCTGGAGGCCGATGTGCTGCTGACCCGCCTGCTGGCCTTTCAGCCGCGGATTGTCGCGGAGCCCATCATCCGCTGGGAACAGCTGATCGAGGGCTACGCGCTGGGCGGGTTCCGGCTCGGCTGGAACTAAATCCCCTACTCAGGGCGGCCACGATCGTCCGACACGCCCACGTCGGCGGTCGGTCCGGCCACGAACCCGGGGCTACAACGTTGTAGGCTCGCGGCGTGGCTGGAGGTACGCGCGGGTCGATCACGCTTCACGATGTGGCGCGCGTTGCCGGGGTGTCGATCAAGACCGTGTCGAACGTCATCAACGATTACCCACACATCCGCCCGGCAACCCGCGCCCGGGTCGAGGCGGCCATCGCCGAGCTGGGGTACACGCCCAATCTCACCGCCCGCAGCCTTCGCTCGGGCAGGTCCGGGGCGATCACCTTGGCGCTTCCCGACCTCAGCCTCAGCTACTTCGCCGAGCTGGCCGGGGCGGTGATCGAGGAGGCCGAACGCGTCGGTGTCGTCGTGCTGGTCCAGCAGACCGGCGGGGAGCGGGCCAAGGAGCTGGAACTGCTGCGCAGCCCGCGACTGAACCTCACCGACGGCCTGATCTTCAGCCCCCTGGGGATGGGGCCCGACGACGCCGACGAGCTCCGGGTGTCCTACCCGATGGTCCTGCTGGGGGAGCGGATCTTCGACGGACCCGTCGATCACGTGACCATGCGGAACGTCGAGGCGGCGCGGGCGGCCACCGAGCACCTGCTGGCGTCCGGGCGGCGGCGCATCGCCGTCGTCGGCGCCCACACCGGCGAGGTCGTCGGCTCGGCCGGGCTGCGGCTGCGCGGCTACCTGGAGGCGCTGGACGCGGCCGGCGTCGAGCAGGACCCAGCCCTGATTGCGTACACGACGCTATGGCATCGCGCCAACGGCGCCACGAGCATGCGGGAGATCCTCGCGAGCGGGGTCGGGTTCGATGCGGTCTTCGGGCTGAACGACACCCTGGCGCTCGGGGCCATGCGCGTGCTTCAGGAGGCAGGTCGCCGGGTGCCGGACGACGTCGCCGTCATGGGCTTCGACGACCTGGATGAGGCGCAGTTCTCGCTGCCGTCGCTCACCACGGTCAACCCGGGGCAGCGCTGGATCGCTCGAACGGCCGTGCGCACGCTGCTAGAGCGTATCGAGGAGCCGCTAGCCGGGGCCGAACCTCGCTTGCAGCTGGCCGAGTTTCGGATCGCGGAGCGCGAGTCGACCCTCGTCCGGTAGTCGTTGCCGGGATTCCCTTGACAGAGCCAACGTCGCCTCACATACTGTCTACAACGTTTACTTTCCAACGTTGTAGAACAAGGACGGACGGGCAGGGACGCGCGTCCGGGAGAGGCAATCGATGAAGAAAGCGCTGGCTCTGCTGGCCTCCGTCTGTGTCGCCACGACACTTTCGGCGTGCTCGGGGGGATCCACCCCGAGCGCCACCGCAACCGCGGCCTCGGGCCCCGTCGCCATTGAGTTCTGGCACGGCTACACCGAGGCCGACGGAAAGGTCCTCGACTCCATGATCGAGGAATTCAACGCGTCGCAGTCCGAGGTCAAGATCACCCCCGTGGTCAACACCTGGGCGACCATCAACGACAAGCTGCTGCCGGCGCTGTCGGCGGGCACGGGCCCCGAGTTCATCGCGATGCCGGCCGAGCAGGTGCCGGTGTACGCCTCCAAGGGGGCACTCCAGTCCCTCGACGACTGGTACGGCTCCGCCGGTAATCCGGGGACGCTGAACAAGGGCGCGACGGAGGTGTCGGTGGTCAAGGGGAAGAACTACGGCCTCCCGCTGAGCTTCACCCCGCTGACCATGTTCTACAACAAGAAGCTCTTCGAGAAGGCCGGCGCCTCGGTTCCGACCACGTGGGACGAGTGGGTCGCCACCGCGGAGAAGCTCACCATCGACAAGAACAACGACGGCGCCCCCGAGCAGTACGGGCTGGCGCTGCAGGACCACGCAAGCGTCGGCAACGGCGTGTGGCCCTCGCTGCTGGCCAGCGGCGGCGGCGGCATCATCGACGCCGACGGCAAGGTCGTCATCGACTCGCCGGAGAACCTGGCCACCCTGCAGTACTGGGCCGCGGCCGTGAAGGACAAGAAGATCTCCCCGACGGGCCTCGACGGCGTCGGCGCCGACAACCTGTACAAGGCCGGCAAGGTCGCGATGACCTTCGGCGGTCCCTGGCTGGCCAGCATCTCCAAGGAGTCGAACATCGACTACGGGATCGCGGCCATCCCCGCCGGGCCCGCGGGCGCCAAGCAGTCGGCGCTCGCCGTCTCGATCGGCGTCACCAGCAAAGCCACGCCCGCCCAGAAGGCCGGCATCGAGAAGTTCTTCACCTGGTTCTTCGTGAAGGACAAGATGATCAAGTGGTCGCTGGGCTCCGGCTGGCCGCCCCTGACCACCGACGTCACGGCGGCCGACGTGGCGGAGAACGCGGACGTCGCGGCGCTGACCAAGCAGTCGCCGAACGGCATCGCCCTGCTGCCCGGTGTGGTGCGTTCCACCGACACCCTCACGGCTCTCGACAAGCTGACGCAGCAATCGCTCGCCGGCGGAGACCCCAAGGCACTGCTGGCGGAGGCGTCCGCGAAGCTGACCTCGATCGCCGGCGGCTGAGACCGGCTTGGGTGTGCCCGGCGAAGGCTGCCGGGCACACCCCCCATGGAAAGGTGAGCTCATGACGTCGGCACCCGCCGCCCCGCGCCCCGGCGCGTATCGACCGCCCCGCCCCCTGGGGGGCAGGCCCCACCGTCGGCCGTCCGCCCGAGCACGGTCCACCCGGACGGCGGTGCTGTTCCTGCTGCCCGCCCTCGTCGTCCTGGGCGCCTTCGTCTGGTACCCGATGCTGTCGGCCCTTCGGCTGTCGTTCACCGACTCCAGCGGCTTCGGCGAGGAGCAATGGATCGGCCTGCAGAACTACGCCCGGATCGTGAAGGATCCCGACATCCTCAACGCGGTACTCAACACCGTGACCTACACGGTGATGTTCACCCCACTGGCCGTCGGTTTCGCGCTGGCGTTGGCCCTCGTCCTGGTCGCCAAGAGCACCCCGCTGCGCGCCTTCTTCCGCACGGCGCTGTTCATGCCGTTCATCGTGTCGCTCGCCGTCGCGGCATTCGCGTGGTCGTACCTGCTCGACCCTTTGGTGGGCCAGCTCAGCCACTGGCTGTCGCTGGTGGGAATCCACCTCGGCGACGTCCTCAACGATCCGGTGCTGGCCATGCCGACCGTCGTCATGGTGGCGGTCTGGAAGAGCTTCGGCTTCTACATGGTGATCTTCATCGCGGGCCTCAACGAGATCCCAGGCGAGCTGTACGAGGCCGCCCGCGTCGACGGGGCCGGCACGGTCACCCAGTTCCGGCACATCACGCTGCCGATGCTCTCCAACACGTTCGCCTTCGTGCTCATCTTCGCGATGATCGCGGCGCTGCAGGCGTTCGACCAGATCTACGTCATGACCGGCGGCGGTCCCTACGGGCACACCCAGACGATTGTGATGGAGATCTACATCGCCGGGTTCCGGCGGCTGGAGCTGGGCTTCGCCTCCGCCCTGTCGTACGTGCTGCTCGCGGCCACGCTGCTGCTGAGCCTGATCCAGTTTCTGTTCTTCTCCAAGGGTGAGGACGAGCGATGAGCGCCGAGAACGCGTGGCGCCGGTTCGCGCCGGTCGCCGGCCTGGCGGCGATGACGCTGGTCACCCTTGTCGTGATGCTGCCGCTGATCGTGATGGTGTTCACGGCCTTCAAGACCCCGGCCGACGTCAACGCCTACCCGCCGCAGCTGCTGCCGCAGACGTGGACGCTGGCCAACTTCGATCGGATCTTCACCGACCTGCCGCTCGCGCGCCTCGTGGCCAACAGCTTCGTCTTCGCCGGCGGCGTCGCGCTGATCGCGGTCGTCTTCGACGCGATGGCCGCCTACGCGCTGGCCCGGCTGGACTTCGCCGGCCGCAAGCTGGTGCTGATCGCGATCATCCTCGGGCTGATGATCCCGTTCCAGGCGACGCTGATCCCGCTGTACGGGCTGGTCAGCGACCTGGGCTGGATCAACACCTACACCGGCCTGATCGCGCCGCGGGCGGCGGATGCCTTCGGGATCTTCTTCCTGCGGCAGTTCTTCCTCGCCCTGCCGCGTGACCTCGACAACGCCGCCCGCATTGACGGCGCCTCCGAGTGGCGGGTGTTCGCGTCCATCGTGGTCCCGAACGCGATGCCGGCGATGCTCACCCTGGCGGTGTTCCACTTCATCAACAACTGGAACGACCTGCTGTGGCCGCTGGTGTTCACCACGCAGCCGGAGATGGGGACGATCACGTCCGGCCTGACGCTGCTCACCGGGGCGGCCGGCATCATCCCGCCGGGTGTCATGATGGCCGGCTCGCTGATCGCCGTCCTGCCGCTGGCGATCGCCTACGGCCTCGTGCAGCGCCGCTTCATCGAATCCATCGCGACGACGGGAATGAAGTGACCGACGACCAGCACACGAGGTGGCCGGCGGACGGCAGCTTCCGGTTCGCCATCGGTGTCGAGGACACGTTCGTTCCGCAGTCCCGCGCGGGGCGCCGGGCCCTGGACGAGTACCACCTCACGCAGCATGACCGCTTCTGGGCAGACGACCTGGGGTACATCGCCGACGTGGGGGCCTCCGCGACGCGCTGGGGCATCCCGTGGTACCGGGTCAATCCAGCCCCGGGGGTGTTCGACTTCCGGTGGCTCGACCAGGTGATGGATCGCCTGGACGACCTGGGCGTGGAGCTCATCGCCGACCTGGTGCACTACGGCACCCCGCTGTGGCTGGAGGGTGAGTTCCTCAACCCGGACTATCCCACCCTGGTCGCCGAGTACGCCGCCGCGGTGGCGGCCCGCTACCGGGGCCGGATCCGCTACTACACCCCGCTCAACGAGCCGCTGCTCACCGTGATGTACTGCGGCGAGTTCGGTCATTGGCCGCCGGAGCTCACCGGCGACGACGGCTTCGTCCGCGTCCTGCGGCAGGTGGCCCGCGGCATCGTGGCCACCCAACACGCCATCGCGGCCGTCGACCCGGACGCCGTCTTCGTCCATGTCGAGGCGTCCTTCCGCTACGCCGGGGACGTGGCCGCGCACGCCGACACCGTCACCCACCTGCGGCAGCGGGCGTTCCTGATCGAGGACCTGGTCGCCGGCCGGGTGGATGCGACCCACCCGCTGGCCGGCTGGCTCGCGCGCCACGGCTTCGGTGAGCAGGATCGCGCCTGGTTCTTGCGGCGGCCGGCCCTGCCGACGGTGATGGGCGTCAACTACTACCCGCAACACTCCACCGAGCTCTTCGAGGCCGGCGTCCACCACGCGGGCGGGCCCGGCGACCTGCGGCCCCGGCTGGACGAGGGGACGGCGGGGCTCGCCGAGGTGCTCTCGGCCTGGGCCGACCGCTACCGGGCCCCCGTGCTGCTGGCCGAGACGGGCTTCACGGGCTCGGTGGCCGAGCGGATCCGGTGGCTGGACGCGTCCCTGGCCGCGGTGCTGGACCTGCGCGCCCGTGGCGTGGACGTGGTCGGCTACACGTGGTGGTGCATCACCGACATGGTCGAGTGGACCTACCGCGCGGGGGAGGGGCAGCCCCTGGACTACCGCCTGGCGATGGGGCTGTGGTCGCTGGAAGACGACGGCGCCGGGGTACTCCGCCGGGTCCGGACGGGGGCCGCGGATCGCTTCGCCGAGCACGCACGAGGGGCGGTGGCGCCGCGCGCGGCCCAGGGCCTCGCCCCCGCGATGACGGACGAGAGGGTGACGACGCGATGACAAGCGAACGTGACCGAACACCGCTGATCCTCGCCGGCGAGCACGTCCGCCTGGTGGTGCTCCCGCTGGGCGCAACACTGCACCGCTTCGACGTGCGGCTGGCCGACGGCGGCTGGCGCAACATCGTCCTCGGTGCCCGCGAGGGCGCGGAGTATCTGGGCTCGCACCGCTACCTCGGGATGACGGTGGGCCGCTTCGCCAACCGCCTGGCCGGCGGTCGCTTCGTGCTGGACGGGGTCGAGCATCAGGTGGACGTCAACGAACCACCAAACCAGCTCCACGGCGGGACCGACGGCTTCCACGCCCGCACCTGGCTGGTGGCGGGCCAGGGGGCGGACTGGGTGGAGCTCGCGCTGACCAGCCCCGATGGCGACCAGGGGTTTCCCGGTCGGCTGGACGCCCGGGCCCGCTACGAGCTGATCCCGGGGGGTGCGCAGGTCACCTACTGGGCCACGACCGACGCGGCCACTGTGGTGAACCTCACCACACATCCCTACTTCAACCTCCACGGCGAGGGGGAGGGGACCGCGGACGACCACGTCCTGACCGTCCACGCCTCGCGCTACACGCCCAACCGCGACGACGGCATCCCGACCGGCGAGCTCCGCCCGGTGGCGGGCTCCGCCCTCGACCTCCGCGGCGGGCGTCCGCTGGGCGAGGCCCGGGTCGCCGCCGAGGGGGAGGGGCTGACCCGCCGCGGCGGCCTCGACCACAACTTCGCCATCGATGGCGACGGGCTGCGGGAGCACTGCCGGCTGGTAGCCCCCGACGGGCTGGCCCTGGTCATCCGCAGCAACCAGCCGGGGCTGCAGGTCTACGGCGGCGACCACTTCGACGGCTCGCAGTACGGGACCTCCGGGCGGCCCTACCCCCGACGCGCCGGCGTGGCGCTGGAGGCCCAGGGTTTCCCCGACGCCCCGAATCACCCGCAGTTCCCGAGCACGGTGCTGCGCCCGGGCCAGGAGTTCCTGGCCGTCACCCAATGGCTGCTCGGGGGCCTTATCGGCCCCGACCGCCACGACCTCCCGAAAGGCCGCGCTCATGAGTGACGCACGAGTCATGATCGATCCGCAGTTCACCGCCGGACGAATTCGTCCGGAACTGTTCGGCGGCTTCGTCGAGCATCTGGGCCGCCACGTCTACGACGGCATCTACGAGCCGGGCCACCCCACCGCCGACGCCGACGGCTTCCGCACCGACGTCATCGACCTCGTCCGTGAGCTGGGGGTGACGACGATTCGCTACCCGGGCGGGAACTTCGTCTCCGGCTTCCGGTGGGAGGACAGCGTCGGGCCGGTGGCCGAACGCCCGCGACGTCTCGATCTGGCCTGGCACTCCACCGAGACCAACGAGGTCGGCCTGCACGAGTTCGCAGGCTGGCTCGACAAAGTGGGCAGCGAGCTGATGCTGGCGGTGAACCTCGGGACCCGGGGGTCGCTGGAAGCGATCGATCTGCTGGAGTATGCCAACATCGACGGCGGCACCCAGCTGTCCGAGCAGCGCCGCGCCAACGGCCGGGAGGCGCCCTTCGGCGTCCGGATGTGGTGCCTCGGCAACGAGATGGACGGGCCCTGGCAGCTCGGCCACCGCTCCGCGGACGACTACGGCAAGCTGGCCGCCCGCACGGCGAGGGGGATGCGGATGCTGGACCCGGACCTCACGCTGGTCGCCTGCGGCTCGTCCAGCGCACAGATGCCCACGTTCGGCGAGTGGGAGCGGGTCGTGTTGACCCACGCCTACGACGACATCGACCTGATCTCCTGCCACGCCTACTACGAGGAGCGGAACGGCGACCTCGCCACCTTCCTCGCGTCGTCGATGGACATGGACCGGTTCATCGAGACCGTCGCCGCCACCGCCGACCACGTCAAGGCGGTGCTGGGGCGCACCAAGCAGGTCGACATCTCGTTCGACGAGTGGAACGTCTGGTACCAGGAGCGCTTCAAGAACGTGGAGCGGATCGAGGGCCTGGGCAACTGGCCGGTCGCACCGCGGTTGCTGGAGGACGTCTACTCGGTGGCGGACGCGGTCGTCTTCGGCAGCCTGATGATGAGCCTGCTGCGCCACGCGGATCGGGTCGCGAGCGCGTCGCTGGCCCAGCTGGTCAACGTGATCGCGCCGATCATGACCGAGCCCGGCGGCCCGGCCTGGCGGCAGACCACGTTCTTCCCGTTCTCGATCACCGCTCGGCTGGCCCGCGGCAGCGCGCTGCGGGTGCGCGTGGACTCTCCGTCCCACGACACCGCGGGTTACGGCCCGGCGCCGCTGATCGACGCGGTGGCCACGCACGACACAGACAGTGGTGCGAGCGCGATCTTCCTGGTCAACCGGCACACCACTGACCCCGTCACGGTGCGGCTGGACGTGTCCCGGCTGGGCGCGGTGGCCGTCCGGGAGGCGCATACCCTCTCCGACGAGGACGCCTACGCCCGCAACACGCTGGCGGAGCCGCTGCGGGTGGCCCCCCACGCCAACGCCTCGGCGGTGCTGGCCAACGGGACGCTCACGGTGGTGCTGCCGCCGGTGTCCTGGACCGCGATCGGGCTCGATGCGTCCGCCTGAGCGGGCGCGCCTGAGTTGCTTGGACCCGGCCCGCGCACCGGGTGCCCGGGCGACCGCTTGCCCCTGGGGCGACGCGGTCCCCGGCTGAGTCGGCCGGGTGGTGGCGTCGCTCACTGTCACCGCTCGGCCGCCAGGGCCTTCAGTCGGGCGTTTCCGCGGAGGGTCGGCACCGCCCGAGCGTGACGCAGCAGTGGGGTGGGCGCGGGTCCAGCCGGGCCACAACATCCTCGCCCAGGGACTCCACGAGGCCCTCGATCAGGTGCAGGTTCATCGTGCAGACCAGGTCGGTGTGGGCTTGGGCGAGCGAGTGGAACGGGCAGTTGCGCAGCACCGCGGTGTCGCCGGTGATGCTCGGCTCGTAGCCGTGGGCGGCCAGGGCGGACGCGGCGTGCTCGAGCGGGTCACGGCCGCTGGCGGGGGTGGCCAGGGTGCGGCCGTGTTCGCGGGCGGCGCGGGTCAGCAGCGGCTCCACGGGCTCGCCGCTGGTCCGGGACTCGTCGATGGCGCGGGCCATCAGCCGCCCGGCCAGGGCGTACGTCCGCTCCGGCAGCGAGACGGCCCACTCGCGCGCCGCGCGGCGGTAGCGCTTGGCCGGCCGCCCGGATCCGGGGCCGCCCTTGCCCTCGTCCCGGGCGTAGCTGACCTCCAGCAGGCCGTCCTCGGCCAGCCGGTCGAGGTGGAACTTCGCCTTGTGGAGCGGCAGGTCGACGGCCAGCGCCGCCTCTTCCCGGGTGGGCGGCCGGGTGGCGCCGCACACGAACTCGTAGAGGGTCCGACGGGTCGGGTCTGCAAGGCACGCGATCCCGACCAGGGAATCCTGTTCGACCATGACGGCTGCTTTCTAACGGAGAAACATCTTGACGATACCCGGAGCGCGGTCTAACGTCGAGACATCGATCCTATAGAAGGTGGAGGGGGCGTCATGAGCGACACCCTGGAGGTCACGGAACTGCGGCCCGGCGCGGACGAGAACGATCCGCGGATCCGCGCGGCCGCCCGCCACGCCAAGGAGTTCCTGCGACTGCTGGGGGTCGACGACGAACCCGGGTTGCGGGGGAGTCCGGTGCGGATGGCCCGCGCGTACGCCGAGCTGCTCACCCCGACGTCCTTCACAGCGACCACGTTCGCCAACCACGAGGACTTCCACGGGCTGGTCGTCGTGCGCGACCTGCCGGTGGTGTCGGTCTGCGAGCACCACCTGCTGCCGTTCTTCGGGGTCGCCCACCTCGGCTATCTCCCGGGGGATCGCCTGCTCGGGCTGTCGAAGTTCGCTCGGCTTGTCGATCAGCTGAGCCGGCGCCCCCAGGTGCAGGAGCGGCTGACCGGCCAGGTGGCGCGGTGGCTGGAGGACACCTTGGCCCCCTGGGGGGTGGGGGTGGTGATCGAGGCGGAACACACCTGCATGACGCTGCGCGGCATCCGCGCCGGCGGCTCCCGCACCCGGACGACCGCCTTCTCCGGCATCCTGGCTGATGACCCCGACGTGCGGGCCGACTTCCTGGCGGGCCTCCCCCGCGCGGGTGGTGAGCTGCGATGAGCGGGCCTGTGGTCGTGGTCGGGGCGGGCCTGGCGGCCGCGCACTGCGTCGCCCAGCTCCGCGGCGGCGGCTTTGCCGGCGCCATCGCGGTGGTCGGGGACGAGGGGGTGCGGCCCTACGAGCGGCCGGGTCTGAGCAAGGACGTGCTGCTCGGAACCAAGACGGTGGACGATCTGTTCGTCCATGACGCGGACTTCTACGCCGCCCACGCCATCGAGGGGCTGTGGGGCGACCCCGCGAGCGCCATTGATCGGACGAACCGGCGGCTGCTGCTGTCCTCGGGCCGGGCGCTCGCCTACGAGCACCTGGTGCTGGCCACCGGCGCCCGGCCACGGGTGCTGCCGCTGCCGGGGGCCGAGCTGGTCGGCGTCCGCACGCTGCGCCGCCGGCCGGACGCCCTCGCGCTGCTGGCCGGGCTGCGGCCCGGGAACCGGCTGTGCGTCATCGGGGGCGGCTGGATCGGCCTTGAGGTCGCCGCGGCGGCCCGGGCCCGCGAGTGCCACGTCACCGTGCTCGAGGGTGGCGAGCGCCCGCTCGGCGGGATCCTCGGGCCCCAGGTGGCCGACCACTTCGGCGCGCTTCACCGGGCCCACGGCGTTGACCTGCGGACCCGCTGCCGCGTGGAGGCCATCGAGGGCGTCGGTGGACGGGCGACCGGGGTGCGGGTGGACGGCGAGGTCGTGGCCGCCGACGTCGTCCTGATGGGCGTGGGCGCCATCCCGAATGCGGAGCTCGCGCAGCAGGCCGGACTGCCCGTCGACGGGGGCATCCTGGCCGACGAGCGGTTGCGCACCGCCGACCCGGCGATCCTGGCGATGGGCGACGTCGCGCGGGCTCACCACGTCACCCTGGGGCCGCTGCGCGTCGAGCACTGGGACAACGCCATCCGCCAGGGCGAGCTGGCGGCGGCGACCATCCTCGGTGAACCGAGCCGGTACGACTGGCAGCCGTACTTCTTCACCGACCAGTACGACCTGGGCATGGAATACGTCGGTCACGCCGACGCTGGCCACGAGGTCGTCCTCCGCGGCGACCCGGCGGGAGGGGAGTTCGTCGCCTTCTGGCTGGACGGCACCGTGCTGCGTGCGGCCATGAACGTCAACGTCTGGGACGTGAATGACACGCTGCGGGGTCTGGTCGGCGGCCGGGTGCGCCGCGCGGCGCTCGCGGACGAGCGGGTGCCGCTCGCGGAGTTGGCCGCCTGAGCTGGTGGGGTCACCGGTGGGGGCGCGCCTGTTCGCAGACCCACTCCGCGGGCATCACGCCCATGCCGAGGAAGACACCCAGCTCGTCGGCGACGGCGGCGTCCAGCCCCGTGTCCGCCTCTGGGTAGATCATCGGCTCCTCCTTGTTGTTGTGCGAGGCCAGCACCGACAGCAGGGACTCGATCGCGGCCATGGCCCCGGGCCGATCGCCCGCTTCCAACTGCGCCTCCACCGCGTCCATCCGACGCCACAGGTCGCCGTGCTCGCGGCGCATCACCAGGAGCGGCATCGTCAACCCCCGGCGCTCCAGTGACGGGAACAGGAACACCTCCTCCAGGTAGATGTGGCGTCGCAGCGCGTGGAAGCCGGTCCGCAGGACGTCGTCCGCGCCCCGATCGTCGGCGGCGAGAAACACCTCGAAGCAATCGTCGATGTCGCGGTGCTCCCGCTCCAGGGCTGCTTGCAGGGTCATGGCTGGTCCCCTTTCAGAGACGACACCTCGGGTAGAACCCAAAGGTTCGTGTCAATCAGCCTAGTCGTCCACGTCCGGCCCGTCAGCCCCGTGTCACTCCTTCACCGACCCCGTGGCCAGGCCGCTCTGCCAGTACCGCTGCAGGAACAGGAAGGCGACGATCAGCGGCAGAATGGCGACCAGCGAGCCCGTGATGACCGTGGAGAACAGGGCCTGAGAGCCGCTGCCCGCCATGGACGCGCTCTGCTGCTGGGCCAGCCCGACCGTGAGCGGGTACAGCTCGGACGTGCTGAGCATGATCAGCGGCAGGAAGTAGTTGTTCCACGTGGCCACCAGCGTGAACAGCAGCACCGTGATGATGCCCGGGGCCAGCATCCGCAGGCAGACCCGGAAGAAGATCGCGATCTCGCCCGCCCCGTCCACGCGCGCCGCCTCGATCAGTGAGTCCGGGATGGCGTCGGCCGCGTACGTCTGCATCAGGAAGACGCCGAACGGGCTGACCAGGGAGGGGATGATGACGGCCCAGATGGTGTTGGTGAGACCCGCGTTGGCGAACAGCAGGTAGGTGGGGATCGCCAGCGCGGTCATCGGGATCATGATGGCGCCGAGCACCGTGCTGAACATGGCCCGCTTGAATGGGAAGTCGTACTTGGCGAACGCGTAGCCCGCCATCGTGGCCAGGAAGGTGGCCCCCAGCGAGCTGACGACCGCGTACAGGACGGTGTTGCCGGCCCAGCGCAGGTAGATGCCGTCCGAGGCGGTGAACACGTCCACCAGGTTGTCCCAGAGGCTGAAGCGGCTGCCGAACCACAAGCCGAAGGTGGTGAACAGGTCGTCGTTGTTCTTCGTGGCGGCGATCATCAACCACAGCAGCGGCAGCAGGAAGTAGGCGACCAACGCCCACATGATGAGGGTGAGGATCGTCGACTTGCGCTCGGTGGGGTGCCGGCGGCGCCGGGCCTTCTCGACGGATGCCTGGGGGGCGAGCGTCTGGCTCATCGTCCGGCCCCCTTCCGTGCGGTGCTGAGCTGGACGACATAGGAGATCACCGCGATGAACAGGCCGAGCGCGAACGCGATGGCGGCGGCATAGTTGATGTCCTGGTTGATGAAGGCGATGTTGTAGGCGTAGAAGTTCGGCGTGTAGGACAGGTTGATCGCCGCCGGGTTCAGGGCCCGCATCAGGCTGGGCTCGTTGAACAGCTGGAACGTCCCGATGATCGAGAAGATGACCGTCAGCATGATCGCCGGACGGATGGCCGGGATCTTGATGCCGAGCGCGATCCGGATCTCGCCGGCGCCGTCGATCATGGCGGCCTCGTAGATGTCTCGGGGGATCGCCCGCAGGGCCGAGTACATGATGATCATGTTGTAGCCGACGAACTCCCACGTGACGACGTTCATCATCGACCCGAGGATCAGCTGCTCCGAGAGCAGGTCGGGGGCCGGCAGCCCGAGCGCCCGCAGCGACTGCGAGATGGGGCCGAAGTCGTTGCCGTACAGGTAGCCCCACATCAGCGTCGCCACGACGCCGGGAACCGCGTAGGGCATGAAGGCGAGCAGCCGCGCCGTGCCCTGGCCGCGCACCCGGCCGCTGTCGAGGGCCAGCGCAATGAACAGCGACAGCCCCAGCATGATCGGCACCTGGACGACCAGGAACAGCGCCATCCGGCCCAGACCCTCCAGGAAGAGCGGATCGGTGAACGCCTTCACGTAGTTGGCCAGCCCCCCGAACTTCACCCCCGCGATCAGCGTGCTCTGGTAGAGGCTGATGTAGCCCGCGTAGATCAGCGGCACCAGCAGCATCAGCACGAAGACGATCATGAACGGGAGGACGAAGAAGTAGCCCGCCCGGACCTGGCGGCGACGCAGCGGGCTGTGCCCGCCCCGTCGGGGTGTCGTTGCCGTCACCGCTGTCATATGGACCTCTCAGGGGGTGGGGTGTCGGGATCTGGGTGTGCCTCGGGCGCGCCCGCCGGTGAGCGGACGCACCCGATCGGGTTCTACTTGGTGACCGTGAAGCCCTGCGCGGTGCCGTAGTCGGCGAGCGCCTTCTCCCAGGCGGCCATGCCGGCCATCAGGTCGCCCTTGGCCGCGATCTGCTTGCCGACGGTGTCGTTGAAGCTGGAGTACACGACGTCCATGTAGGGCAGCCAGCCGAACTCCTTGTCGACCGTGTCGGCGATCCCGGCGAACAGCTTGTTGACCTCTTGCCCGCCGAAGAACTCCGACTTCTGGTCGACGTAGCGCGTGTCGGTCAGGGTGGCGGTGGTCACGGGGAAGAAGAACTGCTTGTTGGCCAGCATCAGCGTGGAGTCGATGTTGGTGTTGATGAACGTGGCCAGCTCGTAGGCGGCGATCTTGTTGGTGGTGGTGTTCATGACCGCGTTGGTCGAGCCGCCCCAGTTGCCGGAGACGTTGCTGGCCGCGTCCCACTGCGGCAGCTTCGCCGCGCGCCACTTGCCGGAGGTCTTGCCGGCGGTGCCCTGCAGGAAGACGGGACCCCAGGCCGCGGTCAGCCAGCCGGCGTACTTGCCGTTGGCCAGGCCCTGGTACCAGCTGTCCGTCCACGCGGCGTCGGTGGCCAGCAGGTCCTCCTTGAGCAGCTTCTGCCAGTAGCTCATGACCTTGGTGGACGCCTCGTCGGTCAGGTTCACCTTGACGGTCTGGTTGCCGTCGTAGCTGAACGGCTTGGCGCCGGCCGCCCACAGGTAGCCGATGATGACGCCGGCCTCGTTGGGCGACATGCAGCCCAGGTAGGACTTCGTCTTGGCGCGCACCTGCTTGGCCAGCTCGTAGTACTCGTCCCACGTGGCCACGTCGCCCTTGCCGCCGGCGGTGGTGATGATGTCCTCGCGGTAGAGGCTGCCCAGCGGGCCGCCGTCCTGCGGGATCGCCCACACGTTGCCGGCCGAGGCGACCTGCTTCCAGGCCCACGGGCTGAACTGCGACTCCAGCTTCGCTGCACCCAGCGGCGCCAGGTCGAGCAGGTTCTTGGTGACAGTGAAGGACGAGATGTACTGCAGCTCGACCTGGGACACGTCGGGGACGCCCTTGCCGGACTTCAGCACCGTGCGCATCTTCTTGTAGTGGTCGGCGCCCTGGCCGACGTTCTCGACCTTCACCTTGATCTGCGGGTACTTCTTGGTGAACAGCTCGACCTCGGAGGTGATGTTGGGCACCCAAGTCCAGAAGACCAGCTCGGTGGGGGTGTTGAGCGCCTTGGTGCGCTCCTCCTCGGAGATCGCCGCGCCGGTGGCGGAGGCGGCCGAGCTAGGGGCGCCGGGGGAGGCGGAGCACGAGGCGAGGACGGCCATGGAGGCCACCCCCATGGACGTTGCGAGGAATCCACGACGATCGAGAGGCATGCGACTTTCCTTTCGGTACTGCTGGGGCTAGTGGGCGGTGACGGGGGTGAACAGGACGGTGGCGGACCAGGGGGCGAGCGCCAGCTCGTGGCCCGCCGGGTGCGAGGCGGCGGTGAACGCGTCGGTCAGCGGGACGGGGAGGGTGGCGCGCCCGGGCTCGGCCCCCCAGTTGTGGACGAAGTAGGCCTTGCCCTCGGGGGTGGCCCCGCTGAACACGGTGACGTTGCGGCTCTGCCCCCACGCGCCGGCGACCGGGGCCGGCAGCAGCCGATCGAAGAGGGCGGCGCCAAGCGCGCGGTTGGGCAGCGTGCCGACGTAGGTCACCCGGCCCGCGCCCGCCTCCGTTGTCGTCACCGCGGCGAAGCGGCCGTGGTGCGGGTGCGAGTAGCCCACCAGCACGTCGGCGTGGTCGACGAGCAGGCCGTCGGCCCACCGGGTCGCGCGGGCCTCGTCCGGCAGCTCCAGCGTGGCGCTGCCGACGGCCAGCGGCGCCGGCAGGTTGGCGAACTCCTCGTAGTGGATGCCGGCCACCTCGCGCAGGATGTCGGGGGCGACGGCGAAGCGGGCGCGGCTCTCCTCGTCGGCGTAGCCGGTGCGGATCCCGACGATGAGGTGGCCCCCGGCGAGGGCGTAGTCGCGCAGCCTTTCCAGCTGCGCGGTGCTGGCCGTGTAGAACCCGGCCGCCACCAGCACGGGATGCTCCCGGACCAGGTCGGCGACGTCGAGGGCGTCGAACTGCTGCTCGTGGAGGATGCGGGACTGGCGTCCCGAGTGCAGCACCGCCGACTGGAACGCCTCGGTGATGTCGAGGTAGGACTGCGGCCGCGGCGAGCCGTCGGCGTTCGACAAGGGGGGATGCACCTCGAACGCGTACTTCGAGGTGTTGGAGAACAGGATCGTGGCGTCGTGGTCCGGCACGTACTCGTCCAGCCGGTTGCCCAGCTGTCCCAGCAGATCACCGAGCTCGGCCACCTCGGCGTACACCCGGCCGGGCACCTGCGAGTGGGGGAGCACGCCGCCCCAGTAGGTCTCGGCGCCGAAGTGCAGGGTGTGCCAGTGCCAGTACTCGATCATCGCCGCGCCGCGTGCGACCAGGGCCAGCCCGGCCTGCGTGATCTGCCCGACGTAGGGAGGCAGGTTCTGCCAGCCGCCGTGGATCGCCTGGGCGTTGGTCTCGGTAACCAGGTAGCGGGCCTGCTTCAGCGCGAACCCGCGATCGGCCAACTCGATCAGCCCGTCGACGCCGGTGCGCACCCACACGTCGGGACGCTGCAACTCGTTGCTCAGCTCAAGATGGTCCTGGACGCCGTAGTACGGGTTGGCGGCGCCGATGTCGAGGCGCTCGTTGGTCTGGCACTCGTCGACCGCCGGGCGGTCGTAGGCGATGCAGGTGGTCACGAACTGGTCGGGGCGGGCGTACTCGCGGACGATGTCGGCCTGCCAGCCGATGAACTCGGCGGTCTTCAGCGACTGGAACGTGCGCCACGCGAGCCCGTACTGGGGCTGCCAGTTGCCGTCCGGCCGCCACAGCTCCGCCCAGTCGGACAGCCGGTGCGACCAGTAGACCAGGCCCCACTCGCGGTTCAGGGTCTCCACGTCGCCGTAGGTGTCCTTCAGCCAGTTCCGGAACGCGACGAACGTGCCGTGGTTGTGGAGCAGCATGTTGCCGGGCTCGTTGTCGACCTGGAAGCCGATCACGGCTGGGTGCTGGGCGTAGCGGGCGATGATCGCGCGGATGACCCGCTCGGCGTGGAACTTGAACGCCGGGTGGGTGTAGTCGATCTCTTGGCGCGCCCCCCAGGGCATGGGCTGCCCGGTGTGGGGCTCGCCGGCGATCTCCGGGTAGGCGAGGGCCAGCCACGGCGGGGCGGCGTAGGTGGGGGTGCCGAGGATGACGTCGATGCCGCGGGCGTGGGCCTGATCGAGCACCGGCTCCAGCCAGTCGAGGTCGAAGACGCCGTCGCGGGGTTCCCACGTGGACCACACCGACTCGCCCACGCGGATCACGGTGAAATGCGCGGCCTTCATCAGGTCGAGGTCGCGCTCCAGGTGGTCCGGCGAGGGCTGGTATTCGAGGTAGTAGGCCGCGCCGAAACGAAGTCCCTTGGGCTGGTACGGGTTCGACATTGGCACCCCTGTCTCGACGCTGGAACAGTGTTATCGGTAACAAGTTAGCGGTAACACGCGGTGGGGCGTCAAGGGGTTTACGAAATCGTGATCCTCAGACGGGCGCGGGGCCGCTGGAGGCGCGGACGGTCAGCTCGGTGCCAAGCCGGACCGGGTCGCCGGCGTCCGGCTCGATGATCTCCAGCAGCCGCTGGACCGTGTGCCGTCCCAGCGCCAGGAAGTCGACCGTCATGGTGGTCAGCGGGGGGACGTAGAACTGCCCCTCCGGCAGCCCGTCGTACCCGACGACGCTCACGTCCTCGGGGACGCGCAGGCCCTGCTCCCGGAGCCAGAACATGGCACCCAGCGCCATCAGGTCGTTGGCGGCGACCACCGCGGTGGCGCGGCGATCGAAGTTCGCCATGGCGGCGTAGCCGGACGCCGCCCCCCAGTCGCCCTCGGCCGATCCGACGTGGGCCAGGCCCAGCTCGTCCAGGCGGCTGCGCAACACCAGGTCGCGCACCCGGGCGGCCCGCCAGATGCTCGGGCCGGTGATCTGGAAGAAGTTCCGGTGGCCCAGCCCGGCCAAGTGATCGACGAGCCGGGCGTACGAGTGGTCCGGCAGTTGGGGGTCGCCAGGGTTGAGTTGGGCCTCGATCTCGAGGACGTAGGGGAGGTCGAGCCCGATCTGCTCGAGCGCCGCCAGGGTGGTGTCGGAGGAGGCCAGCACCACGGCGCCGGCGTGCGAGCGCCGGTTCAGCACGGCCAGCGCATCGCTCACCTTCGCCTCGTCGTGAACGTCGACGGCGACGATGTCGAGGACGTAGCCGGCGGTGCGGGCCGCGTCGGCCGCGCCCCGGAGGATCTGTTGGGGCGCCCAGTCCTGCAGGTCGGTGATCACCGCGCCGATCTTGCGCGGCCGGCGGGTGGCGAGCGTCCGGGCGGCCTCGTTGGGAACGTAGTTCAGCTCCTGCAGCGCCTGCTCGATGCGCTGGCGGCGCTTCGGTCCGATGTTCCGCTCGCCCTTGAGCAGGCGGGACACGGTCTGGTGGGACACGCCGGCGGCCCGGGCCACGTCGTAGATGGTGGCCGCGCGGGTCCGTGCCGGTTCGTTCGGCGCCGCCGCGTCGGGCGTCACCGGCGGCTGGTTCGCCTCGGGAGCAGGGAGAGTGGCCGGTAACACATCAAGCATGATGGCACATCGGGCGACGCCGGGACCCGGGGGTCACGGTGCGGCGGACCGCCCGGCTGGGCCGTCGCGCGCGGGCTCAGAGCCGGGCGATCACGTCGTCCAGCATCGCCGGGGTGAGGCGGCCTGTGAACGTGTTCTGCTGCGACACGTGGTAGCTGCCCATCACCCGGATTCGTTGGGCCCCGACCAGCAGCGGGTACTCGGCACCGTGGCCGAAGACCGGGCGGCGCTCCGGCGTCGTCCAACGGCGGCGGCCGGCGGTGCCCAGGACGGCCGCCCAGGCGATCTGGCCCAGGCAGAGAATCGACTCGACCGACGGCAGAACCAGATCGAGCTCCCGGTCGAGCCACGGCGCGCAGGCCGCCTTCTCGGACGGCGTGGGGGCGTTGCCGGGCGGGGCGCAGCGGACGCCGGCCACGATCCGGACACCGCTCAACACCAGCCCGTCCCCGGCGGCCCAGGCCTCGGGCTGATTGGCGTAGCCGGCCCGGTGCAGCGCCGAGAACAGGAAGTCGCCGGAGCGGTCGCCGGTGAACAGCCGTCCGGTCCGGTTGGCCCCGTGCGCGGCAGGCGCCAGGCCGACGATCAGCACCCGGGGGCGGTGGTCACCGAATCCGGGGACCGGGCGCCCCCAATAGGGCTGGTCGGCGAACGCGGCGCGCTTGGTCACCGCGACGCGCTCGCGCCACTCGACCAGGCGCGGGCACGCGCGGCACACGCTGACCCCGGCCGCCAGTCCCACCAGTGCGGCCTCGGGGGCAAGCGCGGCGACGTCCCCCAGGGAGCGGGCCACCGGCGTGGACGCGGTGGCCGGGTCGTCCGGCCAGCCGGTCCCGGGGGGCACCGGGGAGGCGAACGGCTGGCCGGTGATCGGATGCGGCAGCAGCCGCTCGGCCTCGCTCGTGGGTGTCATTGACCCCCCTTCCCCGATCCGGTCGCTCCCCGCTCTGGCTCAGTCGTCGCGTCGGTCCAGGGCGTGTGGTCCCGAGGCGGCACCCACCGATTCCAGCACGTCGTCCTCCTCCGTGGCCAGGTCCGGGTGGGCGGCGTCGAAGGCCGGCGACTCGGACCGGATCCGCGGCAACGCGTCAAAGTTGTGCCGCGGCGGCGGGCAGCTGGTGGCCCACTCCAGGGAGCGCCCCCAGCCCCAGGGGTCGTTCACCTCCACCGTCGGGGTGCGGTGGGTGATCCACAGGTTCCAGAACCACGGCAGCATCGAGGCCCCCAGCAGGAACGCGCCGGCGGTCGACACCTGATTGAGGAACGTGAAGCCTTCGGTGGGCAGGTAGTCGGCGATCCGGCGCTGCATGCCCTCGGCCCCGAGCCAGTGCTGGACGAGGAAGGTGGCGTGGAAGCCGATGAACAGCATCCAGAAGTGCACGCGGCCCCAGTGCTCGTCCAGCAGCTTGCCGGTGAACTTCGGCCACCAGAAGTAGTAGCCGGCGAACATCGCGAAGACAACCGTCCCGAACACCACGTAGTGGAAGTGCGCCACGACGAAGTAGGTGTCGGTGACCTGCCAGTCGACCGGGGGCATGGCCAGCATCACGCCCGTGAGCCCGCCGAACAGGAACGTGGTGAGGAAGCCCACCGACCACAGCATGGGAGTGTCAAGGCTGATTGACCCACCCCACATCGTCCCGATCCAGTTGAAGAACTTCACCCCGGTCGGGATCGCGATCAGCATGGTCATGAACGAGAAGAACGGCAGGCTGACCGCGCCCGTGGCGAACATGTGATGGGCCCAGACCGTCATCGACAGCGAGCCGATAGCGATGGTCGCGAACACCAGGCCGACGTAGCCGAAGATCGGCTTGCGGCTGAACACCGGGATGATCTCGGTGATGATCCCGAAGAACGGCAGGGCGATGATGTAGACCTCGGGGTGCCCGAAGAACCAGAACAGGTGCTGCCACAGCAGCGCCCCGCCGGTGGCCGGATCGAGGATGTGGGTCCCGAGCGTCCGGTCGGCGGTCAGGACGAGCAGCCCCGCCGCCAGCACCGGGAAGACCATCAGCACCATCAGGGAGGTGACCAGGACGTTCCAGGTGAAGATCGGCATCCGGAACATCGTGAGGCCCGGCGCACGCAGGCAGACGATCGTGGTGACGAAGTTGACCGCTCCCAGGATGGTGCCGACGCCGGACACGTACAGCCCGACGGCCCACAGCGTCCCCCCAACACCCGGCGAGTTGACCGCGGTCGAGAGCGGCGCGTAGGTGAACCAGCCGAACGCCGCGGCCCCGTCAGGGGTGAGGAAGCCGGCGCAGGCGGTGAGCGAGCCGAACAGGTAGAGCCAGTAGCTCAGCATGTTCAGCCGCGGGAAGGCGACGTCCGGGGCCCCGATCTGCAGCGGCATGATGGCGTTGGCGAAGCCCGCGAAGAGGGGGGTCGCGAACATCAGCAGCATGATCGTGCCGTGCATGGTGAAGAACTGGTTGTAGCTCTCGTAGCTGACGTACTGCAGGCCGGGAAAGGCCAGCTCCGCCCGCATCACCAGCGCGAGCGCGCCGCCGACGCAGAAGAACGCGAAGGTCGTGACGAAGTACAGGGTGCCGATCCGTTTGTGATCGGTGGTGGTCAGGAACTCGACGATCCGGCTTCGGTTCTGGGTTCGTGGTCGGGGCGGCGCAGCCAGGAGGGCCGTTCGTGCTGCGCTGACTGTTCGTGCCGACATCGTCGCCTCCCGCCGCGGCCCCTGGTCAGGGCGGCCCGGGCTCGGCACTTTCAGGCTACGACTTTTAATCACAGAGTGCTAGTGAAAAAGCGCCTCACGGACGGTCGGCCGCGATCAGCGCCCGTGGCGGGCGGGGAATCAGCGGGTCGTGGCCGCCGCAATGTCACCGGCCCCGTGCGGATGCTCGTGCTTCCCGGGTGGGTGCTCGTGCCCGTCGCGAGGATGGCCAGCGGTGCCCGGGTCGGGCTGGCTGGGGGGATGTGGCTCCCGGGCGATGAGCTCGTCCCACTCGTCGGCGGTCAGCGAGACGGCCGCCGCGGGGAACAGGCCGTTCTCCTCGCGGTCGATGTGGTCGCGCAGGTCGCCGATGAACCCCGGAAGGAAGTCGGTGCGTCCCGCGGCGATGGCGTCCAGCTGCTCGTCCAGGGTGAGGTGCTCCCGGCGCAGCGACTCAACGGTGGGCCGGAAGTCGTCGTCCCGCCGCATGACGGCGAAGAGCCCGACCTCCTCGGACTGGGTGTGGGGGTGGAGCAGGTCGGCGAGATCGGTGCAGCGGTGCGCGATCAGCGCGAGGTCTCCCGCGGCCACCGCGCGCTCCAGGTCGCCCGCGGCGTTGATGATGGCGACGTGCTCGGCCATGTAGCGACCGATCACCTGGAGATTCTCGCAACCGCAGTAGTTGCACATGGCGCTTCCCTCCTGAGCCGACGGCGTCGACGCCGCGGGTGTGGCGCGGCGCCAGGGCCCGAGTGAAAGCGGATCGGCGGAGGGCGGTCGAGGAGAGCGGGTGTGTCGCGGCCGGCCGCCGCTCCTGGCCGGGTTGCCTCGGTTGGGCGCGAGCGTCGTGCTCCTTAAACCCAAATGTATGGGCAAAAATGACGCGGCGGCGCCGCATCTCAACCCGGCGTCTGGGCGGGCTCGCCGGACGCGCGCTGGGTCAGCGGACGATCTTGAGGTTGAAGCCGGCCGTGCCCAGGGCGCCCATCAGGCGCAGCCACAGCGGCAGCCATAGCTCCGGACCGCGGGCGGTCTCGATCCCGCCCAGGTCGATCACGTCGGCATGCCCGAACTCCTGCAGCAGCCTGACCACGACGGCCTTGGCCTCGGCGTCGTCGCCGGACACGAACACCGAGGTGGCCTCGGGGAGCGCCTCCGGATGCACCATGAGATCGGCGTTGAGGGTGTTCAGCGTCTTCACCACGCGGGCCGCGGGGAAGCTGCGCTGGACGAGCTCGCCCAGGGAGTCGGTGTCCTTGACGAACAGGGTGGGTGGCATCCCCGCGGTGAAGTCCAGCGGGTTCGAGACATCGATGAGCACCTTGCCGGCGAGGTTGGCCTCCCCGGCCGCGCCCAGGGCGTCGAGCGTAACGGCGCCCGATGTGGCGTTCACCACCACCTCGCCCCAGCCCGCCGCGTCGGCGAAGCTCGCCAGCGTCACGCCGGGGTGACCCGCGATCCAGTCGGCCAGCGGACCGCCGTCCGCGAGGGCCGCCAGCGTCCGCTCCGGGTTCCGCGTGCCCAGCGTCACCTCGTGACCTCGCTCGTCCCATCGTCCGGCCAGCGCCCGGCCCACCATGCCCGTTCCCAGGACGGCGATCTTCATGGCCCCTCTGCTTCCTGGGGTCGCGGTCGGACCCGATCCGGCGACGCTAGCAGTCCCCGCCCTGCCCGTCTCTGGGTCGGTCGTCGGGCTGCGGGGGCGTCCACGGCGACTCGGCCGCTGCCCCGGTACGCTGTGCCGCATGTCGTCCGCCTCGATCGCTGCCCACCGGCGTCGGCTCAACGGCATCCCCGACGGTCAGACCCGCTCCGGCCCCCTGCCGCGGCGGATCCTCACCAGCTCGTGGACGTGGGTCACGATCGGCATGACCCTGATCTTCGCGGCCGCGCTCGTCTCGCAATACCTCACCATCACCGCCGACATCCCGACCAAGGACGGCGTCGTCCCGGGCATCAACGCCAGCGCGATCCGGGAGGCGGCCGGCTACGCCTGGCCGACCCTCGCGTTCTGGGTCGCGCTGTTCCTGCTGGCGGACCGGTTCCGGCCGCAGCGACCGCTGCTGTGGTACCTGGCGCTGGGCTGGGGCGGCTCGATGGCCACCTTCATCAGCCTCCACGTGAACACGTGGGCCGCCGAGCAGCTGTCGATCACGGGCGTCGGCGACCCCTCGACGGGCGCCCGGGCGGCGATCTACATCGCCCCGTTCGTGGAGGAGTCCGCGAAGGCCAGCATCCTGTTCTGGATCGCCATCCTCGTCCGCTATCGGTTCACCACGAAGCTCAACGGGATCGCGCTGGCCGGGCTGTCGGCGGCCGGCTTCGCGTTCACCGAGAACATCATCTACTACGCCCGCGCCATCGTGTACAGCTCGCAGACCATCGAGGTGGGCGACGCCCAGGCCGCCGTGCAGAGCCTGGTGTTCCTGCGCGGCGTCGCGACGGCGTTCGGGCATCCGCTCTTCACGATGATGACCGGAGTGGGTCTCGTGGTGGCGCTGCGCACCCACAGCAAGGTGGTCCGGGTGCTCGCGCCGGTCACGGGCTACCTGATCGCGGCCCTGCTGCACATGGTGTTCAACTCCCAGGCAGGCCTCAGCCAGGGGATGGGCCAGCAGCTGCTCTACTTCCTGGTCGCCCTGCCGCTGGTGTTCAGCGCGGCCATGTTCGGCGTGCGGCAGGTGGTGACCGAGGGGCGGCTGATCCGCCATCGCCTCGGCGACTACGTCCGGATGGGCTGGCTTCCGGCCGCCGACCCCGTGGTCGCCTCCCGCCAGCGGTCCAGGCTCTGGGCGCTGCTCGTGGCGCTCACCCGCGGCTGGACGAACTTCGTAGCCACGGTCCGGTTGCAGCGCGCGCTGACCGAGCTCGCCTACCTGCGCGACGCCGAGGTTCGGGGCGTGATCGACGCGGCCGCGTCCGCCCGTGCCAAGGAACTGCTGGAGCTGATCGGCTCATTGCGGCCGCTGGCCGTGGACGACCCCCGGGGTCAGAAGCTGACGCTGCCCCGGCTGCGGCGGCCCCGCCCCGGCGAGTTCCCGCCTCCCTCGTATCCGGGCCCCCAGGGGCTTGGTGGCATGTGGGCGCAGCCGGGTGGTCCTGTACCACTAGGATCACCCACATACTCGCCAGTCGATCCCACGTGGGGACCGCCATCCAGGTAGGGGGGAGATGAGCGCGACCGAACTGGTGGAGGCCCTCACGCGCTTGCGTGCAGCGCTGGCCGGTGTCCGGCTGCCGCTGGGTCTCCCGGGGAGCGTCCAGGCAAGCGCGCGCGCCCGGGACCTGGTCTCCCAGCTTGACGACTACATCCTGCCGCGGCTCTCCCGGCTCGACGCCCCGCTGTTGGCCGTGATCGGCGGCTCGACCGGCGCGGGCAAGTCCACCCTGATCAACTCGATGATCGGACGGGTGGTGAGCCGTCCGGGGGTGATCCGTCCGACCACCCGTTCCCCGGTGCTGGTCTACCACCCCGACGACGCGCTCTGGTTCACCTCCGATCGGATCCTGCCGGGCCTGGCCCGCACGCTGCAGTCGGCCAACGACACCAGCACCCTGCAACTCGTCCCCGAACCGACGCTGCCGCGGGGGCTGGCGTTGTTGGACGCCCCCGACATCGACTCGGTGGTGGCCGAGAATCGGGCGCTGGCGGCCCAGCTGCTCGCGGCCGCCGATCTCTGGCTGTTCGTCACCACGGCCGCCCGCTACGCCGACGCCGTCCCCTGGGACTACCTGGTGTCGGCCGCGGAGCGCAGCGCGGCGGTGGCCGTCGTCCTGCAGCGCGTGCCGCCGGCCGCGATCGGCGACGTGCCGGCGCACCTGGGTCAGATGATGGCCGAGCGCGGCCTGGGTAACTCGCCGCTGTTCGCCGTCCCGGAGACCGTCACCGACGCGGACGGGCTGCTCCCCGACGCCGCGGTGGCCCCGATCCGGGAGTGGCTGGCCGACTTGGCCGCCGACACGGCCGTCCGGGCCGCGGTGGTGCTGAAGACCCTGGACGGGGCGATCGGCGCGGTCGCGCGCGAGGCCCCCGGGCTGGCCCTGGCGGTCGATGACCAGGCGGAGGCGCTCGGCCAGCTCCGCTCGGACGCCGAGAAGTCCTACGCCGAGGCCGTGCGCACCATCAACGTCCAGACCGCCGACGGCACGCTGCTGCGGGGCGAGGTGCTGGCCCGCTGGCACGACTTCGTCGGGACCGGCGAGTTCTTCCGGGCCGTGGAGCAGAAGATCGGCTGGCTGCGGGACCGGCTCATGGCCTCGCTGCGCGGCGAGCCGAAGCAGATCAACGAGGTGAAGCTGGCCGTCGAGTCCGGGCTGGAGACGCTGATCCGCGAGGAGGGCGAGGCCGCCGCCGAGCGCACCGAGGTCGCCTGGCAGGGCAACCCGGCCGGACGGGAGCTGCTGGCCTGCGCGAAGGGCGACCTGACCCGGGCCTCGGACGGCTACCCGGCCGCCGCGGCCCTGGCGATCCGCAATTGGCAGGCCGACGTCCTGGAGCTCGTCCAGGGGGAGGGCAGCTCGAAGAAGTCGACAGCCCGCTTCCTCGCGCTCGGGGTCAACGGCGTCGGGGTGGCGCTGATGATGCTCGTCTTCTCGCACACCGCGGGGCTGTCGGGTGCCGAGGTGGGCGTGGCCGGCGGCACGGCCGTGCTGGCGCAGCGGGTGCTGGAGGCCGTGTTCGGCGAGGACGCGGTACGCCGGCTGGCCAAGCGCGCCAAGGACGACCTGGACGCCCGCGTGGAGGCGCTGCAGGCCACCGAGCTCGCCCGCTTCCTCGCCATCCTGGACGAGGTCGGGGCGCGCCCCGAGCAGGCCGACGCCCTGCGCGCGGCCACCGTGGTGCTCAACGAGGCCCGGGCCGCCGACCACCGGCTGACGCCGCCGACGGGGGCCGAGATCGACTCGGCCCGACGCGCGCTTCCCGCGCCGATGATGCCCATGCTGGAGGGGGCGCACGCGACGCGTCGGCTCCCCTCCCGCGTCGCCGACGACGTGGTGGAGGCCGAGATCGTCGCCGAGTACCCGGACGCGGGGGAGCGATGAGCCGGCAGGTGGGCCTCGCCGAACGGCTCCGCGCGCTGGCCGAGGCCGCCGAGCTGGCGACCGGTCGCGCCGATCCGGACGTGGTGCAGCGCGCCCGTGTGGTCGCCAAGCGGGCCGGTGAGCGGTTCGCGATCAGCGGCGACCACACGGTGGTCGCGCTCGCCGGGGCCACCGGCTCGGGCAAGTCGTCCACGTTCAACGCCGTCTCGGGGACGGAGTTCGCCGCCACAGGCGTCCGGCGCCCGACCACCTCCCAGGCGATGGCGGTGGCCTGGGGCACCGAGCTGCCGCAGGCGCTGCTCGACTGGCTGGACGTGCCCCGGCGGCACCTGATCCCCACCGGCGACCCGACGCTGCGCAACCTCGTCCTGCTCGACCTGCCCGACCACGACTCGACCGAGAGCAGCCACCGGGTGACCGTGGACCGGCTGGTGCAGCTGGTCGACGTCCTGGTGTGGGTGGTGGACCCGCAGAAGTACGCCGACGCCGCGCTCCACGACCACTACCTGCGGCCGCTGGCGCCCTACGCCGACGTGATGGTGGTAGTGCTGAACCAGGCTGATCGCCTGTGGGGCGACGAGCTGGAGCGCTGCCTCGCCGACCTGCGCCGGCTGCTCGATGCCGAGGGCCTCGCCAAGACCCGGCTGATGTCCATGTCGGCGCTGAACGGCGTCGGCGTCCCGGAGGTGCGGACGCTGCTCGCCGCCACGGTGAGCGACAAGCGCATGGTGGCCAAGCGGGTCGCCGCGGACGTGGCGGTGGCCGCCGGCGACCTGGTGGCCGACCTCGGGCAGGGGACGGTGGCACCGATCGACCGGCGGCAGCACGACGCGGTCGTCGCCGCCCTGGGCGAGGCGGCCGGGGTCCCGATCGTCGTCGAGGGCGTCCGTGCGGCCTGGAAGCACCGCGGCGGGCTGGCCACCGGCTGGCCGTTCGTGACGTGGCTGGCCCGGTTCCGTCCCGACCCGCTGCGCGCCCTTCGTCTCGACCAGGGGTCGCGGCAGCTGGCCCCCACGGGCGTCAGCCGCACGTCCCTGCCGGGGGCCAACTCGGTGCAGCGGGCCCGGGTGGACCGCGGCCTTCGCGAGCTGATCGACACCGCCGCCGCCGGCCTGCCGCGCGGCTGGGCCGACGCCGTCCGCACCGCCGCCCGCGGCCGGGAGGCGCTGCTGCTCGACCGTCTCGACACCGCGATCGCCCGCGCCGACCTGGAGCTGAACGTCGGCAACGGCTGGTGGACGCTGGTGCGGGTGCTGCAGTGGCTGTTCATGATCGCCGCGGTCGTCGGCGCGGGCTGGCTGGTGTCGGGGCCGGTGCTGCTGGCCACGGGCATGCAGGCGCTCCCGGCCGTGACCTGGTGGGGGCTGCCGGCCGCGTGGCTCGTCCTGGGGGGCGGGATCGGCGGCGGGCTGCTGCTGGCCGGCCTGAGCGCGATCGGGGTCAACCTGGGGGCCCGCTTCAAGGCGAATCGGGCCGAGCGCATTCTGCACGCGGCCATCGCGGCGGTGACCGACGAGGAAGTCGTCGGTCCGGTCGAGGCGGAGCGGCAGCGCTACGTCGCCTGCGCGGCGGCGGCCAGGTTGGCGACCCAGTCCTGATTCTGTGCGCTGCCCGGTTTTCGTTGTCGTGGCGTGGGTGATCGCGCCGGGCGGATTCCGAGGGTGGGGGTGAGGTAGTCCCATCCCCAAGGAGGCGTTTGACCATGTCCGCATCGATCAGCTTGACCGGCAACGTCGGCACCGACGTCGAGGTGCACGGCGGCGGGGCCCACGAGTGGACCTACGCGAACTTCCGCTTGGCCAGCACCGACCGGCTGCTGCGCAACGGCACCTGGCAGGACGGCACCACGCTGTGGCTGAGCGTGCTGTGCAAGAACCGCCAGCTGGCCGAGAACGTGAAGGCCAGTATCGCCAAGGGCGACGCGGTGGTGGTGACCGGTCGGCTCACCATGTCGACGTTCACCCGCGACGATCAGCAGGTCGACCGCTTCGTCCTGGAGGCCACGTCCGTGGGCCACGACCTGTGCCGGGGCACGAGCACGTTCCGCCGCCGCGAGCGGCAGGTGGCCGAGCCGACCCACGACGAGCACGGCGACGACGGGGCCCAGGAGTTCGAGGCGTCCCCGGCGCCCGAGCCGCAGGCGGCGCTGGCCGGGGCGGCGTAGCGGGAGCCCGCCGTCAGCCCCCGGTTCCCCCGACGAGCCTGTCGAAGCCATCGGCCAGCTCCGCGGCGGTGCTGACGGCGCTGCCGAGCTGGCCGGTGCGGCCGTCGGGAAGGTGCACCAGCACCGTCGGGTAGGCGGTGACGCCGAGTGCCCGGGCCCGGGCGAAGTCCGTGAGGGCGGCCCGCAGACTGGCCGGATCCGCCAGGGCGGCGGCCACGGCGTCCGGGTCCAGCCCGAGGCCGACGGCGACGTCTCGGGCCGTCTCGAAGCGGGAGAGGCTCTGGCCGTCGCGGAAGAAGGCCAGCTGCCAGGCGTGGGCGATCTCCAGCGCCCGGTCGGGGGCCTGGGCGCGCAGGGCGGCGAAGCCGCGGGCGGCGTCGGTGGAGTCCAGGAGGAACGTGGGGTCGGCGCCCAGCCGGGCGTTGGCCTCGCCGAACACCGCGCCCGTCAGCGCGCTGACCCGACGGTTGGCCTCGGGGATGAACCCCAGCGAGGCCATCGGGACGACGCGGTCACCGGTGAACAGGCCGCCGGAGATGACCGTGAGGTCCAGCCGGTCCGCGTGGCTCGCCGCGAACGATCCGAAGGCGCCGGCGAAGCCGTAGCACCAGCCGCAGTAGGAGTCGAAGACGTAGCTGACCGGGATGCGGGGCTCGCTCATGAGGAACCTTTCGGGCGGGCCGACGGCGGCCGCCTGTGTGGCGGGCCGCCGTCCGGCAGGGTGCTCGGGTGACGCCGAGCGGCCGGCGTCGTGAGGCCGGGTCAGCCCCGGGTGAGGCGACGGTGCGTCGTCCGATGCGGACGGGCGGCCTCGGCGCCGAGGCGGGCGATCTTGCGCTCCTCGTAGTCGGCGAAGTTGCCCTCGAACCAGTACCAGGTGGACTCGTCGTCGTCGTTGCCCTCCCACGCGAGGATGTGGGTGGCGACACGGTCGAGGAACCAGCGATCGTGGGAGATCACCACGGCGCAGCCTGGGAACTCCAGCAGGGCGTCCTCCAGCGACTGCAGGGTCTCCACGTCCAGGTCGTTGGTCGGCTCGTCGAGCAGCAGCAGGTTGCCGCCCATCTTCA